>DYET01000032.1 GCA_020725625.1 Desulfovirgula sp. | reverse complement strand
TTCGACTGGATTCGTTCTTGTACCGCAGTTTCCATTTTTCGTCCTCCTTCTCTTAGGTCCCCTCCCGTCGGCTATTTTTAGCTTACATGAGCTTTCGGGAGTTGTCTAACCTCGTTTTGGGAGGACAAATGTCCTTATTTAATTATATATAATTATATACAATTTCGTCCGCAATTTTTCTTTAAATTCTCCGGTCATCAGATTCATTCGCCTTTCACCGGAACGCCCCGGGCGGGCCCGGCGTCGGTTCTCACATTGCCCCTAGCCAGGGAGGCGAATATCCCTGCGAAGCACAGCGCAGTAAACACCAAAAAGGACGTCTTTGCGCTTTTCACCAGCAGTCCGGAATAGTCGGGGCTCAACTCCACGCTGCCCACGATAGAGGCCATAACCAGGGTCACTATGGCCATGCTTACCGCCTGGCCGGTGAGCCTCATGGTGCCGAGGGTCGACGAGGCCACACCGTAAAACCTCTTTTCCACCGAACCCATCACCGCATTGCTGTTCGGCGAGGAAAACAAGGCAAAGCCTGTACCCAGCAGGGCCAGGTTGGACATCAACAGCCAAACGGGCGTTTTCTGGTTTATAAAGCAGAATATGAACAGCCCCAGGGTGGTTACCGCCATTCCCCAGGAAGAAACCACCCGGGGCTCCACCCGGTCCGAAAGCCTCCCGGCGAAGGGTGAAAGCAGAGCCATGACAACTGGCTGTGAAAGCAAGATCAGACCCGCCAGCTGGGAATTGTATCCCATCACCACCTGGAGGTGCAGGGAAAGGATGAAGCCCACCGCGAAAGTGGCGCTGTAGTTAATCAGTGCCGCCAGGTTGGAAAAGGCAAAGGTGGCGTTTCTGCTGAACAGCCTCATCTCCAGGACGGGCTGATCCGCCCTGACTTCATAACGGCAAAAAATAATCAGCACCGCCAGGCCCGACAGCATGACGTACTTCGCCCACCCCGACGTGGCGACTGAGGAGACCCCGTACATGAACGCCACCAGGCCGGCGGAGTAAAGTACGGCCCCGGCCAAGTCGAAGCGTTCCCCCCTGGCGCCGGCCCATTCCCCCTTTAATTTGGCGGCAGTGAAAAACAGGATGTAAATCCCCACCAGCACGCTGAAATAAAAAATGGATCGCCACCCCAGGTTGTGGTTCATCCATCCCCCCAACACCGGCCCGAGGGAAAGCCCCGCGTATACCACGGCCACGTTCAGTCCCAGCACCCTGCCCCTCTCCCGGGGCGGGAAAACGGAGGTCAGGATGGCCATTCCGGTTCCGAAAATCATGGCGCTGCCAATTCCCTGGAAGACCCTGGACAAAATCAGCGCCTCGATGGACCAGGCCAAACCGCAAAGCAGAGAGGACAGGGCGAAGGTCAGCACCCCTAGCAGGAAAATCTTTTTTCTTCCTACAATGTCCGCCAGCCGGCCAAAGGGGACGAGAAAAGCGGCCGAAGCCAGGAGGTAGCAGGTAACCACCCAGCTCAGGAGCAGTGCGCCGGCGTTGAAGTCCTTTCCCATGGAGGGGATTGCCAGGTTCACGGCGCTGCCCATGAAGGGAGTCAGAAAGGACGCCGCCATGGCTACCATCAGGCTGTATTTCTTTAGGGATTCGTCCTTGTTCATCGTCAGCCTCACTGTCCGCTTGAAGTACCGGCCCGGCGGTTTCCGGCCAGCCCGCCCTCCTTCCTCCCGGGGCGGCCTGGGCCCGAAATACTGGTAGGACATAACCGTTCCAATCCTATTATCACGGCACCGGGGTTAAGCTATGATTTCTATGCAAGTCCTAATTTTCCTCCGGACTGCCTCAAATTATTCGGAGGGGTAAAACATACTTTAAGGGAACAAAGGCCGCACTCCAGAACCTGGATTTATGACCCGGCCGGTCAACCCACCCGTGCCGGGCGCACAAGGCTGGGCCGCCGGCGTGCATGCCGGCGGCCCGGTCATTACCGCAAGCTCTTCCGGTTCCAACTCAGATATGGCTGTCGGTGTACTTATCCAGATTAAGCCCAAAAGCCCTGATGAACAGGTCGGCGCATATCCCGACGAAGGATCCGAGCCCCGCCATGACTATAACCACGATGAACGCATAGGTAATCCTGGATTCCTTGTATGCCCATAAAATGGTCTCGTTGAACCAGTCAAACACTGTGATTCCTCCTTCCAGTCCCCCGTTAATGCGCCCATCCGCCCCGTTGTTGCAGGAAGCGGGACCGATACCGGCAAAGTATTTATTGAGAAAATTATAACAAAACCAATCTGTAATGTCATCAACAATCTTCCTTCAACCGGCGAGGCGCCGCACCTTAACCGGCAGCCCCGTGCTATAATTGATTAACAAGCAAATGACGGGAGTGGTTCTTATGGATATCAACAGCGATCTGAAATACATGGCCATGAGCCTTGGCCTGCACGCGATCGGTTGGGCGCCGGCCGAGGCATACAGGGGCGCGCCGGAGGGTCACCGACCCCAGGACATTCTGCCGGAAGCCAAAAGTGTCGCCACTTTCGCTTACCGGCTCAACAACGGCGCCCTTGACAACCTCCCGGCCGCCAGAAACCAGTATATGCTCGAGTTTGCCGCCGCCAACCAGATCCTGTCCCAGGCGGCCCACAAGATCGCCCGGCTGCTGGAAAGCAGGGGTTTTATCAGCGTGGGCATAGGACCCGAAGCCGACATCGGCGATTATTCCAGGCTGAAGGGTGATTTTTCTCACAAGCATTCCGCCGTCATCTGCGGGCTGGGGAGCTTCGGCATCAACAACCTCCTCCTGGTGGACCGGGCCGGTGCCCGGGTCAGGCTGGCGTCGGTAATCACCTGCGCGGAGTTAAAGCCCGGGGACAACACGGCCGCCGACTACTGCACCCGCTGCGGGGAGTGTGTTTCCCGCTGCCCCTCCGGAGCCCTCGAGGAATGGGAGGGAAAATATTCGCCGCAGACCGGCTGGGTAATCAACAAGGAAAAATGCGCCCATTACATGTTCGTCGCCAGTGCCGGCAAAAGGTGCGGCCTGTGCGTGGCGGCGTGCCCTGCCGGGAGGAGGGAGGCCGGGAGCGGGAAATGAAAACGGGACAGCACCGGCTGTCCGTTTATAAGCCAAAAGGGCCACGGGGAAAAGTAATCGAGTATTGCACCGGCTCCGCCAACCCCCAAGTCCAATGCGGAACACCGGAGTTCACCGGGGCCCGGCCTCTAGGGCCCGTTCCATAATTCTGTACATCCGGTCAATCATATTCCCCCTGTTGCCGGGAAGGCCGGCAGCCAGGAAGGCATTGTCGGCAAGCTGCTCGACGCAGGTTCGCAGGAACTCCCCGTCGGCCCCCTCTTTCCGCAGCCTGGCCAGCTTGATAATGATGCCACTCCTGGGGTTAATCTCCAGCACCTTGGGCCCAATCCCGCCGTACCCCTTATCGGCGGCCTGCAGGATGCGCTGCATGCTGGTGGTGAGGACCTGGTCCGGGTTGACCACCATGGCCGGACTGTCCACCAGCCGGCGGGATTCCCTCACGTCGCTCACCGTATCCCCCAGCACTTCCCTCATCCAGGCCGCCAAGGAGCCTATTTCCTCCGGGGAGAGGGCGTCCCCCCGGTCACTATTTCCACCTTCCACAGGCGGCAGGTCCAGGTCCGCCTGGTCGGCCGAAACCAGTTTTTTGCCCTGGAACTCCCGCAGGGCCGTCATCACGAAGTCGTCCACCGGATCAAGCAGGTAAAGGACCTCGATGTCCCTCTCCCGGAAGGCCTCCAGGTACGGGCCGGACTCGATGATTTCCCGGGAAGGCCCGTTCAGGTAATATATCGCCTTTTGGTTTTCCTTCATCCGTCCGGCGTACTCGGCCAGGGAAACCTCCTCCCCGGACCCGGCCCGGCTGGACTGGAAGCGCAGGAGCCTGGCCAGCTGGTCGCGGTTGTCGGGGTCGTTGACACAGCCTTCCTTGATGAACATGGAAAACTTTTCCCAAAAAAGGCGGTATCTCTCGACATCCCTGGAAGCCTCCTCATCAAGAAAGGAGACTAGGCGCCTGGTCAGGAACCTGCTGATTTTTTTAATCAGGCGGCTGTCCTGGGCGGTCTCCCGGGAAATGTTCAGGGGCAGGTCCTCCGAATCCACGGCCCCCTTCACGAAGCGGAGGTATTCCGGCAGGATGTCCCTGGCGTTCTGCTGGATCAGAACCTTCCGGGAGTACAGGTTCACCCCCGGCTCAAGGCGGCCGAACCCGAACCGCTCCGGGTTCTCGGCGGGTACAAAGAACAGGGCGTTCAGCTGAATCGGCGCATCCGAAGAAAGGTGCAGCCGGTACATCGGGTCCGTGAAGGAATTGGTCAGGAACTTGAAGAATTCGTTGTATTCCTCATCCTTTATTTCGTTCTTGCTGCGCGTCCAAATGGCCTGGACGGTGTTGACCTTCTCGCCGTTTACCTTGATGTCGAAGGGAACGAAGTTGGAATACTGCTTGATAATCCTTTTAATCCTCAAGGGGTCGGCATACTCGCCGGCATCCTCCTTCAGGAAAACGATTATCCTGGTCCCGCGGCTTAGGCCCCGGGCCGGCGAAATGGTGTAGCTGCCGGTCCCGTCTGAGGTCCATTCCCAGCCTTCAGCACCCGGCCTGTACGAGAGGGTGAGCACCCGTACGGACGAGGCCGCCATGAAGGCCGAGTAAAACCCCACCCCGAACTGCCCGATCAGCTGGGCGCCCCCCCGGTCCCCCTCGGCCAGGCGTTTCAGGAACTCCCTCGATCCGGAGTGGGCAATGGTGCCGAGGTTTTCGATTAATTCCTCCCTGGTCATGCCGATGCCGGTATCGGCGATTACCAGGGTCTTCTCTTTCTCGCTGGTTTCAATGCTTATTTCCAGCGGCAGGTGCTTATCCCGGAAGTCGCTTTCCATCAAGGAGAGAAGGCGAAACTTTTCCAGCGCGTCCGAGGCGTTCGAAATCAGCTCCCGGATGAAAACGTCCCTTTCGGTGTACAGGGAGTTGATTACGATGTCGAGCAACTGCTTGACCTCAGCCTGAAATTCCATTTTCTGCGATTCTCTTTCGTTGGCCGTATCACCCATGAAAATACAACCCTCCTTGAAAAAAATCATCCAGCCGTGCATACAGTTTCGGCTAAAGAAAAGGACCTTAACATTCTTTCTCCTATCTCCAGACAATTTATCTATAGCAAAGACCGTCCGGAGGTGTCAAGTCAGCCCGCCGCCCTTAAAACCCTTGTCCCGGGCGGCGGCAACGTCCCGGGGCAGGAAGGCGGCGAGGATTAAACAAATCAGCGGCAGGATGAGAAGGGTTTTCAAGGCAGTGAACAAGCCCCAGAGGTCGGCCACATACCCGATCAGGGGGGTCCCTACTCCCCCCATGCCCACTCCGAAACCGATAATCAGGCCCGAGGCCAAGCCCACCCTGCCGGGCATCAGCTCCTGCCCGTAAACCAGCGTAACCGCGAAAGTCGAGACCAGGGCCAGGCCGGCCAGGGTGATGCTTACCAGGGTCCAAATTCCGTCCAGGTATAAGAACATGTACAGCAGTGGAACCTGCACCGCCATGGAGACCATGATTACGGCCTTCATGCCCCACCTGTCGGCGGCGGGTCCGCCCACCAGGGTGCCGGCTGCACCGGCCGCCAGGAACAGAAAGTTAATCAGGGTAACCTGCAGCCCGCTGCTGTTGAGCTGGTGGATATAGTACTGGGGTACGAATGTCATCATCCCGTACGCCACCCATGACCTCAGGGTGACTATAATGAGAACCAGAATCAGCGGGACGGCCACCTCGCCCGGAATAGAAAAGGCTTTTTCTCCGGGGCGCTCGTCCGGTCCCGGGTTTTTCGGCGCGGCTGCCTCCGCCAGACTGTTGAAAACAGGCATTGACAGCAACAGAACCGCAGCCATGGCCAGGTTGACCAGTAAGAACCCCACCGTCCCCTTGAGGTGGGCCAGGCCACAAAAGAAAGTGGCCAAAACCGGCCCCAGGGCCACGCCGATGTTTCCCCCCACCGAAAAGATGGCCATGCCGGAGACTTTTCTGGCGCCGCTGGAATACCTGGCAAACTTGGAACCCTCGGGATGAAAGGCGGCCACCCCGATGCCGCTGACCAGTATGGCCAGCAGAAGGACATGAAAGCTGGGGCTGAAGCCGGTCAGCATCATGCCCAGTCCCGCCAGAAGGCACCCGGCGGGCATCAGCCAGACCAGCCTGTGCCGGTCGCTGTAAATCCCGAAGGCCGGCTGGATGACCGACGAGGTCAGGTTGAAGGCCGTCATGGCCATCCCGACCTGCAGTTGAGTCAGTGAAAACACCGGCTGCAGATAGGCGAGCATGATGGGCAGCGCCCCCTGGTTGATATCCGTGACGGCATGGCCGAAACTCAACTTGATCAGATTTTTTTTATTCATGACAGGATAAGTCCTTTCGATTCGCCGCGGCTTTCCGCCCACCCTTTAAAGAGCTTTTTTTCTTCAATAATTAACCACCCTATCTATTATATATCAAATATATATCAAACGGCGTTCTCTTCACGCCCTTAATAAAAATCTGTCAATTCTAAACAAATCCTTAACTGTTCTTTAACATTTTTTTAGCAGGTATTTTTACAATCTACAAGAATAGTTAGCATAAAGACATTTGTCAAAAACCCGCCCCCAATCGAGAAATCCCAGGAAGAGGCCCCACCAGGAATTATCAAGCTTTTTGTACCGGCAGAGAGGGAAGGCAGGTCGTAAAAAGCTGCCAGGATAACAATGGATAACAATATATAAGGGGAAACAAAGATGTTTAATCTAAAGGATCTTTTCAAAAAGAAACAAAATATTTTCTACCAGTACTTCCTGCTTATTGCCAAGAACATAGTCCTCGCCGCCAACACCTTCATAGATCAGATGCAGAACCTGGACAACCCCACCAAGTCCGAAAACTACTCCCTTCAAATCAAAACCGTGGAGCAGATGGGAGACCAATATACCCACGAAGTCATCCTGGAACTCAACAAGTCCTTTATCACCCCCCTGGAAAGGGAGGACATAATGGAGCTTACCCTGCAGCTTGACGACGTCCTGGACTGCCTGGAGGTCTGCGCCTCTCACCTCGTGCTTTACGGCGTCAAGGAGTCCGACGACTACATGCGCCTATTTACCCGGAACATCCAGATTTGTGTGCAGGAGCTTTACTCGGCGGTGGAGCTGCTGACACAAAACAGGCTCAAGGAAATGACCAAGCACACCCACCGGATCAACGACCTGGAGAACGCCGCGGACGACCTGCTCAGGGACGGATTGAAGACGCTGTTCACCACCTATACCGACCCCATCGAAATCATGAAGAAAAAAGAAATTTACACCATGATGGAGTCCTTTTCGGATTTCTGTGAAGATGTGGCTGACATTCTGGAAGGAATAATCATGAGAAACTCATAGGAGCTTAAAAAATGGACGATCCGACTCTGGCACTCACGGCGCTGGTGGTGGTGCTGGCCCTTTCCTTTGATTTTATAAACGGCTTTCACGATACCGCCAATTCAATAGCTACTTCGCTGTCCACCAAGGCCCTGACGCCAAGGACGGCCATCGCCCTGGCCTCGATAATGAACCTGCTGGGAGCCCTCACCTTCACGGGGGTGGCCAAGACCATCGGGGGCAAAATAGCAGACCCGTTCAGCCTGGGCAACGGCCTGTACATCGTCACGGCTGCATTGATTGCGGCCATCGCCTGGAACCTCATAACCTGGTATTACGGCATTCCCAGCAGCTCATCCCACGCCCTGATCGGTTCTTTGACCGGGGGGGTTGTGGCCGCTGCCGGCTTGAAGGCGGTAAACTTCTCCGGCTTCCTGGTAATCCTGCAGTCCCTGATCTTTTCGCCAATTATCGCCTTCATCATCGGCTATACGGTCATGAGCCTGATTAAGCTGCTGTTTCGCAAGGCCCACCCCATGAAAATAAACAGGCGCTTTCGAACCCTTCAGGTGTTCACGGCCGCCTGGCAGGCCTTCAGCCACGGCACCAACGACGCCCAGAAATCCATGGGCATAATTACCTTCGCCCTTATAGCCGGAGGTTTTCAACACAGCCTGGATATTCCTTACTGGGTGAAAGTGTCCTGCGCCGTGGCCATGGCCCTGGGAACATCGGTGGGCGGGTGGAGGATCATAAAGACTGTGGGGACCAGGATTATCAAAATAGAGCCTGCAAACGGCTTCTCGGCCGACTTAACCTCGACGGTGGTGATCCTGGCGGCGACTATCCTTAAACTTCCGGTCAGCACCACCCACGTCATTTCCTCATCCATCATGGGCGTGGGGGCCGCCAAAAGGTTCTACCAGGTAAAGTGGGGGACGGCCCAAAAAATTGTAGCTGCCTGGCTGATTACCCTGCCGATTACATTTTTCATCGCCGCAGCGGTTTATCTCTGCATCCACCTGTTGCGGACACTGTTTTAGAGTATACGTCTCCCGCAAGCCCGCCGGAGACCGGCCGGGACCGGCCGCTTCACCGGTTCCCGGGCCTTACGGCCGGTCAGCCTTCGTTTTTGTTTCCTGCCTGTATTCGGAAAAACACTGGTCGATATCCTCAAGCATCCGGACCAGGTCGTCGATGGACCGGTCGTCCAGCTTTCCGAACACCCTCGCCAGCATAGCTATCCTGTCCTCATTGATTTTGTCCACCAGCTTAAGCCCCTCTTCAGTGGGTATGATCTGGACCACCCTGCGGTCCTCCTCGCCCCTTTCCCGCACCACGTAGCCCTTGTTGTTGAGCCGGTCGGTGAGGTTGGTAACGGTGCCCGGAGTCACCCCGAGCATGGGAGCCAGGGCCGTCACTGAGCATCCCCCCTTCTTGCGCAGTATCTGCAGGAGGTAGACCTCCGCGGGGGTCAGCCCGTAACAGGTGGGGTTGTTGATGTACTGGTAATATTTGGGGAATATGCTTTCCAGCTTCTGGTATATCGTCTTCATCCTTCTCATTTTGCATGACTCCGTTCGTTTTCTTGTTAAATATCCGCCTGTGTATTACTGTTATATTTTACAGAAAACAGCCTCTTACGGCAAGGTTCAGGAAAAAAATGGCCTCCCGTAGAAGATCCGGCAGGTACAAGGCATCCTGTCAGCGCCCAGAGACCCAGGCCGGCAACCTGTCAAGGGTTAGCCGGTCCTGTAAATTATTAAATGTTAAATAACTTAAACCAGAATATTTCAGCCGGGAAAACTTTACATAAAATTTCATAAAATATCCTTCTCTAAAATGAAAAAATGAAATTTGACCGCAACCTGTATCTGGAATATACTATTTTAGGTAAACGGTGAACTTTTGCCAGAAAAACAAACGACGGTACGAGGTGGTATATTCAAAAATGAGCCGGACGCACAATCCAGTCAGTGATCTGGAACCGTTCTTCAACCCAAAATCCATCGCCATAATCGGGGCCTCTCAAAACTATGTAAAGCCCGGGGGCAGGCCGGTAAACGCCCTTCAGTCAAAAGGCTACAGGGGTAAAGTATATCCTGTAAACCCCTCCCACGAAAGCATCAACGGCTTGAAATGCTATCCTTCCGTTCTGGACGTCCCCGGTGAGGTCGACCTGGCTGTGGTCAGCGTGGTTGCAGGCAAGGTCTACCAGGCCCTGGAAGAGTGCGTGGCCAAAGGGGTCAAGGCGGCGGTGATCTTCAGTTCCGGCTTCGCCGAGGTGGGAGACGACGGCCTCGCCGAACAGAGGCGGATTACGGAGCTGGCCAGGAAGTCGGGCCTGCGCATCCTGGGGCCCAACTGCCTGGGGCTGGTCAACACCACCAATGGGGTCATGGCCTCCTTTGCATTTATTGTGGACCTTCCGGAAACGGCTGAAGAAAAGGTGCTCGGGTTTGTCACCCAGAGCGGGGCCTTCGGCGCAATTATCTACGCCTCCTCCCTGCACAGGGGAGTAGGGTTCAATTATTTTGTAAGCGTAGGCAACGAGGCCGACCTCGAATTTGCCGACTTCGTTGAATACATGGTGTACGACGACAAAACCAAACTAATCGGGGGGTACCTGGAAGGCGCCAAGGATGGCGACAAACTGCGCCGGGTGGCCGAGGAGGCCCTGGAGGCCGAAAAGCCCGTCCTGATCCTGAAGGTCGGCCGCACCGTGGCGGGCAGCCGGGCGGCCGCCTCACACACCGGGTCCTTGGCCGGATCAGACCGGGTCTACGACGCCTTCTTCAAACAAACCGGCATTATCAGGATAGACGACTACACCGAACTGATCGCCTTTACTCCCCTTTTTCAGACCGGAAAGATGCCCCGGGGAAAGAATACCGCCATCATCGCCACCTCGGGCGGGGCCGGGGTGACCATGGCCGACCTCTGCGAATCCCTGGGGCTGAACGTCATTCCCCTGCGGGCGGAAACCCGGGAGAAGATGGACAGGGTACTGCCCTTCTTCGCCTCCTCCCGGAACCCGGTTGACCTGACAGCCGCCGTCATGACCAGGCCCGGGATCGTGGTGGACAGCCTGAGGGCGGTCTGCGAGGACCCGGAGGTGGACATCGTCATCTGCAACATCAACCTTCCCTTCACGGCACCCGGCCACCCCATAATCCAGGAATTCATCGACATATACAGAAGCACCGACAAATTTGTGCTACTTTCGCCCTTTGTCTTTCCCGGAGCCGGGATGGACCCCGCGATTCTGGAAATCCTTAAGGCCGGCGTACCCACCAACCCAAACACCGTAATCGCCATTAAGGCCATTTCCATCCTGGCCGAGTACAGCGAAACGCTGAAAAAAAGAAAGCGTCCCGAGTACCGGGTGCGGCCGTCAAAATCGCCGAAACCGGACCTGAGCGGCCTTCTGCAGCCGGGAGAAACCTTAAGCGAGAGCAGATCCAAGACAGTTCTCGAAAAATACGGCATCCCCGTCACCCGGGAAGCCCTTGCGGCCTCGGCCGATGAAGCGGTGGAAAAGGCCGGACAAATCGGCTACCCGGTGGTGCTGAAGGTGGATTCCCCCGACATCGCCCATAAAACCGATGCCGGGGCGCTGAAACTGAATCTAAGGGATGAGGGAGAGGTTCGATCGGCCTTCGGCGAAATCGTCGCCAACGCCAGGGCTTATAAGCCCGACGCCCGTATAAACGGGGTGCTGGTCCAGGAAATGCTGCCCGAAGGTACGGAGGTGATCGTCGGAGTATCCAGGGACCCGGTTTTCGGCCCGGTAATCATGTTCGGCCTTGGGGGAATATTTGTTGAGGTCCTAAAGGACGTATCATTCCGGGTGGCGCCGGTAAGCCCGGGGGACGCCCGTGACATGGTGGAGGAAATAAAGGGCAGCGCCCTGCTGCGGGGCGTTCGCGGCAGGCCCCCGGCGGACGTCGAATCCATCGTGGACGTGATTTTGAAGGTCTCCAACCTGGTTTCCGACTACCGGGACAGCATCGAGGAACTGGACATAAATCCCTTGATGGTTTACCCGGACGGTGTCAAGGCGGCCGATGCACTTATCGTGGTGGGGCGGGAAAAACCCGTGTAACCGGTCCGGGTTTCATTCCAGAAAAGGTTTTTGCGGCCCGAACGGGGAAAAAATAACGGGCACTGTTAAATTAAAGGGAGGTGTAGGTTTTGCCTATTTTCGAGTACAGGTGTGCCGGTTGCGGAAAGGTGTTTGAAACACTGGTCCTGGTAGGCCAGGGGGAGAAGGATGTCCGCTGTCCGGGTTGCGGAGGTCAGGATTTGAAGAAACTCATTTCAGCCCCGTTCCTGCCGAGTTCGGTGGGCAGGCCGGCCGGGTCCGATTCAGCCGGCCCCTGCTGCGGCAGCAGTCCTGGGGAAAAGGAATGCACCCCGGGTTCCTGCTGCGGGCGGGAACCCAACTAAAAAGCCGGAGGGTCAAACTCCGGCTTTTTTTAAATTAACCCAGGGTTACGGCTTCCTTCCCGGGGGCTGATCCCCTGCCCGGCCTCTTAATCCTCGGCCTGTGGTCGTGCTGGTGAATTTCCAGGTGGTGAATATTTTTGTAACCCCGGCGAAGCTCCTCGTTGACACTGAGAACCTTGAGGCTGAATTCCTTTTCCCCGGGGCCGACGGCCGACAGCCCCTCAACCTCCTCCTGGAACTGGATCACCCTTCCCGGCGGAACCAAGGTTGACTCGGCGAGTTCGACATTGATCACCAGCGCGCAATGGGAGACGAAACAGCCGCTTCCCAGCCGCGCGTTGTGCACCACCGCGTTAAAACCGACAAAGGTTTCCCCGCCCAGGACGCAGGGGCCGTGAATCACCGCACCATGGGCGATGCTGCATCCCCGGCCCACCTCGATGGAACCTCCCTTTAAGCCGTGCATGACTACCCGGTCCTGAATGTTCGATTCCTCACCTATGATGATGGGCGACCCTTCATCCGCCCGCAGCACTGCGCCGGGACAAATAATCACGTTTTTTCCGACCCTCACGTCGCCAATCAGCACCGCAGAGTGATGTATGTAGGCGGTGGGATGCACCTGGGGCCTTTTTATTTCCCCGCTCCATGATGTTACAGGCGAACTCTCCAAAAACATAAGCGCCTCTCTCCTTGTCACTACATTTCTTATGTATTTGTGTCTATTTGTGAACTATTATACATATAGTTCACCCCAACCACAAGATAATTTTTGTCCTCCCCATAGACAAATTATAAAAGGATCCGAATACCTGCCTGAACAAAGACGGGCCGCCGGTGTATAATAACCTTGTTAAGCCTTAAAAGCCGAAAGAGGTGAAGGGATTGAAGTCGGAAATCATATTTACCGGAACCGAACTGATCCTCGGGCAGGCGCTGAACACCAACGCCCAGTACCTGCAGCAGACTCTGGCCGCCCTTGGAGTCGACCTCTATTTTCAAGTCACTGTGGGAGATAACAGAAAAAGGCTCGTGGAGGCCATCGTTCAGGCTTCGGCCAGGGCCGACCTGGTAATTATCGGGGGCGGCCTGGGTCCCACCGAGGACGACGTCAGCAGGGAGGCCCTGGCCGAAGCCCTTGGGCTGCCCCTGGAGGAAAACCCCGAGGCCCGCCTGATCACCGAGCGCTTCTTCCGGTCCAGGGGCATTGAAATGCCCCGGAACAACCTCAAGCAGGCCCTCGCCCCCCCGGGAGGGATTGTCCTGGACAACCCTGTGGGAACCGCTCCCGGGCTGGCCCTGGACCACGGTTCCATATTGTACATACTGTTACCGGGTCCCCCCGGCGAATTCAAGACGATGGTGGACCGCCAGGTGGTACCCCTGCTCAGGAGAAGACTGGGCCCGGACGTCTCCGTAATCAAGTCAAGGGTTTTGAAACTCTGCGGCATAGGTGAAAGCAAGGTGGATGAAACCCTGGGAACGCTTCTCCGCAGCAAAAATCCGACCCTCGCCCCCACGGCAAAGTTTTCCGAGGTGCACCTGCGCATTACTGCCAAGGCGTCCGGCCCCGACCGGGCGGAAGTCATGATCGGCGGGGTGGAACGCCGGGTAAGGGAACTTCTCGGCCGGTACATATACGGGACGGACGATGAAACCCTGCCGGAAGTGGTGGGCAATATTTTGGCCACCGGGGGATTAACCCTGGCCGCAGCCGAAACCTGTTCCGGCGGCTGCCTTTCGCACCTGATCACTTCTTTCCCCAATGGGTCACGGTCTTTTAAACTGGGCCTGGTGGCCGATCTCCACCGCATGGGCAAGTTTTTCGGGTTCGAGCAGGACTTTGGTAAAGACGCGGCCGAAATCCTGGCCCAAAAGATACGGGAATTGGCAGGGTCGGACATCGGCATTGCCATCACCGGGAACGGGGGAGGGATCTACCCTGCCGGCGGCGGCAGCATAACCATTGCCACCTCCATCGGAGATGTAATCCTGTCCAGGGAACTTACGCTGTGGGGCGAGGGATCCGAACTCAGGCAGAGGGTGGTTCAGGTCTGCCTGGTACTGATTTGGAACACTCTTCAAAAACGGACAGGGTCGTGAAGCTGTCCCGACCCTGCCCGTCAGGGCGGAAACCCAGCCTTTTTCCTGTATGACAGCGCCGCTCTGCCGGGGGCCGGTGGTTCCATGAAAGCTCAGGACCGCGGAGGCCTCGAGATGATCATCTTGCTGGCCCTGGCCGCAGCCACCGGCTGGCCGCTGTCATCGGTGATCCGGGCCTCCATGAAGCAGGTCCTCTTGCCCAGCTTGAGCACCCAGGCCTCAACCAGCAATTTCCCCTCCGACACCGATTTCATCACCGAGATGTTAATGTCGGCGGTAACTGCCACCTTATCTTCGGGGATGGCGGTTATCGCGGCGATAAAGGTGGCAATCTCGCACATGGTGTAGTAAACTCCGGCGTGCACCACGTTATAGGGGCCGATAATATTTGGGGTGACGGGCAGCTCGACGATGCACCTGCCCTCGCCGTAGCTTATAATTTTATAGCCGAGGAACTGGTTGTAGGCGATATTCCGCCATGACTTCAACAAGGACTCAATGCTCTCCATACAACCTCCCGAAGCAGCAAGAAATTTATTATAACTTCTACACCGCGGGCGGAACATCCTTCTCCGGGGCAAGGCCCCTGTCTCCGGCATACAAAAAAATCCCTCCGCTGCCTGGAGGGTAACCCGCTAAATTATTTCTATTGTCTCTCCGTCATTGCTCAGCTTAAACCTGGCTGCAGTCAATTCCCTGGTGATGTTTACGCGGTTCGATCCGATTTGGATTATACTCCCGGGCAGGGTCCGTTTAACCTTGACGAAATTCTTGGATTTGACCCTGACCAGAGGCGGAGCTCCCAGGTTGCTGCCCAGTTCATCAATCTCGACATTTCCCTCGCTGAAAATTTCTCCACCCTTGAACGGACCGGTAATCTTGACGTCTCCTCCGGCATAGATGGTCGTGTTGACGCAGCCCTTACCGGTAACCACGACCTCCCCGGAACACTTGATGCTGGATCCGTGGACCGCCTTCACAATAACCCTGGCTTTTTCCGACTCCTGCGAATTCATGACCCTTACGGCCTCGCCAAGGTTATGCATCAATTCCTTGAAGTCCTCCTGCGTGAACTGGATCCCGGTAATGATCTTGATTGAATCCAGGGCGTCGGAGACCTCGAAGGGAAGGTTGAAGGTCTTAGTGTTCTGCAGCTGCTTGGCGTACTGGCGGATGTTTTTGAACCGGTTCTCAATCAATCCGTTGACCAACTGGGCAAAGGACAGCCTTTCAATGTTGGCCAGCTTGTCCCTGATTTGATCCATCAATTCAACTAGGCTTTTCAGTTCCGAGTACAGGTCCTGGATGAGATATTTTATCTTTCCGCATTCCACAGCCCCCATTCCCGCCGTTATATTGCTGCTGATCACATTTCTTTGCACCAGCAGGCTCTCCCCGCAGAAAACGTTGGCACCGGTGACTATCCCGTTGACCCGGACGTTGCCCGACGCCTCCAGGGTCATGGTTTCGGTAATGTTTCCGGTAACGGTGACATCCCCCTTGAACCGTATATTCCCCGTTTTCAGGTTGACGTCCCCGACCACGGTATAGGAGGGTTCAACTGTAATCATTACGGTGGTGCCGGCCTTTTTGGCCACCGGCCTGCCCTGGATGGTTGAATAGGCCTTGTCCTCCCCGTAATCAAGCCTTACACCCCTGCCGGCCATAATTCTGGCCTCCTTGGGATCGGGGGGGAAAATTATTTCCCCGGTCACGCCTTTCCCCGGTTCACCCTTAACCGGGGGGTATTTCTGGGCCAGCTGGATTCCTTCGTTGACCGAAACCAGCTTGCTGGTTTCCCTGTAGTCTACGGTTTTTGCCTCGTCGAGGCTGATTTCGGGATCTTCCTGCTTCTCCCAAAGCAGGTCGACCCATCCGTTCCGACCGGGAACGGGAGAATCCCCCCTGGCGACAACCGTAGCTTCGTTCGGTACGACTGTAGAGCAGTAATCCACCACATTCTCCAGGATACCGTGAACAACCCCTTTTTGTTTCAGGGCTTCGATTATTTCCTCCCTGGCAGGCGGATCTGGACCCAAGACCTTTATCGTGGCCGTCATTTTATCCCTGGAAATATCTATTTTGATATTATCAGGCATGGCATTAACCTTCTTCGATGAAAAATGCAGCTAATATTCAATATCAATTTTTTTTATTATTGCAAAATTTTCTCAGAAAATCTACCCCTTTATGACATTGTCAAAGTCCAGGGCTACCGGCGGGAAGCTTGCGGCCGGAACCAGATCCGGGCGACCGGCCGCCGGGCTGTCCCTCCGGCAACACCTGCTACCTCAGCAAACATCACTGAAAAAAATAATCCGACAGAGATAAATAACGCGGCGGAAAGTGAGCATAATATTAGCACGGGTTCGTGGTGGCCGAGCCCAGACCGGTACGGGGTCCCAAGGGCTCCGTACCGGTCGGCCAAAGATTGCTGCCGGGTCTAAGAGGCTCGGCAGCAGTCGGCGGGAAGACTGGTGAATGTTCCGGCAGGCTGTATTGCAGTCTGGAACGACTGCCATGCGGTCGTAAGGGATGTTTATCGGTCGAGCTAAGATTGTCACGGATGTCGGCCTAGAGGTCTGCAATGGTCGGAAGATCATTGCAGGCTTCCAAGATATCCATGGCAGTCAAGCGAAGGTCACTGCGGGTGTCGTAACGGTTCTTAGCGGCCGAAAGGTCGTTAGGGGCTGCGCAGGTACGCGTAGCGGCTGTAGCGCAGGTCATCACGGGCTCATGACATAGAGGCCTTCTTCTAACGAAGAAGGCCTCTACTAAAAATAGTTGCCGGAGCTGGCCATTAGCGGTATGGGCAACCACTCTTCCAAAGCACCTTGGCCTGTGTCGCCCGGGACTTTAAGACGGCAGATCCGGGCAGCTTCCCCGGACCCTTCCGCCGTCGGTTAAAGCCCTAGGCTTTCTCCCACGATAATCACCGTAAATTCAGGAATGCCGGCGGGCCTGGCCTCGGTTACGGCGGTCACCCGGCAGAACCTCGCCGGGGGCGCGCAATCGGTGCAGAGGGTTATCTTGGTGCACGGAGTGGGCAAATTGAGCCGGTAAAAATTAAGCGGGGCAGCTTCATTCTTAATCCTGGCCAGGGCGGCCTCCTGGTCCTTGACGATTTTGTTGACGCCTGCCACTACGATTACTTTTTTGGGACCGAAGGTCATGGCCGCCACCCTGTTTCCCGAACCGTCGGTATTCACCAGGTGCCCCTCGGCGGTGACGGCATTGCACCCGGAAATAAAAACATCCGAGGTCAACTGGCTCCGGCGGACCCTGTCCACCTCGGCCGGGTCAAGGCCTTCCTGCCAGTGGTCATACACCACGTGGCCCTTCCTTTTAAGGGCTTCTACGGCACCGATCTGCCTTAAGGTAAGAGAACCTCCCACTCCCACCGTGGCCCCTGCAGGCACTCTCTTCAATATCTCCTCAACTGCCTGTTCCCCGGTGGGTGCGTAAAGGCCCTCAAAAAGGTTTTTATTCAGGGCAGCCACCACCCTTTTGGCCCTTTCCTCGTAAAATGGCCTCAAATCGGTCACCATAATACCCCCTTCTGTTTAAAATTAGTGTTTATTTCCACAGCTTCCGGCTTTTTCCCCCATATCCTGCCGATTAAATCCGCCTGGCCGCCTTCGAATAGGTTTTCCGCGGAACCCCGGTAGACTGCCCTGCCCCCGTTCAGGGCCAGGACGCCACCGCCAAAAAAGGGGATTTCGGAATAGTTGTGGGTGACAAAAAAGGTGGTTATCCCGCATTCCTTGACTATACAGCTTATCTCCTTGATTAAATCCAGCCTGGTTGGAAAATCCAGGGCGTTGAAAGGCTCATCCAGAAAAAGCACCTCCGGCTGCAACACCAGGGCCCTGGCCAGATTCACCCGCTGGGCCTCGCCGCCCGACAAAAACCTGTTGGTCCGTCCGGCCAGGTGGAAGATGCCCATTTTTTCAAGCCAGTAATCCACCCTCCGGTTTGTTTCCTGCCGGGACACACCCCTGAACTTCAGACCCTGGGCCACGTTGTTGTAAACCGTGGTATTCAAAAGAAGGGGTTCCTGGAAAACCACGGCCATTCGCCGCCTGAAGGAAAGCGCGTTTCTTGCGGTTACCTTTTGGCCCCTAAAGAAGATTTCGCCGGCGGAAGGAGGTTCCAACAGGGCGAGAACCAGCAGCAGGGTGCTCTTTCCGGCGCCGTTGGGCCCCAGCACCGAAATTATCTCCCCCCTTTGCAGGCTGATTTCCTCCAGTCTCAAAATTTCCTTCTTCTGTCTGACCACGCTGATATTGGCGGCCTTTAATAAAGCAGCCATAATAAATCAATCCTCCGGACTGAACTCAAGAAAACCGGCTGTCCCGGGCGGGACAAAAAATAACGGCCGGGCGCCAAAGGTACGGGCCTGATCGAAAACCTACAACATTGGTATTCTCCCCCCCGCCCCCTTTTCCTCCTTTAATTTTTGAAATGGAACAGTAAACAGCGGGCAGTTGCCGGACGTGGGCAGCCGGGCCGCAGGCCTGCACCCTGCTCACTCCAGCAGCGGCTTGAAGTATCTCATGGGCCTACGGTCCGATTCCGGCTTCCCGGTGGAGTACGAGATATCCTCGAATTTTTCCATCACTTCGGCCTCGCCCGCCTCACCCCGGAGGAACTTCAGCGACAGGCCGATTATCTCCGCTGACTCCTCAACCGCTAGGACGAACAGGTCCGTAAAGCTGTCGGTGTATACCTCGCCGGCGTCCACCGGATGGCACCAGGGCCTTTTTTCTTCGTTCAGGTACGTCCTCCAGCTCCTTTCCGGGGACTTGTAGAAGTAATACCGCAGGTTGAGAACGTCCCTGCTGAAAAAGTCGTATGCGGCAGCCAGGAACCTCTTGATCCCCAACGGGTCGTAAAGCACCTTGAGGGCGCTGATCATCTGGCGGTATGAACAGTTGATAAAATCGTCGTCCTTCAGTTCCTCGTACCTGTCTTCATAAATCCGGGGCAGAATGTACCGGTAAAAAGCCTCCACCTCGCCGGGCAGGCTGTCCCCCACTTCTATCTGCTTGTGCGCCGGAGTCTTCCAAACCTTGAGATTGAGCACTCTCTGCCCCATCAGAACGTCGATGGCGGCTTCCACCCGCTTGTGATTGTTGATCAGCTTTCTGGTATCGTCCATGCCCTCCCGGTATATGCCCGAGATGTAATTTATATAGGGGTGGGTTATCCGGTCCAGGCACCAGTGGCAGATAAAGCCCATCAGATATACAACGATCCTGGGGCCCGGATTGATTCTGGCAAATTTAAGCGACTCCCTCAAAAAAAGGCCGCATTTCTCGTGGTGAATCTTGTTGGCCAGGGAAAACACCCGGCCGTCCCCGTCCCAGGGCCAGAAGTTGTGGTAAAAAAACAGGTCAGGCCCTTGGCAGCCGAGGAAATACAGGTTTCTGTCCTCCCGGGCCGTTTTCGCGAAACCTTCCTCAACCAGCCCCAGGACTTCCCGGCCGCAGATGATGTGGGTCCACAGATCCGGCATAAGGCGACACCTCCCGTTTAATGCCCGGAATGAGTGCTTCTCTGACAATTCTTTTTATGTAGTGCCCTGGATAGTAGAATTTTTTATCCCATAACGCATTTTATGACATATATTTTTAGACAACCTTTGTGGGATGTGGTATCATATACAAGGTTGTCAAAACAGTTTTGGGGCCGTGACGGTTATCGCCATGTCTTTTCACAGCTTAACCATCCAGAACAGCGAAAAACCGCTTAAAAACATATTCGCGCACTGGACGCTCATTCTGCTGGCAGCTTTTATGCTGGCCGCGATTACATCCCCCGGCCTGTGGAGCGAATACACCGGTTTTTATCATACCGCCCTGGAACTGGGTTGCGTTTTCATCGCACTTTCGTCCTTCCTCACCGTGTGGCACAATTATCACCGCAACCCCCCGATCAATCACCTGATCGGTTTCGGCTTCCTGATGGTAGCCGTTTTTGACGCATTTCACACCTTCTACTTTCCGGGCCTGAAATTTTACCCCCCGGGCTATTTAGACCTGGCCGCGAGGCTCTGGGTGCTGGGCAGGTTTACCGAAGCCGGGGTGCTGCTGATATGCTCCATGAACCTGTTCCGCCCGAGAATCAACAAATGGACCGGCCTTCTCTTTTCCACCGCCCTGGCCGCGGGCTCCTCGCTCAGCGTTCTGCACTTTCCCGGCCTGATGCCGGTGCTCCTGACCGAACAGGGCCTCACGCCGGCCAAGATCGCCATGGAGTACGTAATCATCTCGATGTTTCTGTACAGCCTCTACAAGCTTAAGAACAAAGTAAACAGCCGGGACATCCTGACGTACAGGTACATTTTCCTGGCCCTGCTGATTGCCGTACCGGCCGAGGTCTGCTTCATATTTTTTGATTCAATAACGTCATTTTACATGGTCCTTGGCCACATTCTGAAAATAACCTATTATTATTACCTGTTCAGGGGCATTTTTGTAAGCGCAGTCACCTATCCCCACGAAAAATTGGAGTATGTTGGCAGGTACATGGCCGGCATACTGAACGGGTTGCCCATCGGACTGATCACCTACGACTCCGATTTAAGGGTGTCCTTTGTCAACCGGAAGGCCCTGGAACTGTCGGGATTGAGAGAAGAAGAAATGACCGGCCTGCATGCCGACCAACTGGCAGCAAAGCTTTGCGGCCGGGAGAACGGGAACTCAATCGTCAGGCAGCTGGATAAAGCCAGCACCTCTATTAAGAATAAATTAAAAACCATTAAAAGCCAAGGAGGCCCCCTGAAAATAAGGATCGACGCCCAGAGGCTGGAAGGCGGCGGAGCCCTGGTGCTGTTCACAGAGGCCAAAAAAGAACAGCAACTGGAGAGCCTTCAGCTTCAAACCAGGGCTATCCTGAACTCTTTGAGCAATATTGTGATTATGGTAGATAAAAGCAAGAGGATAATCATGTGCAACAGGGCCTTTGAGTCCACGTTCGAAATGGGATCCGGGGATGTCCTGGGCAAAAGCCTTGAGGACCTGTTCGGCCTGGTCGGGATTAACCGTGAAAATTCATCAGAATTCCTGCCCGGGGAGGCCCCCGGCGAGGCGTCCATGATTACGGCCAAGGGCAACAAAAAGGAACTGGTCATCCATTCAACCCCTATTACCGACCTGGACGGCGAGGTCATCGGGGGCATTGTGATGGCTTCCGACGTTACCGCCTTAAAAAAAGAGCAGGAGAGGCTTCAGCAGCGGGAAAAATTGGCCCTGCTGGGCGAAATGGCGGCCGGGGTTGTGCACGAGATTAAAAACCCCCTGACAACGATCAAGGGGTTCAGCCAGATTATCGCCTCCAGGGTCAAGGACGAAAACCTGAGGAAATACGCATGCTTGATCGAAAACACCGCCAACGAAGTCAACAAGGTGGTCAGCGACTTCCTGTCCTTTGCCAGGCCCCGCCCCCCCGCCTTCAAGGAAATTTCCGTAAACAAGCTGGTCCAGTCGATAAAACTGATGCTTGAAAGTCACCTGTTCAGGCAGGGAGTTGATTTAACCATCGACCTTTCGGCCGAGGAAAAGCCTGTATTGGTTGACGATTCCCAGATCAGGCAGGTGATTTTGAACATGGTCAACAACTCCGTTGAGGCCATGAACGGGCTGGAAAAGCCGCGCCTGACCATACGTACCGTCCTGAGCGGCGAAAAGGACGAAATGGCCGTCACCATTTCCGACAACGGAAAGGGTATGACCCCGGAGGAAAAGCTGATGGCGGGAACTCCCTTCTTCACCACCAAGGACAAGGGAACCGGCCTCGGCCTCAGCATCTGCTACCAGATAGTAAACAAGCACGGGGGTAGAATAAGCGTCGACAGCAAGACCGGAAAAGGAACGTCCTTCACCATCTCGCTGCCCTGCAAAAGGTCTTTGGACCGCAAAACGGTGGGCCCTGTTTCGGGAGCCCGCCAGTATTCCGGACCGGCCCCCGGGGAGGCAACCTTCGGGGATAAGAACCTCGCCTGACCGGGGGCGGAGATGCCATACCGCCGTGTCCCTCTATTGGTCCTTCCCGGCAGGCAGACCCAGCAGGCTGACCAGGCACCTGATGCAGAGCCGGCCCTCAAGGTCCCCGTACTGCCCCGTGATTTCGCCCTCCAGGCTGCACCCGCAGTTGAAGCAGACATCCATCGACAGCACCCGTAAATATTATATTCAAGGACGTGCCTGTCTCTTGTATTGTATTTATTTGCAGTTATGACCTTACCTGGCCGCTGCCGTAAACCACGTACTTATACGTGGTCAGCTCCTTCAGCCCCATCGGCCCGCGGGCGTGCAGTTTCTGGGTGGAGATCCCTATCTCGGCGCCAAAGCCGAACTGGTAACCGTCGGTAAACCTGGTAGAAGCGTTGACGTACACCGCGGCGGCGTCCACCTCCTTCAGGAAACGCCTGGCCCGGTTATAATCCCTGGTGATTATCGCCTCCGAATGCTTGGTCCCGTACCTGTGAATGTGATCCACGGCCTCCTCCAGGCCGTCCACCACCTTAACCGCCAGGATCAGGTCGAGGTATTCGGTCGCCCAGTCCTCCTCCACGGCCTCCTTGACCCAGTTGACCAGCGCCCTGACCCGTTCATCCCCCCTGATTTCAACCCCCAAATCCCTGAGCCTTTCCAGTATCCGGGGTAAAAACTCTGCGGCCACGCCGCTGTGCACCAGCAGCGTCTCCATGGCATTGCAGACCCCCGGACGCTGGCATTTGGCATTCACCACGATATCGCCGGCCATTTCGAGGTCGGCCCGGTCGTCGACGTAGACGTGGCAGTTTCCCACCCCGGTTTCAATTACAGGCACCGTAGCATTCTGGACCACCGTCTGGATAAGGCCGGCCCCCCCCCTGGGAATGATCACGTCGATAAGCCCGTTCATTTTAAGCATGGCGTATACGGCGGCCCGGTCGGTGCTTTCCACCAGCTGGATGGCCCCGTCAGGAACCCCCGCCCGGGCCGAAGCAGCGGCAATGACCTCCGTTATAATCTTGTTGGAGTTTATGGCCTCGGACCCGCCGCGCAGGAGGACTGCGTTCCCGGCCTTGAGGCAAAGCCCGGCGGCGTCCACGGTGACATTGGGCCTGGCCTCGTAAATTATGCCGATCACCCCCAAAGGCACCCTCACCCTGCCGACCTGAAGGCCGTTGGGCCTCAGCCACATGGAGTCAACCTCCCCCACCGGGTCCGGGAGACCGGCCACCTCCCTGAGGCCCAGAGCCATGTCCTGTATCCGTTCCGGGGTCAGCAACAGCCTGTCTATGAGGGCCCTGGACAGCCCCTTGTCGCGTCCGGCCTGGACGTCCTCCCGGTTGGCTTCAAGAATGGCCGGGGTTTCCTTGGCCAGGGCATCGGCCATGCAGGCCAGGGCATTGTTTTTTTCATCAGCGGAAAGGCCGGCCAGCACCCTGGCCGCCTGCCCGGCCTTCTGGGCCTTTAGCCTGATTTCCTGTTCGAACATCCTTCCACCTCCTCGAATTTAAAGGCTGGAAACCAGATTGTTCCGGTGAATGACCTCGTCGTAATCCTGGTGTCCCAGTATTTCTTTGATTTCGCGGGAATGAATTCCCTTTATTCTTTCAATGTCCCGGGCGGCGTAATTGACGATGCCCCTTGCTATTTCCCTTCCCTGGGGGTCCACCACCGAAACCGTATTTCCCACTTCAAAGCCGCCCTCCACCCCTGTGATGCCTGAGGGGAGAAGGCTTTTTCCATTGTGCAGGAGGGCTTTGGCTGCGCCCTCGTCCACCACTATCCTGCCCTGGACCGCCGAACCGTAGGCGATCCACCTCTTTTTGTTCTCCAGCTTGCCCTGGGGCCAGAAAACGGTTCCGATCCCTTCACCGGCCATGATCCTGCGGACCACGTCCTTCTCGGAAGCACTGGCCAGGACCATTACAAAGCCGGAGTGCATGGCTATCCTGGCCGCCTGCAGCTTGGTGGACATTCCCCCGGTGCCGAGGCTGCTGCCCGCACCCCCGGCGAACTTTTCCATTTCCTCGGTGATTTCCCATACCTCAGGGATCAGCCTGGCGTCGGCAACAGACCGGGGGTCCCCGGAATACAGCCCGTCTACATCGGAAAGCAGAACAAGCACCTCGGCGTCCGCCAGCCCCCCGACCAACGCGGCCAGGTTGTCGTTGTCCCCAAGCCTTATTTCGTCCACCGCCACAGTATCGTTTTCATTTATAATCGGGATTACTCCCAGTCCCAGCAGGGTATACAGGGTGTTCCGGGCGTTCAGGAACCTTTGCCGGTTCGAAAAATCCTCCCTGGTCAGAAGGACCTGGGCCACCGTGACCCCGTATTCCGCAAACAGCTTTTCGTAAATGTGCATCAGCAGGCCCTGCCCCACGGCGGCAGCGGCCTGCTTTTCCGGGATGTTTTTCGGGGGCCTTGAAAACCCAAGGCGGTTCAGCCCGATCCCGATGGCCCCGGATGTTACCAGGATGACCTCCATTCCCCTGTTGTGCAGGTCGGAAAGTTCCCGGACCAGCGATTCCAGGCTGGAGAGATTGGGCCTGCCGTTGTTGTAGGCAACGGAGCTTGAGCCCACCTTGACCACCAGCCTGTTGAATTTCGTCAAGTCTTTTCTGTCCTTCATCGCACCTCATGCCGCCTTAATTTTGGATAACTTATTATACCATGCCGTAAAAACAAACCGTAAAACAGGATCCGGGATTAACTTTAATTATTCCGCGTATTCGAATTCAAAATTTTTTATCCTGACAGTGTCCCCGTTCCTGGCGCCGGCCTCATGAAGGGCCTGGTCAATTCCCATCAGGCGCATTATTCTCTGCAGGCGGTTGACGGCCTCCTCGTTTTCCAGGTCGGTCATGGCCACGTGGCGTTCGATTTCCCTGCCGCTAACCACAAACATGCGTCCGTCCCTGCCGACGGTAAAGCGGGGCTCCTCGCCGTGCAGCGCCGCGGGAACTGTTAAAGCCTCCTCTTGCCCCTTTGCCGGGAGGGTCCCCAGAAGCCGCCCGATCCTGGCTACCAGCCTGTCCAGACCTTCCCCGGTAAGGGCCGAAATGGCAAAAATTTCGTATTTTCCCCCCAGTTCGTGCCTGAACGGCACTAAGTTTTTCCGGGATTCGGGCAGGTCGATTTTGTTTGCCGCCACCAGCATCTGCTTTTCCGCCAGGGCGGGGTTGTAAAGGGCCAGTTCCCTGTTGACGGTGTGAAAATCTTTAACCGGGTCGCGTCCCCCGAACCCCGACATGTCAACCAGGTGAACCAGTATCCGGGTTCTTTCCGCGTGGCGCAGGAATTCGTGGCCCAAGCCGGCGCCGGCGTGGGCGCCCTCAATCAGTCCCGGGATGTCGGCCACCACAAAGCTCGTGCCGTCATCCACCCTGACCACGCCCAAATTTGGCACGACGGTGGTGAATGGATAGTCGGCGATTTTCGGCCTGGCCGCCGAGATTTTCGCGATCAGGCTAGATTTGCCGGCATTCGGCAGTCCCACCAGACCTACATCCGCCAGCAGTTTCAATTCCAGAGAAAGCCACAGTTCCTCCCCGGGCTCCCCCTTTTCCGCCATTTTTGGAGCCCTGTTGGCCATGGTGGCAAACCGGGCGTTCCCCCTGCCTCCCCGTCCGCCCCGGGCAACGGTGAGTTTCTGCCCGTTGCGGGTGAGGTCCCCGATCAGCCGGCCGCTTTCGGCTTCCCTGACCACGGTCCCCACGGGCACCCTCAAGACCAGGTCCTCCCCCGACCCTCCGTGCATGTTTTTTCCTTTTCCGTGCCGGCCCCGCTGGGCCTTGTAATGCCTCTGGTACCTGAAGTCCACCAGGGTGCGCAGGCCCTCGTCGGCCACCAGAATCACGTCCCCGCCCCTGCCGCCGTCCCCTCCCCAGGGCCCCCCCTCGGGAACGTATTTTTCGCGGCGGAAGGCAATGCAGCCGTTGCCGCCGTCTCCGCCCCTGACGTAAATTTTTGCCTTGTCGTAAAACATAAGCCCCCGTTTTCAGTCGGTTCCGTTCTTATCTATTCTATATTATGTTCCGAAACAATCCCGTTCAGGCAGCCTGCGCGGGAACATCACAAATATTTCTCCCCCGCCGCCGGATACGTCCATTTCCACCTTTCCCCCATAAGGAATTATCTTCCGGCCCGTTCCGGCTAAACTGGCCCGGACGGTTTCGGCCCTGCCGCGGAGGGGGTCCGGAAAGGACATCTTCAGGAAATAATTCTTGTCCGATTCAGTAGCCGATATCTTCAGGTACCGGTTGGAAACCCCGGCCATGGCCAGGCATTCCAGCGACTGGCTGAACGCCTCCTCCAGCACTTCGGCCAGTATTTTCCCCGGCACCGCACAGCTGCCCATGTTCGTGTCTATCTCGTAGTTTACCTTCACCTGGTGCTTCTCGGCCAAGAATACGGCCACCGTCAGAAAAGCAGCCACCTCCGGCACCATCAGTCGGGTCACCTTGCCAAGCCTCTCCATTTCCAAGCTGACCTGCATTATGTATTCCCTGGCCCGTTCCATTTTATCCAGTTGAATGAGTCCTGAAATAACCTGCAGGTGGTTCAAAAAATCGTGCCTGAGTGCGGTCATTACCTCCAAAAAGGTGTTCGCGTCCAACCCCGCAGCCTCCTGAAGCGCCGTTGTATGATAGCATTTCGACCAGAAAAAGGTTTTTCCTGCATTATGCCGGAAATAGTAAAAAGTGCCTGTCTCAGGAAAAACGGGGCGCATGCCGCCGCCCGCAGCAGTACGTCGGCGTTATAAAACATCCGCCTTCAACCTTCACCTTCTGAACTTAAATCACTCATTTTGCCCGAAAAAAGCAAAAACGGCCGCCGGGGCGGCCAAGTTATCCACAGCCTATTTAAAAAAAACGTACGTATTTTCGTGGGTCTCAAGACCCATGTCAATATTTATCAACATGTTATCCCCAGGTTGAAGGCCGCAAGCAGTTTAATGCAGTGTAGATCCTTCAATCCCGGGGTCTACCTGCACAGCGTCTGCCGCGTTCCGGGCCACCTCCCGGAAGCCAGCCGCAGGCGTTTTTAATTCCGCGGCCGCCGGCAGGTCTACACCCTTCCTGTCTCCCCGGCCGGGGCTGCCCCTGCGGCCCGCCGCCGGTATACTTTCTCCTTGAGGGACTCCAGCAGGCTGTATATCACCGGCACCACCACCAGGGTCAGCATGGTGGATGATATCAGGCCGCCGATCAGCGCCGCCGACATGCCCCGCCTCATTTCCGAACCGGCGGAGATTCCCATGGCCAGGGGAAGCATGGCGGTAATCATGGCAACCGTGGTCATCAGGATCGGGCGCAGCCTGACCGACCCGGCCCGGATCAGGGCCTCCCTGACGCCCAGGCCGCGCCCTCTCAGGGTATTGGTGAAATCCACCAGCAGGATGGCGTTTTTGGTCACCAGGCCGATCAGCATGATCATGCCCACCATGGAAAATATGTTCAGAGTCTGCCTGGTCAGGGCCAGGGCCAAGAGCGCCCCCACCATGGCCATGGGCACCGACAGCCAGATAGTCATGGGCAGCAGGAAAGACTCGAATATGGCCACCATGATCAGGTAGACGAATATAAAGCTGATCAGCATGGCCAGGGAAAGGTCCTTCATCGACTCCTCGAACATCTTCTGCCCGCCCTCGAACACCACGTTGACATCCGGGGGCAGATTCAAATCCTTAAGTTTTTGCTTGAAGTCGTTGACCACGTCCCCCAGGCTCCGCCCCTCCAGGTTGGCGTTGACGGCAATCATCCGCTGGCGGTCGATCCGCTCGATTTTTTTCAGCGCTTCCCCCTGGCTGAATTTTGCTATCTGCCCCACCTTGATCAGCTCGCCGGTGGGGTTGGCCACCAGCAAGTCGGCCATGTCATTGGGATCGTTGCGGGATTCGGGGCCGGCAATGAGTCGTACGTCATACTGATCTTCCCCGTCGCTGAACTTGCCCACTACCTTCCCGGTGACATACAGGCCTAAGGTATTCGCCACGTCCCCGGTAAGAATCCCGTGGGCCGCTGCAGTGTCCCGGTCCACCCTGATGTTGTACTCGGGCAGGCCGCTTTCGATAGTGGTGCGCACTTCCCTGACACCCTGGATTGAGGACACGGTCTCCTTGACCAATTCCGCAGACTGCTTCAGCCTTTCAAGGTTGCTTCCCCTGACCTCAATCCTCAGGTCGGCGTCCTCGGCGCCCCCGAAGAGGGATGTCAGCACTATGCTCGACTCAATGCCGGCCCTGCGGTCGGCCATGGCCTTCACCTTCTCTTTAACCAGGCCGCTTTTTTCCGGCCCCGCTTCTTTCAGGATAACTTTTATTTCTGCTATGTTGCTGGACGACGCGGCGTCGTACCCTCCGGTGGTGTAGCCCAGGGACGTGTATACGTCCTTGACCTCCGGCAGGGAACGGATCTCGTCCTCCACACCCTTCACCAGGGAGTCCATTTTGGTCAGGCTGGTCCCCGGCGGGGCGGTTAGCTTGAGGATAAATTCGCCCCGGTCTACCTTGGGCATAAACTCGGTACCCACCACGCGCAGGGGAATAAGCGCCCCGGAAACCAACAGGGATCCAACAGCCACGGCCAGCACCAGTTTTTTATGGTTTAACGACTGGCTTATCACTCGTTCGTAGCTCTTGCTCAGTCCCGACAGGAAATTTTCAAACCTGCCCAGAATCTTGGAAACAAACGGCTGGCCCCCTCTTTCACCCAGGCCGGCCCACCTGGAGGCCAAAAGCGGTATAAGCGTAACGGCCACCACCAGGGAGAGCAAGGTGGCGCACACCACCACCAGCCCGAACTCCCGGAAGATCTTGCCGGCGATGCCGGGCACCAGGGCCATGGGCAGGAAAACCACCACCAGGGTCAGGGAAATGCCCACCACGGCAATGCCTATTTCCCTGCTGCTCTGTATGACCGCCGACACCCGGTCCAAACCTTTCTCCATGTGGCGCTGTATGTTCTCCAGCACCACGATGGAGTCGTCCACGATTATCCCCACCACCAGGGCCGCTCCCATCAGGCTCATCAAATTCAGCGAGATATCGAAAAGCATCATAAAGACCAGGGTGCCTATCAGCGATGTGGGTATGGAAAGCAATATCACCGAAGACCCCTGCCAGCTTCCCAGAAATATAAAGATCACCAGGGCCACTATCAGAACCGCCAAAAGCAGCTCTTCCTGCACCCCGCTCAGGGAGCTTTTGATGAAATCCGCCGAGTCATAAGCCAGGGAGATACTGATCCCGTATTTTTTTTCCAGCTGGCTGACTGCCTGCTTGACCTTTTTGCTGGTCTCAATGGTGTTGGCGTCGGTCCTTTTAAAAACCATCAGCCCGATGCCCGGTTCCCCGTTGAGGCGGACAATGCTTGTGTCGTCCTTGAAGGCGTCCTTTACCCTGGCCACGTCCCGCAAGTAAACCGGGCCCGAGGCGGTGCGGGCCACAATGATGTTTTCCAACTCAGCTATGTTCGATACCTGGGATTTTACCCTGACTATGTAGTTCTTGCCGCTTTTTTCCACTTTGCCGGCAGGAACGTTCTGATTTTCTCCCTGCACGGCCGCCATCATCTGAAGAAGCGGAACTTTATATGCCTGCAGGAGGTCCGGCTGTACCTCCAGGCGTATCTCCCTCTCCTTGCCCCCCAGCAGAGTAACCCTGCTGACTCCCTTCACCTGCTGGATCTCAGTCTGGATGTCGTTTTTAACCAGGTTGAACAGTTCCGCCGGGGGCAGGTTGCCGGTGATGGAGTACTGCATGATCGGTACGTCGTTCATGTTCCACTGCAGGATGGTGGCCGGTTCGGCCTCTACGGGCAGTTGGTTGATAACGGCGTTGTACTTTCTCTGCACCTCGTTAACCGCCAAGTCCGGATCGGCGTCCAGTTTAAATTCTATCCAAAGCATGGCCATGCCTTCCTGGGACCCTGAGTAAACGGATTCTATATTGTTTAGCGAGGACATGGCATCCTCCAAGGGTTTGGCTACTTTACGTTCCACGTCCTCTGGGCCCGCCCCGGGGTAGGGCACGAGTATCGCCACGAAGGGAAACCCCATCTTGGGCAGCAGGTCCGCGGGCAGTCGCCCGTAGCTGAATATCCCCAGGATCAACAGGGCAAGAAAAACTACAGTAATAAACGACGGCCGCCTGAGGGAAAATTCTGTAATTTTCATTTTACTCCCCCTCGGTTACCGAAGCGCCTTCTTTTAACAGGCTCTGGCCGAATGTTACCACTTTATCCCCGGGTTCCAGCCCCTCCAGTACGGCGATATTCTTGTCGTCGCTCAAGCCGGTTTTTATTTTCTTTTTAAACGCCTTCCCGTCCCTGACCGCGAAAACCTCGGCCTCCCCGGACTCGTCCCTGGTCAGCATGGCCTCACGGGGAATAACGGTGCCGGGTATGCCTGCGGTCTCCAGCTTGACGTGGCCTAACATGCCCGATTTCAGCGTACTGCCGGCGTCTTCGGAAAGGGTCAGTTCTACGGCATACGTAAGGTTGCTGGGGTTTGCCTTGGTACTGATGCTCTTTACAGTGCAGGCGAATTCCTTCCCGGGGTGAACACCGGTAGTGAATACTCCCTTCTGGCCCCCGGACACCAGCTTTAACTGGTTCGCGGTAATGTTGGCTTTAATTTTCAGGCCGGAGTCGCTGACCACAGTCATCAGCTTGGTTCCCGGAAAAACCATTTCGCCCTCTTCCACAAAACATTCCACCACACTGCCGGCAAAAGGAGCCGTCACGGTGGTGTCCCTGAGCTGCTGGCCCGCCAGCTGGCTGTCCGATAGGGCCACGTTGTACGCCGCCTGGGCGCTCTTCAGCATGTGTTCGGCGTTCTCGTAGTCGGCCTTGGACGCTGCCCCTTGCCGGTAAAGCTCACTGATCCTGGCAAAGTCGGTTTTCGCCTTCTCCAGGGTCAGGCCGGCGGCGGCTACCTGTTCCCGGGACTTCTCCAGCGTCAGCTGCTGGTTGTTGCTCTCCAGCATCGCCAGCACCTGCCCTCCGGTTATCTGGTGGCCGGTCCTGGCGCCCAGCCTGGTAACAACTCCTTGGGTTTTGGCGGTAAGAACCACCTCTTTGTCCCCGGCCACAGACCCGCTCAGGATAAGCGAAGGGGTAACGGTCCCCTGGACGGCCAGGGCCGTTTTTACGGGTATGGGTTTCGGCGCCGGAGGCTCCTTTTTACCGCCGTTCTTCCCGGCCCCAGCGGAACACGCCGTGTAGGCCAGCAGAAAAACCGCCAGTAAACCCGCCGTGAAAAAAAATATTTTCTTTTTAATCAACTGACCTCTCCCCCTGTTTTCCGATCGTTCCACAAAATATTAACACATGTATCGCATATCGATATTTTATTATGCAATTACATTTAAAGCACTTCAAGTTAATAATTAGTTAACTCATATTAATTTTTCGTTGAGGAAATTGACCCCGCCGGGCCGGCAGGCATCAGTCAGGCCGCGTCAAACCTTCATTAACCTGACCAGGAAGTCGTGCACCCGCTCGAACAGAAATCCGGTTCCAAACCAGAGGGGGGCCATGTCCAGGCGGATGAGGCCGTCTAGCTGCCACCTGGTAGTCCCGGCATAGTTCCAGGGACTGGCCCCGGTTAAAAGCCTGATCGTCCCCCCGGTGACGTACTCGATGGTCCAGATTGCCAGGACCCATAAAACCCCCCGGGCCGGCCAGGGCCAGGCCCTGATCCGGTCGTGCAGCTGCTCCAGGAAAACGGCCAGGCCGTAAATTGGAAACATCCAGAGGTAGGTGCTGGCCGACAGCCGCACATCCCCCTTGAAGGCGGACCCAAGACCCGTCCACAATATTTCCAGCGCCCATCCGATCAGCCCGTAGATTGCGAACCTGTATACCATGAAGTTATTTTGCTTTCATCCAGCGCAAATTATTATGAAAACACCCTTGTACGGAAATTTCGGGAGCCGGAGGAAGTCACGGCAGGCTTGCCTTTTTCACCTGCTTGGTTTATTCTTTAAATTAAAGATAAATGGGAGAGGAGGTTTCATTCTAAAAATGGGATCTAAAATTTTAATTGCCCTGGCCGTGGCTTTTTCGGGAGCGATAATAGCTATGCTGGTAAGTGGCACCGCCCGGGAAATGACTCTGGCCACCACCAAGTTCGAACATACCGGTGACCAGCATCATTGATATAAAGGAGACCCAATGAAAATGAAGCGGATGCTCCGGAAATATCGGAGCATTTGATTTTCTTCCGCCGGGGAAAAAAGGTGGCCGCCCGGCTGACGGGCCGGGCTGTATCTGCATCAATCAGCCTGTTTTTAACGGGGGTTTAATTGTGCGGGCCGGCAATAACACGGTGTCAGTAAAATACTGCGGGGGTTGCAACCCGAGAATAAACCGGGAAAGTCTGGCCGCCGCGCTGGCCGGGGCGGGCGCCCGGCTGGTGTACCCCGAAAAATCCTGCGGAAGGCCGGAGGCAGATTTCCTTCTAATAATTAACGGCTGTGAAACCGGGTGCGTCAGCCCGGAAGACCATGCCGGCTACAGGCATCACACAGTGGTGAGGGGGCGGCTGGTCGACGACAGTTACTGCCCTGAAGAACAGCTTCCGGACCGCGTAATTGCCGCCTGGCTGAAAGCAAGGGGACCGCAGGAATGACGGCTTGGAAAGGAACGTCGGCCGGGCCGGCGGTATGGATGAAAAAGCGGGGAAGTCAGGGAGCAAACAGGAGGATGGCCTCCCTGACCAGCTTTGCAGCCAGAATGGAGGTGCGTTCGCTCCGGTCGTAAGCCGGGCACACTTCCACCAGGTCAAACCCGACCACGTTGAGCCCCGCCAGGGCCTCCAGCGCCGCAAACAACTCGTCCGGCGTACAGCCGCCGGGTTCCGGCGTGCCGGTCCCGGGGGCAAAGGACGGGTCCAGGACATCGATGTCAAGCGTTATGTAGACCGGCTTCTCCCTTAATTTTTCCGCCGCTTTAACCACGTCGCCGCTTTTCAGCCCGCCGTGAAAATTCACCGACGACCTGGCGAAGGCGAATTCCTCCCTGGTTCCGGACCGGATGCCGAATTGAAAGAGGCTGCCTCCCCCTATTATCTCGACTACCCGCCTCATTACCGTGGCGTGGGACAGGCGCATGCCCAGATACATTTCCCTGAGGTCGGCGTGGGCGTCAAAGTGAACGACCGAAAGCCCCGGATACACCTCGGCAGCGCACTGCACCGCCGGAAGTGTCACCAGATGCTCTCCCCCCAGCATAACCAGAAGCTTGCCGTCCCGGAACACCGTGCGGGCGGAATGGGCAATCCTTTCCAGGTTCTCTTCGACCCTGCCGGGAACCATGGTCACGTCGCCCAGGTCGGCATACCTGTAGTCCGACAGGTCCCTGTCCAGGCGGGGGCTATACTCCTCCAGCACCTCGCTGACGCTGCGTATCTGCCTGGGGCCGTCCCTGGCGCCGGGCCTGAAGCTGGCCGTCTGGTCCATGGGAGCGCCGAGGATAACCGTGTCAGCTCCCCAGTAGTCAGCGCTGCTGCCCAAAAAACCGCTGAAAACCTCGGTATACATACAACCACCTAAAAACCGGTCGGAAACAGGAAAACAAAATGCGGAGACAGAATAGAGAATGTTTTATCCTCCTGCCTTCTGTCTCATGTATACTGTCTTCTGTCTTCTGACCCTAAGTCCTTACTTTTTTTCAGCTATTTTAGCAGTTCCTTCACAAAGGGCGGGAGTACGAAGCAGGCCCTGTGAAGGCCGGGACTGTAATATTTTGTCCCCAGCGGGGCGATCTTCCCGGTGTCCACCTCCAGAGGATCGTGCTTTTTGCTGCCCATGGTGAAGGTCCACAACCCCCCCGGGTAGGTGGGAACATTGGCCAGGAAAAGTCTGACCACGGGGAATATTGAACGCACGTTGCCAATTATCCTGCTGATCAGGTCCCGGTTAAAGAACGGCGACTCGCTCTGGGCTACAAACAGGCCGCTTTCGGTCAGGGCGCCGTAAACGTCACGGTAAAAATCGGCTCCGAAGAGCCCCTCGGCGGGCCCCACGGGATCCGTGGAGTCCACGATAATCATGTCGTAGGTGTTTTTGTTTTCCTTCACGTGCCTGATGCCGTCGTCGATGACAATCTCGGCCCGGGGATCCTCCAGGCCGCAGCTGATTTCGGGCAGGTACTTTTTGGCCGCCTCGATGACCCCGCGGTCTATCTCCACCAAGGTGACCTTCTCCACGGACCTGTGCCTGAGAACCTCCCTGACCGATCCCCCGTCCCCTCCCCCGATGATCAGTACGCGGCGGGGTTCGGGCAGGGTATTGAGCCCCACGTGAGTGATCATTTCATGGTACACGAACTCGTCCGCCACCGTGGTTTGAATGACGTCGTCCAGCAGGAGCATCCTGCCGAACTGGACGGTGTCCACCACCATGATTTCCTGGAAGGGAGTCTTTTCATAATGAAGGGTTTTGGATAAACGGCAGCCGATAATCAGGTTTTCATTCTGGTATTCGGTGAACCAAAGGTTCAATTTTAGCCCTCCTGTATTTCTTAAGAGTCAGAACTAGAACTCAGAATCCAGAATTCTGTGTTTTTTTATTCTGGATTCTGGATTCTGACTTCTGGATTCTGACTTCTGGATTCTGGATTCTTAAGGCTGACGGCTGGAGCCGTCAGCCTTTAATACCACATCGGTACGGCCGCAAGGGCGCAGCCGATTTTTATGACCCTGTGCTCCGTGGAGGCAATCTTCATTTTTTTGAGCTCCATGCCGCGGCTGGCAAAGGCTTCTCTCAGCATTTTTTCTATTTCGCTTTGGGCCTCGGCCTTCGTTCCCACACAGGAGTGTTCCATGATCACCCCGAAGGCGTCCTCGGAAAAACCGACACCTACAGCCGCAGCAATAAGCTGCCCGGGTTCCTCGCTGATGATGAAACCGTAAGCGGTGGGAACAAGGGACCCCGGTGGTATGACCAGGTCGTCGCAAAGTTCCGCCCCAGGCGGCAGGATGCTGCTTACCCGGATAATATTGATATTCCCTATCCTCCCGGCCAGCAGCGCATTGTCAAAGGCCGTCAGTGGGGTTTCACCCTCGGCGGAAGCGGCGGTCAGAAAAAACTTTTTCGGCGTGGGTAGCAAGCTTATCACTCCGTTACTTAAAAACATACAGATATTATTATATACAGAATTGTTGGAAAGACAACATTTTTTTACCGCCCCCGGATTAAAAACCGTCCTGCCATTGAATAGTTTTATCCCCCGGGAGGAAACATATGAAAGCATCCACATTTTCCAAAGGGGGAAAAAACGTGTCCAAAACGGTAATTGCAACCTTCGGCAACCGGGACAGTGCCGAGAGGGCAGTCAACGACCTCAGGGGAAAGGGGTTTGAGCGGGACATCTCGGTGCTGGCCAAGGATGAAAAGGTCGGCAAAGAAGACGCAAACAAATACAATGCCAACTTTACCGGCGGAGATCCGGTCATGAACGGAGTCGGTACGGGCGGAACAGTAGGTGGACTTATCGGTCTGGCGGCCGGCGCGGGCGCCCTTGCCATTCCGGGCATAGGCCCGCTGGTGGCAGCCGGGCCCATTGCCGGGCTCCTTTCCGGGGCAGCCACCGGGGGAATTGCCGGCGGCCTGGCAGACTTCGGCATCCCGGCGGAGAGGGGCCGGTTTTTCGAGGAAAGAATAAAGCAGGGAGACATCCTTGTGGCCGTACGCTGCGATGATGCCAAGGCCGAGGAGGCTTCACGGATATTAAGCCGGCACGGCGGCAAAGACGTGGAAATTCATTAGCCTTTGGGGGTCATTTTTAAGGGGTTGGCGCAGGGGCCAACCCCTTAATTTACCGGTCCCGAAGTTCGTTCGCCAGACCGGCAGCCTTCTCGTAAATCGACCTGTAATAAAGTGCGTCCTCGGCCTGCAGCCCGTCGGACTCGCAAATCAGGGTAAACTCCAGGCGGCGCTCTGCCAAAAGAGGGGCCAGGCATGAAAAATCCGGGCCGTAGCCTTTATCCCTGGTGGTCCGGTGCCTCTTCTCCCCGGAGACGGTGAACTCCACCGGACTGAAGTGAATATGCAGCCTTTTCGGCCGGTCCCCGCCCAAAGCCGCCTCAACCCTGTCCAGGACTCCGGCAAAGGCTTCTTTGGAATCAAACTGGCCGCCCCCTGCCGCATGCAGGTGCCCGAAATCGATGGCCGGAATGATTCTTTCATCCAGGCTGCACAGGTCCAGAACCTCTTCCAGGCTCCCCAGCAGGCTCCTTTTGCCCATTGTCTCCGGAGCCAGGTATATGTCCCCCAGTCCCTGGTCCCCGGCCTGCCTGATCAATTCCCAAAGCAAATCCTTTGCCCGGTTCATGGCGGCGGCGCGGTCCTCCTTGGCTGAACCGGGGTGAAAAACGACCACCTCCGCCCCCATCCAGCGGGCGGCCAGCATCGAGTCCACCAGGTACTTTCTGGTTTTCTCGCGCGCTGCCGGTTCAGCGGCAGCCAGGTTGATATAGTAGGGGGCATGGATGCTTAAATAAATGCCGTTGTCGGCCGCCAGTTCCCCCAGCCTGCGCGCGGTATCCTCCCCGATGTTGACTCCCCGGCTGCACTGGTACTCGTAGGCGTTCAGACCCCTGTCCCGCAGCCACCGGGGCATGTCCAGCGAGGTTTTGTACCCCTCCCGGTAAAAGGAGTCGGGGTTTCCGGCCGGCCCAAACCTGACATTCAAAACGATTACTTCCTTTCCTCAATTTAATTCAGCCGCAAAGGATTTATTCCACTTATTACTCAATAATAACTCCCGCTAACTGCACCTGTAAATAATTCTTGCCGGTTAACTTTAGTTTTCACCGCGGAAAGGAAATGGTATATTTTAACTTGTATAACAATATTATGCTAAACAAGGAGGTCTGCAATTGCGCAAGCTTTTATTCATCTTGTTTTCCCTGTTTGCCTTTTATGCAGTTGTCAAAAGCGGTGCGGCTGTCTTCGGAGAAGGCGGGGCGCCGGGCAAAAACGACCTGGTAATCCTTCAGGGCAGCCTGCCGGACAACCTGGACCCGGCCAGAAACTCGTCCTTTGAAAATGTGCTTCCCCTGACCGGGATTTATGAGGGCCTGGTCAGGCTGAACCCGCATACATTGGAACCTGAGCCCTGCCTGGCCGAGAGCTGGAACGTCTCGGAAGACGGAAGGCGCTGGACCTTCCACCTCAAGCCGGGATTATACTTCAGCGACGGGACGGCCTGCGACGCCGAGGCCGTGAAGTCCAGCATGGCGAGGTCCATGGTCCTGAAGGACAGCGTTTCATACTGCGCCCTTGTTTTCAACCCGGTCTCCTCAATCGAAAGCGAGGGCAAATACACCGTATCCTTCACATTGAAATACCCTTACGCCCCCTTTTTGAAAAACCTGGCCCTCCCCTTCGGGGCCCCCGTGGTCAGCCCCGGGGCACTGAGCAGGTACGGGGATCAATTCTGGCGGCACCCCTCGGGCACCGGGCCCTACCTGCTCAAGGAAATGGCCCGGAGCCGGATAGTTCTTCTGGCCAACCCGCGCTACCGCGGGCAGCCGGCCTCCATCCGGAGGATTGTGTTTGAGGCGTTGCCCGATTCCCGGCGCCGGGCTAAAAGTTTGCTGGACGGAAAGGCCGACATCATTTTTCAACCGGATCGCGAACTCCTGGACAGCCTGCAGGCCCGGAACATGAAAGTAATATCCGTCCCCGGCGTGGACGTCAGCTATCTCGGCTTTTACACCGACAAGCCTCCGTTCAACAATAAATTCGTGCGTGCGGCCGTGGCCGGCGCCCTGGACAGGGAGAAAATCGTGGCCGGCGCCTTGGGAGGCGAGGGTGTGCCGGCTTCGGGCCTTGTCCCTCCCCCGGTGATGACCGAAAAGAAAACCGGCTTGCCTAGGTACAGCCCAGACCAGGTGCGCAGGATATTGCACAGGGAAGGACACCCGGCCGGCCTTGAAGTTACACTGGCAACCTACGAAGATGCCAGGAGGTACTGCCCCGCCGGAGGAAAGGCCCTGGCCGAAGAGATTAAACGGCAGCTGGAGCCCGCCGGAATAAGGGTAACTGTCCGGTCGAGGCCCTGGAATGACCACAAGGAGGCCATCTATGAAAGATCCGGACACTTTTTCCTGTACGGGTGGACCGGAGACAACGGGGATGCGGATAATTTCATTTATCCCCTTCTGGCTTCATCCCAGGTTGAACACGGCCTCAACGCCTCCGGTTACAAAAACAGCAGGCTTGACGTGTATCTCCAAACTGCCCGCCGGGTTACCGACTTCAAGTCAAGGGACTATCTGTACCGCCAGGCGGAGGAAATAATACTGGAAGAAGTCCCGGTGACGGCCATAAACCATAGCATGATCAGGATCGCCCACCGCCCCGCCGTTACAGGCATTCACCTGTCCGGGTTCGGGCTGATAGACCTGCAAGCCGCAAAAAAGAATTGAAATGGTGATTTTTACCTCTAATTACCAGTATAAGCCTTAATGTGATGCAAATACTAAATTCTGAAAGCCGCGGCTTAAAAATTTTCCAAGGGGGAAAAATTGATGGACCAGGTAATTCAGCTTCAGCAACAAATCCAGAGACTGCAGCAGGAAGTCAACGACATTGCCCAGGTGTGCAACCAGCTTCAGCAGTCCGAGCAGGCCAATGCCCTGCAGCTTCAGCAGATGACCCAAAAGGAACTGCTGGCATCCCAGGGTATCAGGAGGATCCAGCAGGCTGCCGGCCAGCTTAGCCAGGAAATCAACAGGATTTCGAACATCACCCAACAGATGGCAACCCAGGTATCGCCCTTCCAGAGAACCTTCCAGGGTGCCGGAACCCTTACCGGAACCTACGGCACGGGGATTGTAGGCCAGACCGGTGCATTTTATCCCCAGACCGGGGTCGGCACCTACTTCGCCCAGCCGGGCACCGGGGTATTCGGAGGGGCCCAGTACGGGGCCTTCGGCCAGGGAATCACTCCCCAGGTCGGCTATACCCAGGGACAGCTTTCCAATATCGGCCCGGTGCCCAGCATCAACCTGAGCACCTTTACCTCCCAGCTGCACCCGTACAGCCAGGGTTACATCCCCAACCAGTTCGGTACGGGCACCCAGCTCGGCTATTCCGCCCAGGCCTTCGCCAACCCCATGATGAGCCAGTTTGGCGCCGTTCAGCCAAGCACCGCCCAATATCTCACCGGCTTCGGCGTCGGCCAGGGGCTGACCAGCGCCAACCTGCCGGGCATGGCAAGCCCGATGATGCAGAGCGCCGGCCTGGGGCTGGCAGGGACCCAGGGGGCGAATCTGGGCACTTCGTTCACCCAGGCCAATCTGGGGCAGGCAAGCACCGGAATTGCCGGCTATTCTCCCTACCAGGCAAACCAGTTCGGATTCAGGTAAGCAAAAGCAAAAATAAAGGGGCTGCCCCAAAGCTATGCTTTTGGGACAGCCCCGTTTTATGATAAAAAATTAGACATTCTTCGCCCTTAACATTATCTGGCATTTTTACTATAATTATACTCAGCAGCTTGGAAACCAGATTTTACTTTTTAACCTCAATGACTTAAGGGGGGTACGTATGGCTAAAGCAATCAAGGAAGGTTTGTCTTACAATCAGCGGGATATAGTAGAACTCCTGATGGATTTTTCGGCATTCAAGGACAGGGTGGAAAAGAAGTTCAAGGAGGTTTCCAGGGAACTGGAGGGCAAGCCGAACGAGCATGAACTATGGGTCAACCTTTACCTTATATCCACCGACTACTCCGAGGAGATAACCAGCAAGAAAGTGAAGCACGAAAGCATGGTTCAGAAGGTTTCCTGATTACACCAGCAAAAACCGGGCGGCGGCCCGGTTTTTAGCTGTAAAATCAGCTGTGGAAAAAGAAAATCCCGCCTCCGGGACGGGTAAAAATATATTGTCTGAGACTATGTCCATCTCTATTTTATCACAAAAATAAAAAAACATCATTTTTGTCACTATATATTTTTTAAATTTTTTTTAAGCCGGAATTGGCGGAAATCATAAACCGCCCGGATATTATATGGGTGTGATGACAAAACGGTTGTATATCCGGAGGTGCACCGGTGATTGATCCTGTTGCCTTTACCCTGGGGCCGCTGGAGGTCAGGTGGTACGGAATTATTCTGGCGGCTGCCTTTGCCGCCGGAACGTTCCTGGCCTACCGTAGGGCCGCATGGGCAGGCATTGACCCGGCCCATATCATAAATATCGTCACGCTGATCATACCGGCAGCCATTTTCGGGGCCAGGCTTTACTACGTGGCTTTCACGTGGGCCGAATACCGGCACGACCTCCTGGACATCCTGGCCGTCTGGCACGGGGGGCTGGCGATTCACGGCGGGATTATAGGCGGATCGCTGGCGGGACTGTGGTATGTCAAAAAGAACCGGATGTCGGCAGCAAACACCGCCGACATCCTGGCCCCCAGCCTGATTCTGGGCCAGGCCGTGGGCCGGTGGGGGAATTTTATCAATCAGGAGGCCCACGGAGGCCCGGTGTCCGAAAAATTCATCTCGTTCTTCCCGGCTTTTATTCAAAAACAGATGAATATCGGCGGCCTCTACTACAACCCCACCTTTCTCTACGAGTCTGCCTGGGACTTCGGTGTTTTCCTTTTCCTGATCCATTACTGGCCCAGGCGCAAGCTCCCGGGAGAAGTGGCGCTGCTGTATCTGATCCTGTATTCGGCCGGCCGCTTCCTCATCGAGGGGATGAGAACGGACAGCCTGATGCTGGGCCCCTTCAGGGTCGCCCAGCTGGTCAGCATTATCCTGATACTCGGCGGTGTCACCGTGTTTTATCTTAACAGAAGGAGGAAAGGCCTGACGGGGGCCGGGGACTGAACGCGGCCAGCTCCCACCACGCGCTACCCGGCCGCTAACACCGGAGGCCCTTCCCCGGCCCTTCATCTTTATTGAAAATCCGCCTGTGCTTGCCCTTGCAACCTTTTTATGGTAAGCTCAGTATGACGGAAAACAATTAATTGTGTACTTTTTTGTCGGAATGAGAACCGCCGCCTGTCAGCTTCGGCCTCCCCCGCGACGGCCGAATCGGCAGGCGAAGCCCTATTCGGGAGAGAACCATGAAAGTGCGAAACAGGGTTGACAGGCCAACCCAAAAGAAAATAAACAACGATCTCAAATATGAAATGGCCGGGATAACCATGATTACCCTGGCCGCCCTGGGAGCGGCCAGCCTCTTTACCCAAGCCCTGGGCGCCGTGGGCTCCCTGCTGGTGAGGGGCATGGAAATAATCGCCGGAGAAAGCAGGTACCTGGTAATCCTGGCCCTTGCCCTGCTGGGAGTCAAGCTCATCTCCGAAAAGAGCAGGTTCCGGGTGACCCCGAGGGCCGCCGGGTTCTTAATCCTGGCCGTGGTTTTTCTGACCCTGGCCCACATGGATGTACCGCGGGACGATCTTTTCGGCCGGGGGCTGGGGGGCCGCGGGGGAGGAATTGTCGGCGCCGCCGGGGTGTACGCCGCCACTAGCTGTTTCGGAAACGTAGGAACTTATATCGTCCTGGCTGCCCTGACCCTGGTTTCACTAATCCTGATCACCGGTTATACACTGGCCCAGATGGGCCTCCTGGCGGCCCTGAGGGCAAAAAAGGCCGGCAGCAGGTTGTGGACCCGCATTCTGAACTTTATGACCGGAGAGGTCGATACCGGGGTGCGGGAAGAGGGCCGGTCCGGCAGGCCCTCACCCGGCCCGGGGGCAGGCCCCCCGCTTCTGGCTGCAGGAGCCGAGATAATCAAAGAAAGACCACTTGAACCGGAAGCCGGGACAAAAAACAAAAGGAGGGCCGCCAGGGGACAGGTGGAAATACCGGACATCCCGGCCATGCCCCTGGCGGACGGCCGCATCTACCGGCTACCTCCGGTCAACTTGCTGAAAGCCCCGGAAAAAACCAAAAACGAGGTTTCCGAAAGGGAAATCGCCGACCGGACCCGGATCCTGGAATCAACCCTGGAAAGCTTCGGCATTTCGTCAAAGGTGTCCGGAATATCGGTGGGGCCGGCTATTACCCGCTATGAAATCCAGCCTCCTCCCGGAATCAAGGTAAGCCGGATAGTGGGCCTGGCGGACGACATAGCCCTCAACCTGGCCGCCCCCGGAGTGCGAATCGAGGCGCCCATCCCGGGAAAAGCGGCGGTCGGCATTGAGGTGCCGAACAGGGAAATTTCGACGGTGTCCCTGCGGGAGCTGATTGAAAACAGGGAGTTTCTAAATTCCCAGTCGAAGCTTACCGTGGCCCTCGGCAAGGACATCGCCGGCACCCCCGTGGTGGCAGACCTCGGCAGGATGCCTCACCTCCTGGTGGCCGGGGCCACCGGGGCGGGCAAAAGCGTTTGCATCAACACGCTGATCGCCAGCATACTGTTCAAGGCCACCCCCGACGAGGTAAAGCTCCTGATGGTGGATCCCAAGATGGTGGAGTTGACCACGTACAACGGAATACCCCATTTAATTTCCCCCGTGGTGACCGACGCCAAAAAGGCGGCCGGAGTCCTGCGCTGGGCGGTGAAGGAAATGGAGCGGCGTTATGAGCTGTTCGCGCAGGCCGGGGTCCGTGATATCGGAAGGTACAACAAAAACTGTAGGACCCCGCCCGAAGACCAGTCCAGCCCCCTGCCCTATATCGTCATCATCATTGACGAACTGGCCGACCTGATGATGGTGGCCCCGGCCGACGTGGAAGATTCCATCTGCCGCCTGGCCCAAATGGCCAGAGCCGCAGGAATACACCTGGTCATCGCCACCCAGCGGCCCTCGGTGGACGTCATTACAGGCCTTATTAAGGCCAATATACCATCCCGCATTTCCTTCGCAGTTTCCTCGCTGGTGGATTCCCGCACCATACTCGACATGGGAGGGGCCGAGAAGCTGCTGGGCAGGGGGGACATGCTCTTTTTCCCGGTTGGAGCCGCGAAACCCCTGCGCGTCCAGGGGGCATACCTGTCGGACCAGGAAGTGGAAGCCCTGGTAACT
>DYET01000031.1 GCA_020725625.1 Desulfovirgula sp. | reverse complement strand
TTGTCAGCAATTCCTGCTTTGTTTTCCGAGAGACTACACGATATAATAATTATGCCCGGGAAAGACGAAACCGAAAAGGGTATTGGTGTTGGATGTCGAAAATGGTTTATATGACCGACCACGGAAGGACGAAGAAGGTGAACCAGGGGATGCGCACCGGGACGGCGGAGTGGCTGGAAGGCGTGGGTGCGGCGGAAATAGTCATGGAAGATACCTTCAACTTTGAGTGTGACGAACGGTGTATGGGCAGATGCTGCAACACGATCAAAATAATCCTGGATCCTTGGGACGTGGAGTCCATGGCCCGCTACCTGGAAATGTCCGGCAGGGACTTTATCGGCAAGTTTTGCTCCCTGGAGGAGGACCAGCGGTCGAAATGGCCCTATGTTAAGCTGCATGAAGCGGAGAAGGGGCCCTGCGTTTTCCTCATGGAAGATGGCAGGTGCCGGGTATACCCGGTACGGTCCAGGAACTGCAGGACATATCCCGTGGGCCGGGCTGTCCGCTTCAAGCCGGGGGGAGAAAAGGAAGAGAAGTTTTTCATGCTGGAGAGACAGAAATTTTGCCTCGGGCATACCTCGGCCAGGTGCTGGACCCTAAGGGAATGGCTTGAGGACTCGGACTCCCCGGCTTATTACGATCGTACCGACCAGTATTTCGAACTGATTCACTATGCCAATACGGTCCTTGAGGTTGGCCGCTGGATGAACAGCCGGACAGCCCGGATAATCATGCCTTTCCTTTATGGCCCGGAGGTGCTGAGGGCAAAATTGGCCATTTCCCCGGACGGCGTGGGGCACGAGGAGTTTTACACCAGGCGGATGAAGGCCCTTAGGGTGCTGCTGACCGAGCTGGCGGCCGGATTCGGCTTCGGCCCGCTGGCCGGAGGAACGGGTGAAGAGGTGGAGGACGCGGGTATTATGGATAAGGTAGGGGAAATACTGATTTCGGGATAGCTCAAAAACAGGCAGGTGGTACCGGCCAGGACCTGTGTTGCCCGGGGCATTCCCGGGACTTGTATTTTTCAGGGGAAATCAAAGGGATTTTCCCGAAACACGTTGTATATATCATAATATATATCCCGTTTCACCATTGCAGTAAGATTAAGTGTTTCTAGCAGGAGGGCTGTTTTGTTTCTCTAAGGAGGGCTGTTAATGAAAGCATTAGATTATCAGAAAATTTTAAATCATTTACCACTTCCGGCGTTCATACTTCAAGACGGCTACCTCCGGCTGGTGAACTTGGAAATGGCCCGGATTACAGGGTATACTGCCGAAGAACTGGCCGGGCTGCCCTTCAAAAGTCTGGCGCACCCGCAAGATTTTTCCCGGGTCGTGAGCAAGACCGTAAGCCTCCGGGAGGCCGGCAGCACTCCCGTTGAAGTGGAGTGGCGGGCTGTCAGCCGGGAGGGAGAGGTAATCCACCTGCGGGTCTTCTACTCCTGCCTTGAGTTCAACGGGTACCCGGCCTTATTGGGGCTGGCCGTGGACATAACCGGCCGGAACAGGCCGGTGGAGGCCGAGGCCGGGTACCGGGCCATCCTGGACAATATTGAGGACGGATATTTCGAGGTGGATATCGCGGGCAACTATACCTTTTCTAATAACTCGCTGTGCGAAATACTGGGCTATGCCGGCGATAAGTTAATCGGCATGAATTACCGGGAGTTCACAAATCCCGATGAGGCCAGGCATGTCTTCAAGGCTTTCAACAAGGTGTATGAAACGGGAAAGCCCACCAAGATATTCGACTATGAGGTTATTAGAAAGGACGGCACAAAAAGGTACGTCGAACTTTCCATCTCTCTGATCAGAAACCCGGAGGGCCAAAGGACGGGGTTCCGCGGCATCGTCAGGGATGTAACCGAGCACAAGCGGAAAAAAGAAGAACTCGAACTTCTAAAAGCGTATTTCCATCAACTGTTCGAAAATTCGCCGGAAGGGATTGCCATACTGGACAGGGACGACAGGTTCATCGACGCAAACAGGGGATTTGAAAAGCTTTTTCAATACTCAATCAAGGAAATAAAGGGCCGTTTCGTCAATGAGGTGATTATTCCCGGCGAGATGGTTGAAGAGGCCTCGGCCCTGTCTGCAAGGGCCCTGGCCGGGGAAATCGTCCAGATTGAGACCGTAAGGAAGCGCAAGGACGGCAGCCTTGTGGACGTGTCCATACTTGCCTACCCGATTACGTTCAGCAACAGCCGGGCCGGGATATGCGTCATGTACAGCGATATCACCGACCGAAAGCGGGCGCAGCAGGAACTGCAGGCAATGAATGAAAAGCTTGAGGCAGCCAACGAAGAGCTGATTGCCGCCGAGGAGGAATTGAAGCAGCAGTTTGAAGAGCTTCAAAGAAGCGAGCAGGCGCTGCGGGAAAGCGAGAAAAAGTTCCGCCTTCTGTTCCACAATGCCAATGACGGCATCGTCCTGGTTGGAGTCAGGGACAACCGGGGCATCGGCCGGTTTATCGAGGTCAACGAGGTTACCTGCAGGAGGCTCGGGTACGGCAGGGAGGAGTTTCTCGCTTTGACCGCCGCGGAAATCGTCGCCCCGGAACAGAGGGGCCTGGTTGCCGGGATTACCCGTGACTTCCTGGCCCGGGGCCGGATTACTTTTGAAATCACCGGCGTATCCAAAAGCGGGCAAAAAATACCGTTTGAGGTGAACGGTCATATTTTTACCCTTAACGGTGAGAGGGTCGGCCTGCTGGTGGTACGGGACATCACCGAACGCAAACTGGCGGAGGAAAAACTCCGCACCGCCCACCAGCAGCTCCTCGACATAATCGAATTTCTTCCCGACGCCACCTTTGCCGTAGACCGGGATAAAAAGGTAATCGCCTGGAACAAAGCCATTGAGGAGATGACCGGGGTGCCTAAGGAACAGATGATCGGGAAGGGCGACCAGGCCTACACCGTCCCCTTTTACGGCAAGCCCAGGCCGGCCTTGCTTGATCTGTTTTTTTCGGAGGACAGGGAGGCCGATCTGCTTTACGATTATATCGAAAGAAAGGGAAATACCCTGTTTACAGAGGTTTTTGTGCCTTCCCTGTTTGAAGGGAAGGGAGCCTATATCTGGGTGAAAGCTTCTCCTCTTTACGACAGCAACGGGAACATGGTCGGGGCCATCGAGTCCATCCGGGACATCACCGATCGCAAGCAGTTTGAGCAGCAGTTGAAATACTTGAGCCTGCACGATCCCCTCACCGGGATGTACAACCGCACTTATTTCGAGGAGGAGATGCGCCGCCTGGAGGGAGGAAGGCATAACCCGGTCAGTATCATCGTCTGTGACATTGACGGGTTAAAGCTGGTCAACGACACCTTGGGGCACCACGCCGGGGACGACCTCCTGGTGGCCGCTGCGGGCGTGATCAGGGAGTCTTTCCGCGGGGGCGACATGATTGCAAGAATTGGAGGCGATGAATTCGCCATCCTGCTTCCCAAAAGCGACCGCAGCGTCGTTGAAAGCGCCTGTTCGAGGATCAGGGAAGCCGTCGCCAAGTATAACGAGGCCAATCCGGATCTCCCCCTGAGCATGTCCATCGGCTTCGCCACCGGCGGTGAGGAGTCCCCAAGCCCTGCCGAACTGTTCATAGAGGCCGACAACAATATGTACCGGGAAAAGCTGCACCGAAGCCAGAGCGTCCGCAGCGCCATCGTCCAGACCCTCATGAAGGCGATGGAAGCGAGGGATTTCATCACCGAGGGCCATGCCGACCGCCTGCAGGATTTGGTAGGGATTTTGGCCAGGAATATCGGTTTGCCTGAAAGAACCGTGGCCGATTTGCGCCTTCTGGCCCAGTTTCATGATATAGGCAAGGTGGGCATCTCGGACCGCATCCTGTTCAAGCCCGGCCCACTTACTGCCGAGGAAGTTGCCGAGATGCAGCGGCACTGTGAAATAGGTCACCGTATCGCGCAGGCCGCGCCGGACCTGGCGCATATTGCCGACTGGATTTTAAAGCATCATGAGTGGTGGAACGGGAATGGCTATCCCATTGGTCTCAGAGGGGAGGAGATTCCGCTGGAGAGCCGCATTCTCGCCATTGTCGACGCTTACGACGCGATGACCAGCGACAGGCCGTACCGGCAGGCCATGTCCCATGAGGAGGCCGCCGCCGAGCTCGAAAAATGTGCCGGAACGCAATTCGACCCGCAGTTGGTCCAGTTGTTTCTGGAACTGTTGCGAAAGAAGAAAGACCTCCCGTAATAAGAAAGCAGGGGGACCCGGGTTTTGGCGCCCGGACAGATACCCCCTGCATCCTAAAACCGGGGTCTTCAGTTTCCGGTTTCCGATACGGCCTTCTTTGCCGCCTTTTTTCTCTCGTCGGGCCAGGCCGCGCAGACTACCGGCGTCTCCTGCATGACCATCTGCATGCAGGCCGCGCATCCGGGAAGGCAGTGGTTGATTTCGCCGTCCCTTCCGGTCATGGCCTTGGACGGCCACAGGGGGTCGGCCAGGAGGACCCGGGCGAGCCCCACCAGGTCTGCCTTTCCTTCCGCTATCAGGTTTTCGGCCAGGGCCGGGGAGCTTATGCGCCCCGCCGCAATGACCGGGACGGTTACCTCTCTTTTAACCGCGGCCGCCAGGTCGGCCATAAATCCCTCCTTTGCGGATAAATCCATTATTTCCGGGATGAAAAATGACTCGTAGGTCCCGGCGGTCACCGACAGGTAGGAAATCCCCTCGTCCTGGAGAATTCTTGCCCACTTGAGGGCCTCCGGCAGGCTGAAACCGCCGGGCAGCCACTCGTCGGCCAGGAACCGGTATCCCACCGGGTAATCGGTTCCCACGGCCTGCCTGACGGCGCGGACTACCTCGAGGGGGAAGCGCGTCCTGTTTTCAAAATTTCCCCCGTAGAGGTCGGTTCTCTGGTTGGTTCGGGGCGAAAGGAACTGCACTGGCAGGTAGCCTGTGCCCCCGTGTATTTCTACCAGGTCGAATCCGGCCTGCTTCACCCTCAGCGCGGCCCCGGCGTAGTCCCGGACCGTGTTCCGGATATCTTCAGGGGTCATTTCGCGGGGCGCCGGCAATCCGGCCACGGGGACCGGCGACGGGGCCAGGGAGCCGGGGCTCCTGGAAAACCTGCCGGGGTGATTTATTTGGCAGCCGGCCACTGCCCCCCCTTCCTTGATTGCCGCTGCCAGCCGTCTGAGGTCGTCGACGTGCCGGTCGCTGTCTCCGCGCAAAAACCTGTTTCCGCCCGCCTGGTCGAAATTCACCAGGATGCTTTCGGTGATCACCATGGCCACCCCGCTTCTTGCCATCTCGCTGTAATGGCTTAAAATAAGCGGGTTGGCCCGTCCTCCCGGATCCGGGTAGGCGAGGTACAGGGGAGCCATGGTAAGCCTGTTTTTTAAGGTCAAACTGCCGATTTTAACAGGGGAGAAAAGGTTTCTCCTTCCGGTTGCCATAAAACCATCTCCTTTTTAAAAATGTCCGGAGGTTGCATTTTGCCCCGATGTGTATTAATGTAATACTTGTTACTGGACAAAAAGTCCTTTTGACATTTTGCCGTCAACCAGTAAAAATTAAAAAGGGGAAAAACGATGGTCGGCCACGGAGGAAATCCCCGCGGTGTTCCGGAAACTTTCGGGATTGAGGACAAGTTCAAATTCGACTGTCACAGCGGTCTTCCCTGTTTCAGGGAATGCTGCAGGGACATCAACATTTTTCTCACCCCCTATGATGTTATCCGGCTGAAAAAAATTCTGGGCATAACTTCATCGGAATTCTTAAAAAAATACACCGGGGATTTTAATGCACCGGGGGTTAAATTTCCCGTTCCGTACCTTAAAATGAATGAGGAAGACCGGCTTAAGTGCCCCTTTCTGACCGAATCGGGCTGCGCCGTTTACCAGGAGAGGCCCTGGTCCTGCCGGATGGCGCCGGTTGACATGGCCGGGCCGGGAAGGTTCAGGCTGGCCTTTGACAGGGAAAAATGCCTGGGGCTGAATGAGGACAGGGAGTGGACAGTAAGGGACTGGATGGAGATGCAGGATATGATCGTATATGACACGGTTGAGGCGTCGTTTAAAGAAATCCCCTATCTGATCAGGTTCACCGGCATAGAAGCCCTTGACCGGAGGATAGTGCAGCTGTTCCGGATGGTCTGCTACGATTCCGACACCTTCAGGGAATTTATCAACCGTCACAAGTTCCTGATTAGGGAGGGAGGTTTGGAACGGGAAGAGTTCAGGCAATCTATGAAGGATGAAACCCTTTTGCTGAAGACCGGGATCCGCTGGCTGGCCGGCGTTAGCGGCAGCGTCGAAACCCTCAAGAAAATAGATAAAATACTTTTAGGATCGGATTTCGCAAATCGATGAACAAACCGGGATTCCTTTTAGTTAGGGGGTTTTTCGTGCGGCTTAACGCAAACAGGGAGGTGCCGGCGCCCAAGGCTCGGCCGGTGGTTAAGTGGGCCGGGGGCAAACGGCAGATGATTGACCACTGCCGGGAATTTTTCCCGGCAAGTTATAACGCCTACCACGAACCCTTTCTTGGCGGGGGCGCTGTGTTTTTTCACCTGATACCTCCGGTCTCGTATCTCTCGGACTTAAACGAAGAACTGATCAACCTGATTACCGACCAACCCTTCGGTGCCCGTGACCACGAGAGGCTTGCCAGGACATTTGACCGTCTGGCCAGGAGGGGCTGCCTGGTGATGCTGAGCAACAGCGACACCCCCTTCGTCAGGGAGTTGTACTCGAGGTATGAAAGAGGTATCATCCCGCTCACGGCAAACCGGCCCATCAATTCTATGGCCTCCCATTCCGAAGAAAGTAATTTTTATGCCGGTTAAAGTATGTTCACAGAATTCGTTTTGAGGCGGTAATAGTGGTTTAGCAGCCGGTCCAGCTCTTTGCTCAGTTTAAGCCTTTTCTCAGGGTTGTCCGTATCGTTCAGCCGCCTTCTCACTCTTGCAATGCGAACTAAAAGCTCGGGCATGGTCACGGAATATCACCCCCAAAGGCATTGTAATATCATCGGATCATTCGTCTTAAATCTTCGCACGTCTGCAAAAAAGCCTTCCTCTTTGGAGAAAGGCTGAAAAAGCTGTTGTTTTCGGCAACCTGGCAGTCATAGCTTCATGCCTTAGACCCATGGCTTTGCGTCCCCGCCTTTCGTTCGGGTTTGCCTTTATCGCTTTTTCTACAACATAGATCGGA
>DYET01000030.1 GCA_020725625.1 Desulfovirgula sp. | reverse complement strand
GAGGAGCAGACCGAGTTCGACGTCATCCTGGCCGCGGTGGGCGACAAGAAGATCAACGTGATCAAGGTGGTGCGGGAGATTACCGGCCTGGGCCTGAAGGAGGCCAAGGACCTGGTGGACAACACCCCCAAGCCCGTAAAGGAAAAGGTCAGCAAGGAAGAGGCCGCCTCGCTCAAAGCCAAGCTGGAAGAGCAGGGCGCCAAGGTAGAAATCAAGTAACCGAAAATCGGTATTCTTAAACCGTGAATGCAAAACTGCAGGCATTTGACCGGAGGCCAAATGCCTGCAGTTTTTGGACGGGGCCGCCCCTTTAAGGGCATTTTGCCCTAGGCCGGCGGCACTGGCACGGCACCGGGTCCAGGGACGAAAAAAAAATTTTAGCACGGCCTCATTGACAATCCAAATCTTATGTGTTAAAATCTTTAAATCGTCTAGTGATATGACTTTTCCAGGTTTTTAGGCTCGACCGGCGATAAATTTACGTATCCGGTGGTTTTATTTGGGCAATAATATCTTAGATATGATTTAATTCGGGTAAGAAGCGAGGTTTTTCAGCAACGAGGACCTTGCTTTTCGTTGTTTGTTTTTAATTAATTTTTTTGGAGGTGTAGCACATTTACATGTCTGCCTATGCGCCTGCCGGGCAAGCGGGTGAAAGATTGCGTAAAAATTTCGGCAAGTTGAAGGAGGTCCTGGACCTTCCCAACCTCATCGAGGTGCAGAGAAACTCGTACAACTGGTTTTTGCGCGAGGGCTTGCGGGAGGTCTTCCAGGATATTTCTCCGATCCAGGACTTCACGGGTAACCTGGTGCTGGAATTTCTGGACTACGTTCTCGGCGATCCCAAATATACCGTTGAGGAGTGCAAGGAAAGAGACGTTACTTATGCTGCGCCCCTGAGGGTGAAGGTCCGACTGATTAACAAGGAGACCGGCGAGGTCAAGGAGCAGGAAGTTTTCATGGGGGATTTCCCGCTCATGACCGAGAAGGGCACCTTCATCATAAACGGCGCCGAGAGGGTCATCGTGAGCCAGCTGGTTAGGTCGCCGGGAGTGTACTTCGGTGACTTGCTCGACCCGAGCGGGAAAAGGCTGTACACTGCCACCATCATTCCCAACCGGGGAGCCTGGCTCGAGTTCGAGACCGACGTCAACGACCACATTTTCGTGCGCATCGACAGGACCCGGAAAATCCCGGCCACGGTACTGGTCAAGGCCCTGGGGTACGGCACCAAGGCCAAAATCGCCGAGCTTTTCGGCGAGAACAGGCACATCCAGGAAACGTTGACCAGGGACAACACCGATTCAGAGGAAGAGGCCCTGGTTGAAATATACAAGCGCTTGAGGCCCGGCGAGCCCCCCACCGTGGAAAGCGCCAGAACTCTTTTGGAGGCCCTTTTCTTTGATCCAAAGAGATACGACCTGGCCAACGTCGGGCGCTACAAGCTCCAGAAAAAACTCAAGCACGGGGTCCTCTACCGTTTCCCGGAAAACGGCAGGCCGGGCGAAGAATGGGACCCTTACCTGAAGAAAATGGTCCCCTTGGACAGGGAATTCATCAGGGAACTGGTGCCCCAGGATATCATCGAAACCATAAAGTACCTGCTGGAGCTCATCGACGGCCGGGGAGCGGTGGACGACATAGACCACCTGGGCAACAGGCGGCTGCGGTCGGTGGGTGAGCTGCTGCAGAACCAGTTCAGGATCGGCCTGTCCAGGATGGAAAGGGTGGTCAGGGAGAGGATGACCATCCAGGACGTGGACGTGATAACCCCGCAGGTGCTGATCAACATCAGGCCGGTGGTGGCCGCCATCAAGGAGTTTTTCGGGTCCAGCCAGCTCTCGCAGTTCATGGATCAGACCAACCCGCTGGCCGAGCTCACCCACAAGAGAAGGCTTTCGGCCCTGGGGCCGGGAGGACTGAGCCGGGAGCGGGCCGGTTTCGAGGTCAGGGACGTGCACCACTCCCACTACGGGCGCATGTGCCCCATAGAGACCCCGGAAGGACCCAACATCGGGCTGATCGGATCCTTGAGCACCTATGCCCGGATAAATGAATTCGGCTTTATTGAAACCCCCTACCGGAAAGTGGACAAGGAAAACAGGCGGGTGACCGACGAGATTGTTTACCTCACGGCGGACGAGGAGGAAGGGCACATCATTGCCCAGGCCAACGCCCCCCTGGATGAGAACGGCTATTTCATCGAACCCAGGGTGAATGCCCGGCACGGCCGGGACATCCTGATGGTGTCCACGGACCGGGTGGACTTCATGGACGTGTCCCCGAAACAGGTATTCAGCGTGGCCACCTCGCTGATTCCGTTCCTGGAGCACGACGACGCCAACCGGGCCCTGATGGGGGCCAACATGCAGCGCCAGGCCGTGCCCCT
>DYET01000029.1 GCA_020725625.1 Desulfovirgula sp. | reverse complement strand
CCAGATGGAAACGGGGGTGCCGGCGCTCAGCACCAGGCGTACCGGGTTGTCCCCGTCGTTCTCCCGGGCCGGCTCGCTGTAAATGCCCATCATCATGCCGCCCAGCAGCGAGAAGGTGGTGCAGCCGTATTTCCGGCAGATGTCCCAGATCCTGCTCTTGGTGAAGCTGCGGCTGAAGACCGCCCGTATCCCCAGCCCCAGGGCCGGAATCAGGGTCACCGCCTGGGCGTTGCCGTGGGTGAGGGAAAGCCCGGTGTACAGGACGTCGTCATCCCGGTACTGCCAGATCATCTTGGCCAGCAGCTTGTATGTCGCCAGCCTGTCCTCGGCCACGTGGACCCCCTTTGGGTTGCCGGTGGTTCCCGAGGTGTAGATTATCTCCAGGGGAACCCTGGGGTCGGACTTGGGCCGGCCCACCGGGCCGGGGCAGGGCCCGGCCAGGATCTCGTTGAAGCTGGGGTAGAGGCTGCGTACGGGTTCCTCAAAGCCGGGCTTGTACACAACCCCTATCACCTTCAGGTCCGGGAGGGTCTTAAGAGCGGGTTCCACCTGGGCAGTCAGCTCGTTGGTGAAGATAACCCCCCTGGCCCCCGAGTTGGACAGCTGGTAGTGGAGTTTTTCCCCCTTGGACCGGGGGTCGATGGGCACCATTACCGCCCCGGTCATGGAAGCCGCCAGCAGGCCGTACACAAATTCCGGGTGATTGCGCATGATTACGGCGAAGGCGTCCCCCTGGCCGATGCCGTTTTCCAGCAGGGCGTGGGCGATGCGGCAGGAGTTCTCAAAGAGGTCCCGGTAGGTGATCACCTCTTCCGGGTAGTCGCCGTTTTCGAAGGTTAGAACCGGAAAGTCCGGCTTTTCCTCCGCCATCTTGGCCACCTCGGTGGCAAACATTCCTCCAACGGGTTGCGTCATGACAACTCCTCCTTGTGTCTTCCCGTTATTTGGGCAGTCCGTGCTTGTCGCACAGCTTGGGATAGTTTTCATAGTTGGGTCCCAACAGGGGAAGGAGCTTCATCACCTTGTCCATGGAACCCTTGCTGGTAATCAGCCTCTTGGCCAGGGCCACCGGCAGGCTGACCTGCTTCAGCCAGAACTTGTGGGCGGTGTCTGCATCCAGGCTCATCTCCACATCGGCCTTGAGGTCCTGGTCACCGGTTTTCACCCCGTCCGGGGTAATCCACAGAATCCCCTCGGGATTTCTCAGGTTGTACTTTACCTTTAACTGGTACTGCTTGATCTTGGGGCCGTTTTCCGGGTCATCCAGCAAAGCCGTCCACAGCTCTCCCAGCACTTCGTACATCTGGGCGGTATCCTTGTAAACTGCCATGTTCAATCCCCCTTGTAAATTTAATTGATAGCTTTTTCAAGTCGCCTTTTCCAAAATAGCCAGCACCATGGCGGCCTCCTCCAGGCCGATGTTGCCCCCGCCGTTTTCCACCAGCCCTAAACGGGCGCCTTCCACCTGGCGCCGGCCGGCCTCGCCCCGGAGCTGGGTGACGACCTCGTGGATCATGGCCAGGCCAGAGGCGCCGATGGGGTGACCCCTGGACTCCAGACCGCCGGAAGTGTTGACGGGAATCCTGCCCCCCAGCCTGGTGGCCCCGGATTCCGCCAGCGGCCCCCCTTCCCCCCTGGCGCAGAAGCCCAGGTTTTCGGTCTGCACCAGCTCGCCGAAGGCGGTGGCGTCGTGCAACTCGGCCACATTGATGTCCTCGGGCCCCACCCCCGCCAGGTTGTAGGCCCGGCGGGACAGGCGGACCCCTATTTCCTCGTCCTCCGAGGGATGGTCCATACCGGACCCGAGGACGCAGGCCCGCACCTTCACCGGCCTTACACCGGCCAGCTTTTTCAGGTAATCCCCGGAACAGAGTATGGCCGCCGCCGCCCCGTCGCCCACCGGGGAGCACATGGCCCGGGTGAGGGGGTAGGAAACCAGCGGATCGGCCAGCACCTCCTCCACCGTCATATTCTTCTGGATCTGGGCCAGGGGATTCAGGCTGCCGTGGCAGTGGTTCTTGGAGGCGATGACGGCCAGCTGCCGCTGGGTGGTGCCGTACCTGGACATGTGCAGCCGGCAGGCGGACGCGTAGATGTCCATGAAGATGCTGCGCCCCTGGCCCGGAGGCGCCTGGCCCTCGGGGATCTTCACCTTGGCCAGCTTGTCCAGTTCCATCAGGTTCTGGATGTGGGCCGCGGCATTTTCCACGTCCAGGGCCGAGGTATAGGCCTTGAAGGCGAAAGCCTTGTTTTCGTGGGTCAGCTTTTCGGCCCCCACCGCCAGGACCACGTCAAACATCCCCGAGGCCACGGCCAGGTAAGCCAGGTAAAAGGCCGTGGAGGCCCCGGCGCAGGCGTTTTCGGTGTTGATCACCGGTATGCCCTCTATCCCCAGGGGCCTTAAGGCCACCTGTCCCTTGATGGAGTGCTGATCGCTGTACATGCCCCAGAAGGTGTTGGAAAAATAGGCGGCCTCGATGTCTTTCCTGGCAATGCCGGCGTCCTTGAGAACCTTTTCCACCGCCTCGGCGGTCATGCCCTTGATGGTGCCGTCCAGGTACTTGCCGAAACGGTTCATTCCCACGCCTATAACGTAAACATCCCGCATAATTGATCTCCCTTTGTACTTTTTTAGCCACAGGGGACACATTCTGTAAGGAGACAGGAGTCTGACCCGTAAGATTTACCCATTAGCTTACTTGTTGTACCTGGCCTCAATCTGCGGGCCGTGCTTGGCCGCCAGTTCGGCCATCTCCATGACCACCTCGTAGAGCTTTTCCACGGCCTGCTCGTTTGGCCCCCAGGTGATCAGGCTGTTGGCCTCCCACCACCGGTCGGACGCCTTGAACACCGGCCGGCCGCCCCCGGGGAAGGCCATGAAGTGGGTGGGAATGCTGGCCAGCATGGTGTTGATGTGCTGCTGGTAGCTGAATTTGCGGTTCATGATGTCCCGGCTGTACCAGACCATCTCCCCGCTGGGGCCCAGCGGCAGCCCCAGCACGTTGGTGCAGCCGGGCAGGTAGCCCAGGGTGCCGGCCACCCCGCCGCTGGACCCCTGGATCCGGTTGTCCACGT
>DYET01000028.1 GCA_020725625.1 Desulfovirgula sp. | reverse complement strand
TTTACTATATTAATAATACCCAAAATGCGCATGTAATTTTTGTGTTCTGGTCATATTGCATGTTTAGTAACTACTTTTTATACTAAGTTGATCTACATCAAACATTGTTCGAATAACTTGGCTCATTAATCGACAGGCTCATGATACTTATTTAAGCCAGACATTAATTATTCCGTCTCCATTATTTCATTCCCTTAATATCTTAGGGGTCAGTCCCCATATGTTACTCCAATACCCGGGCGAGGGTTTCACCAAGAGACTTTATGCTATGATACCTCTCCACATAGGACCGGCCGTTAGCCCCCAGTCGCGTCCTTTCTTCAAGCGGCATCTGCTTGATCTTGAGGATACCTCGGACCAAGGCCTCCGGATTGTCAGGCTCTACAACAAGACCGGCCATGGCTTCTTCCACGACCCGGTTTGCAGCGCTACCGGCCATGACCACAGGTCTGCCGCTTGCCAGGTAATCATAAAGTTTATTTAAACTAATACCGTATTTGTAAACACTTAGAGGTTTTAAACAAAATAACAACAATTCTGACTGCCGTAATAATGATCCTAGTTTTAATTTGGGTACAGGATCCAAAAAAGTAATGTTGTTGGCAGACTGATCATAAGCCTTCCGAACCAGCCTCGCTTTTTCCGGTCCGTCCCCCACAAAAAAGAAATGAATATCCGGCGATGTTTTTGCCAACAGGTTCGCCGCATCAATCACCGTTTCAAGGCCGTTGGCTGGCCCATGTGCCCCCGTATAGACAACCTTAAACTTGTCTCTTTGTTCGTTAAAAGCCCTAGCTACTGCTGATGACGGTTCCAGGATTTCGGCGTTATCAAACCTCTGTAAATCGACACCGTTTGGTATCCAGACAATCTTTTCATGCTTAATACCCCGCCCAGCTATATATTCCCCGGCGTTGGGGAGCAAGACGATGATCTTCTCTGCCTTTTGATACATAAATTTTTCCCATGCATAGAGCACCCTGGCCGTCAACCCGTTCCCTCTTATAGCACCTATATCAACCGCAGTTTGTGGCCATAGGTCACGGACCTCGAAGATAAACTTTGCATTGTACTTCTTTGCCATTAGCCATCCCACCAGGGGTGCGATAGGATGTACGGATGAGCCGATGATCACATCAGGCTTCTCGAAGTCCCCATTATAGAGCCAGAAATTGAAGCCGTAGGAAAGCATATTCATAACCCTACGCCAATCGTTACCCTGGTAAGGTACAGTCTTTAACCACACAAACCTGACGCCATTATAATCTTCTACTCGGAATCTATCTTCAGCCGAGATCTTTACGAACTTATAGGCATAATGAACAAAGCCCGAGGCAAAGATGGTGACTCTATATCCACGCTCGACGAGTTCCCTCGCCAGGTCGTAATGCCTCGTTCCACCGGCCATGTCAGGGCTGATGGCGTAATGGTTGAGAATCCAGACAGTGTGATTTTTTTCCATCAACGATCTCCCGAATAACCTTGCTCAAGTGTTGGATAAATCTACTTGGAAGTTAAACAAGCATTTTGCAATTAATTCCCCACTGTTGCCATCACCATATGGATTTTCTTCAATTCCCCGGGGAGCGTATAAACTGTTCAAAATCCCTTCTACAACTCCCTCAGGCATTATGGGGGAAACCAGTTTGTTCCAGCCAAGATCGACCAGCTCTAACCACTCGGTTTCTTCGCGTAATGTCACGCAGGGAACCCGATAAAAGAAAGCTTCCTTCTGAACCCCGCCAGAATCGGTAGCGATAAGACGGGCGTTCTGCTCCAGCATAACCATATCCAGGTATCCCACCGGGTCAATCAGGCGCAAACGGGCCTCGGCCACCTCAAGTAATCTGTAGCGTTCCAAAGCCTTGCGGGTACGTGGGTGAACGGGGAAGACCACCGGAACATTCTTCCCAACCTCTCTAAGGCCCTCCACGATGGCCCGTAGCCTTAGGGAGTCGTCGGTATTTTCGGCCCGGTGGATGGTAACCAGAACATAGCTCTTCGGCTTCAACTCCAGCCTTTCCAGCACACGGCTTTCCCGGCGCGCCTTTTCACCGTAGTAGAGAGCTGCGTCGTACATCACGTCGCCCACCAGATGAATTCGTTCCTCGGCAATACCCTCCCTGAGCAGGTTTTCCAACGCCACCTGGGTAGGGGCGAATAGCAGGTCTGAGGAGTGATCGGTAAGCACCCGGTTGACCTCCTCGGGCATACGCTGGTTGAAGGAGCGCAGGCCTGCTTCTATGTGAGCCACCGGGATGTGTAGCTTAACCGCCGCCAGAGCTCCGGCTAGGGTGGAATTGGTGTCACCGTAAACTATAACCCTGTCGGGTTTTTCCTTAAACAGCACTTCCTCAATAGACTCGAGCATCCGGCCCGTTTGTGCCCCGTGAGAACCGGAACCGATCCCCAGGTTATAATCGGGCTCGGGAATCTCCAGTTCACGGAAAAAAACCTCGGACATGTTTTCGTCGTAATGCTGCCCGGTGTGGACCAACATTTCCTGCACACCAGGAGTAGCCCGTAGCACTCGGGAAACGGCCGCCGCCTTGATGAACTGGGGACGCGCACCAACAATCGCGATTAGCTTCATTCACCTCTCCCCAATGTCCTGAAGTAAAAAACTGCACCCTCCCATAACCTAGACAGGTCATCTACGAGGTTCACATGCAAGTTTGCCCTCCAATGTCGGGGATGTACCAAAATGTACACAATTGGGTCTCCAGCTTGTATAGCATCTAACGGGTCCCTGGGTTTCCAGAAAGCTGGATAAGGTGCGTCCGAATGACGGCTCGTCACAAAGCGCATGAACTCATGATCATATACTTCTAGATCAACCTCTACTTCTATACGAAAAGCTCGATCTTCCAGGATAACCCAATTAGGCAGACCCAGCCTGCGGTTTATCCAATCGCCGTGAGAGGCCACAATACGCATAGGAATACCGGTCCACTCACGTAAACGCTTCAGGTTCTGGGCAAATATCCTTCGAATGATGTCCAAGTGACTCAATACCGCTTTTCGGCTAGCGAGATCCTTGCTTTTGGCGTATATGGCAAGCTCCTCATAATGATAGCTTGCTTCGCCACCCCCGGCCTCAATCTCGCGCATTAGATCGATGTCAAGGGTACATAAGCGGAAGTAATAAGAAGTCCGCACATTCAAGCATTTTTCTATCTCCCACATTTGCCGTGCCGTATACACATCGGTGTCTATGTCATGTCGAACCACCAGGTACTTTGAACCGAATCTTATCCTTTCGTTTCTCAAAATTTGCCAAAATGATTTAACCGAATGCATCTCGTATCCGCTAGCTAAAGCTTGCTCAAGCAGATGACGCCACTCACTTAAACGGTTTGGAAGAAGGAAGTCGGAATAAAACCTGCAGGCTATTCCTTTAAACACGTTGAACACCATGACCACCTAACCCGGTACGGCTTGAAACCCATTCGCTCCTTAAAGTAACGCAAGCCAGGCGAGGCCCCAAAAAAAGTGTCGTACATGAGCCATCGTGGAACCCCTTGCTTTTGCTTCAGCTCGATTAGATGGCCAATAACCTCGCTCAATAACAGGTACATGATACCCTTGTTGAGGTCCTCCTCATGGCCTAGAAGCCGGGAGACCACACCCACCTCGCCACAAACGGGGACGTAAGCATAGGCCCTAAGGCGCCCCTCTGCGTTGAAAACCCCATACATGCTGGGTATTCCTTCAAGGTAAGCACCAAGTTCCTGCTCCTCAACGTAGCTCTTAGCCATAGGCTTCCCCTGTCGCATTGGCATAGAACGGTTTATTTCCAGCATCTCCTCTATGCGCTCCGCCGGAGCGAATTGGCCGAAGTAGAAGCCTTCAGTAAGTGCGCGTTTACGGTTGGTCCGCAGGGCCTGTTTGTCTTTACCACGTAAGTATTCTTCAAAGGTATTCGGCAAAGGGGCTAACGCTACTCCCCAAACCTTGTTGCGAATAATCCAGTATCGGGGATGTAAACGGGTAAAATATCGATAAATCTGGGCGGACTCCTCTCCACCCCACATCTGAATTTCGACCTTTTGCAAAGTCGGCAGCTCTTTGAGCAGAGGCCACAAACGACGCATTCTCTCGTACTCCTTAGGTCAGCTTCCGATATAACGATAGCAGCTTCTCCTTTTCGATGTCCCAATTGTAACGTTCTTTTACCGCTTGCTGTCCGCGCTTACCCATCTCCTCGGCCTCCTCTGGATGGGATAGCAAATACTGGATTGCCTCTGCTATTGCCCTGGGATCCAAAGGGTTCACCACCAACCCGCATCGTTCACCCTCCACAATTTCTCGCCATAAAGGAAAATCGGAGGCGATTACCGGTAGCCCCACGGACATATACTCGAAAAGTTTTACAGGCCATGCCTCTAGGTAGTTGAGTCTCGGATGCAACACAACTAACCCGGCTCGCGCCTCTCCCAGCAGTCGTCCCAAGGAGGGTCGATCTTGCCAGCCTATAAACTTTACGCGTTTCCAACCGGATAAACTGCGCATTTCTACTTCTAAAGCTTGTGGAGAAAACTCTCCAACGAGAACCAGACTTGCATTCGAACTCTCTGGCAGCAGGCTTATAGCCTGAACCATTTCCCGGATGCCCCGTATCGCGGTAATGCCGCCAACATAGATTATCTTGGCTGAACGGCTCTGGTACGGTATAGAATTTAGCACTACCAGCTCATTAGGGATAGGAAAGTTCTGCACTATTACTGTCTTGCTTGCCAGGAAGCGTTTGGCAATGGCTTGCGTAGCGACAACAATGCCATCAAAAGCCCAAGCCGCCAACTCCTCAGCTAAGCGTGCCGCTCCTGCTACAAGCTTGCGTAGAGGTCGCGGTATCCAGTCTTTGTTGAGGATCTGTTTGGGTAGGTCCTCGTGAACATCGTAGATCAGCCGCTTGCCCTGGAGCTTAAGTAGCAGCCCGACGGGAATGAGTTCGGGATCGTGAAAGTGGTAAATGTCTGCCCGCTCCCGGCGTGCCATGAAGAAGGCCCGCCAGGTAAGGCCAAACATGCGAACAAACCGAGTCCTTGGCCTAGGCAAAGTGATAATATTTACTCCATCCACCACCTCACTCTTTTCGTTCTGGACGATCAAGATCACATCGTAGCCCGCATTTACCAGTGATTTCGCCTGCTTATGAAAGATGCGCGTATCAAACGATGGATGAACCGTGGTAAGGATGCATATCTTAATCACGCAACACCTCTTTGTAAACCTCAATGGTCTTCTCGGCGTTCTTCTTCCAAGTATAGTTTTCCATGACAAGCCGGCGGGCCCGCTTCCCTAAGATTTTCGCTTCATGTTTGCCTGATCAGTCATCGTTATAAGTCCTACCAAAGCGAACAAGACTCGATTATCATGAAGGTCTCCGCTGAATTGTGCATTCACAATCATATTTATAAGCAGCATTAGCGTGGTCATTTTTAGAGGATCGCTACGAACTCTATCCAAATCTCCCAAACACTTCAGCCCATAAAAAAGAAACCCCATAAATAGACATACACCTATCAGACCAAGTTCAACAGCAATTTCCAAAAAAATGTTGTGAGGATATTTTCGTGTATCTTCTTCGCCTTCCAGAATAGGCCAACTACCTATTCCATGTCCCCATATGGGACTAGCTAACCAATAGTGAAACGCGTCTTTATAATATTCAAGACGGACCGCGACTGAATATCCGTGACTTGGATCCTCATAAATAACTAAAAACCTTTGTAATGTTGTAGTCGATAATGGGGAAATGAACATTAAAAGAAATATAATTAACAATATCCATAACCCTATCAGGCGAAAGCTAAACCTATAGTATCTCACTGTTTTCCCAGGAAGGAAGCCTAATAATAAAAACATTAAGGAGGTTGAGATAAAAGCTACAACAGGACCACGCCCTCCCGAGACAAACATAAGAAATAAATAGAAGGCTAAAGCACCTATAGAGAATATGCGCCAAATCAGTTTTTTTGTGAAGAGAAAAATAGATAACCATAAAATGGCCCCAAGACCAAGTACTCGCCCGACTCCTAAGTAGTTTGTATTAAAGGCTGTAACAAAACCTATGCCTCCTGATTGGAGATAATTTTTAAATACCTCAACAAACATAACTATAGAAAAAACTATCAAAGCCATCATAAAACGTTTTATACGGGCACGGCTAGAGGCAATAATTAAAGCAGCAATTGTAAAGGCTAACAAATTAAGTGTTGAAATATAAAGAACTTTTTGACGAGCATAAGCAAAACCTGGCGTATAAATCAAGCTTAAAAAAGCACAACTAATAAATAAAATAAAGATAATAAGCAGATTTAATGCATTCCTCTTCACCTTTAAACCGCAGATAAAGAAAATATAAAAACCCCACGCTAAGATAAGTGCAGCAAATAAGGCTGTTAAGTCTACTGAAACCCAGTTAAAGCGTGAGTCTGCCTTATACAGACCGGCAAAAAGAAACAAGACAAAAAATGTTTCTAGCGAAAGAATACCACCGAGCAAGCTCGATGTTCCAGAAAAAAGTAGCAGCGGTTTTAACCTCACAGTAATCATTTATCCCACTTTCCAAGCTACGATTGTATAGCCTTAAGTGATAATAGCCCCAGAATCGTATACATAAACGCCATGCTCACTCCATAAATGCCTACCGCTAACTGATGACTTAATCCATATAACCCCGCCAAAAACAAACCCCCATTTACAACGACTAATCGCGCAATATCCCAGCCCAACTGAACATCTTGCTTTTCCAACAAGTTAAGGGTTTGTGAAATAGGAAACACTACAAAATCAAACAAAAACATCAATGATAAAATCTGTGTATATGTTCCTGCAACTTGCCATTCGGAACCAAACACTAATGCAAACAGCCAGGGACCAGCAAAACCTAATAAAGCAATCGGTAACACGCTTACCATAAGGAGCTTTTTAACAACTTGTAAGAACAGAGAGTGTAGGGCTAATGGGTCTTCCCGCCTAAGTCGGGAGGCCTCACCCAAGTATACCTGCGCCACTGCCTGTTCAACCAGGCTTACAGGCAACCCAATCACCCTTTGTCCCAAAGCAAACCAACCTGCGACCTGAGGGCCATAGAATGCAGCAAGCAGCAGTGCGGGCAATTGGAGCCCCGCACTATTGAGTATGGCAGAGCAACTAGAAAGCATTGGGAAGCGGCGATAACAATAAGCTACCCGAAAAATACCTTTTCGTGATATAACTTTACGCCAATCAGGAATCCATTTTAAAGCCAACCAAGTTAGGGTACCACTTCCGCCTATCCTTCCGACTACGTCACCCACCAGCAGCCCCAAAGAACCTAGGTTCAAAAAACCAAATCCCAGTTGAGTCAATACTTGCCCTAGGCTCTGGCTAATCTTGGTGTAGGCAATTGGACCAAAGGCTCTTTGACGTACTGCAAAATAGTTAAGAACCTTATAAGTCCCAGCTCCTAATAGACTTAGAGGAAGAAGCCAAAGATAGTGTCTTAACGCCGGTATCTTTGTCCAAACTACAATCTGGTCAAATAATAACCATATTATAAGGCCTACTGTCAGAGACATGGCCAGCACGATCCAGAGGGAAAGAGCAATCAAATTGGCAGCATCCTCATTACTTTCAGGTAAAGGTATAGCCAGCTCATAGCGTAGGCTGGCCACTACCACCAGGATGGAAAGGATCGATACGTAAACTGCCAGTACACCGAAGTCCTCCGGAGTATAGAGCCTGGTCAGCAAAGGCAACGCCAGCACCACCAGCCCCTGCCCCAAGGCTGTTCCTCCGCCTAGTATGGTTACATTACGGATAAAATGTCCTTTGGGTAGAAGGCATTCCAGCTTTTTAAAAAACTTATTTAAGCAGGTAATTCCTTCAAAGATAGAATCACCTTCTTCTGTATTTCAACGGCAATCTCCGCCCAGATTGGCAGTGACAGGACTTCGCCGGCCGCCTGCTCGGCTCCGGGCAGGCGGCAATTGTTATCTGCGTATGCCGGCAGCTTGTGCACCGGTACCGGGTAGTAGACCATGGTGCCGATGCCTTGCTCGTCTATTATCAGCTTCACCTTGTCCCGCTTACCGTCCATCACCCGTACTGTGTACTGGTGGTAAACGTGCCTGGCGTACGGGGCTTCGTAGGGGGTTATTATGCCCGGCACTTCTTTCAGAAGCTCGTCGTAACGCTTTGCCGCCTGCCGCCTGGCCTCGTTCCACTGATCAATGTGCGGCAGTTTCACCCGCAGGATGGCCGCCTGGATCTCGTCCAGGCGGGAATTATAGCCAATCACCTCATTGTAATATTTCTTCTTCGCTCCGTGGACCCGCAGCATGCGGGCCTTTTCCGCAATTTCGCCGTCATTGGTGGCGATAAGCCCCCCGTCGCCGAAGGCGCCCAGGTTCTTGGAAGGGAAAAAGGAAAAACACCCGGCGTCGCCGATAGTGCCGAGTTTCCGTCCTTTATACTCCCCGCCGAAGGCCTGGGCGGTATCCTCGATGACCTTTAAATTATACTTCCTTGCCAGCTCCATTATGGGGTCCATGTCGGCCGCCTGGCCGTACAGGTGCACCGGCAAGACAGCCCTGGTGCGGGAGGTGACGGCCGGTTCAATAAGGTCAGGGTTGATATTGAAAGTCCGGGGGTCGATATCAACAAACACCGGGGTTGCTCCCACCTGGCTGACGGCCTCGGCGGTGGCAAAGAAGGTGAAGGGAGTGGTGATGACTTCATCCCCCGGACCAATTCCAGCGGCTCTTAAGGCGATAACCAGGGCATCGGTGCCCGAGTTCACCCCTATGGCGTACTTAACCCCCAGGTAGGCGGCTGCTTCCTGTTCAAAGGCTTTCACATTTGGACCCATGATGAACCGGCCCGACTTCAAGACACCCTGGATGGCCGCCATAAGCTCGTCCCAGAGGGCTTCTGTCTCGGGTGCAAGGTCCAAAACGGGAATCTCAGGCAATCCGCTCAACGTTATTTTCTCCTCGCTTTTCATATCTCTTGCCGCATTCACTGCATACAGCGACATTCCCCGCAAACTTTAAAGTTACGCCGCACTCGCAGGCCCAGCCTGTAATCCGGGCCGGTACGCCGGCCGCCAGGGCGTAAGGCGGCACATCTTTTGTTACCACTGCCCCGGCCGCTATTAAGGCCCATTCGCCGATGGTCACCCCGCAGACGATTGTGGCGTTGGCGCCGATGGAAGCCCCTCTCTTCACCAGGGTCCCGGCATAATCGCTGCCGGTATTCCGGGGATATGCCGCCCGGGGCGTTTTGACGTTGGTAAAGACCATGCTCGGCCCGCAGAAGACGTCGTCTTCCAGGACAACCCCTTCGTAAACCGAAACGTTGTTCTGGATCTTGACGTTGTTGCCTATTTTGACATTCCGGGCCACGAATACGTTCTGGCCGAGGTTGCAGTTTTCGCCTATTTCCGCGCCCGGCATAACGTGACAGAAGTGCCAGACCTTGGTTCCCCTGCCGATTTTGGCCCCGGCATCTACCCAGGCCGATTCGTGGACAAAATAATCCTGTTCGCTCATACTTTATCTTCCCTAAATTGTTTTCCGGCCCTCTCCAGGACCTCGATTACCTCCAGGGCGCTCCGGCCGCAAGACAAGGGCTCTTTGCGCCCCGCCACACATTCCAGGAAATGGCGGCACTCCAGCAAAAGGGGTTCTTCATTTCCCCGGAAAACCACCTTGCTGCCTTCATCCCGATTTCGCAGTTCCGGGGTTATCCGCTTTTTATGCAGGACGACCTCCTGCGACAGTTCATCATAGGTAAGCATGGCTTTAGAGCCGACAATAGCCAGGCGGCGCCTCTGCTCCGGCCAAAGCCACGACACATGCAAGTGGGCCTGAACGCCGCCGCTGAATTTGAGATGCACATGGACGTCATCTTCAATTCCTTCTTGCAGGAAACACCGGCCTACGGCGTTGACTTCCTGCGGTTTTTCTCCTACCAGATAGAGAAGCACGGCGATATCGTGGACGCCGAAGCTCCACAGGACGTTCTCCGCGGAGCGCACGCGCCCCAGTTTAAGTCTTTCCTGGTAAAGGCAGGCCATTTCGCCGATGGCGCCGGACGCAATATGATTTTTAAGCCACCGGATGGCCGGCTGGTACAGCAGCAGGTGCCCGGCCATCAGGATGCGGTTTTTAGACGTAGCCAACTTTAGAAGTTCTTCGGCCTCGGCCCGGGAAAGGGCCATGGGCTTCTCCACGAACACATCTTTTCCCGCCAGCAGGGCTTCCCGGGCCAACTGGTAGTGGGTCTGGGCCGGGGTGGCAATGGCCAGGGCGGGAACGTCACTCTCCAGGAGTTCCGAAAATTCCCGCCACACGAAAACACCGGGGTACTGTGAATGTATGGTTTTTCGCAACTCCAGGTCGACCTCGGCCACACCGGCCAGTTCACCCAGCCGGTGAAAGGTCCGCACCAGGTTCCTCCCCCAGTTTCCCGCTCCCACCACTGCAACACCCATGCTGATTAAACCCTTTCCATGCCTGCAAAGATTATATTTTTACTATCTTATCCCTGAATATTTTGACGGACTTGGTGGCATTCCTGGTGTCGACCACCAGTTTTGCGTTGTGAACCACCCATTCATAGTCAATGCAGGAATGGTCGGTCAGGATCAATACGCAGTCTGCCTGCCTGACAACCTCTTCGGTAAGGCTTACGCTTCCCGCTGAGAAATCCCGGCATTCCTTCGGCTCTATTTCGGCAATATACGGGTCATGGTAGACCACCACCGCGCCCCTGGCCACCAGTTGGGGAATAATCCGCACCGCCGGCGACTCCCGGACGTCGGCGACATCTTTTTTATAAGCCACGCCCAGCACCAGGATGAGGGACCCGTTGAGGGCCTTTTTCTGCCTGTTTAAAGCCTGGATAACCTTGTCCACCACGTAATAGGAAACCTGGATGTTGATTTCTCCGGCCAGCTCGATGAAGCGGGTGTGGAAATCGTACTCCCGCGCCTTCCAGGTGAGGTAGAAGGGGTCGATGGGAATGCAGTGCCCGCCCACGCCGGGCCCGGGGTAGAAGGTCTGGATGCCGAAGGGCTTGGTTCCGGCCGCCTCCACCACTTCCCAAACGTCCAGGCCCATTTTGTCGCAAAGGAGCATGAGCTCATTGACCAGGGCGATATTTACGGCGCGGTACGTATTTTCAAACACCTTCGTCAGCTCGGCCACCGCCGGCGAAGAAACGGGCACGACCTGCTTTATCGTTTGGGCATAAAAGGTATACGCCACCTCCAGGCATTCCGGAGTAATCCCTCCCACGACCCTGGAGGTGTTCTGGGTGGTAAACCGCTTGTTGCCGGGGTCCACCCTCTCTGGGGAATACGCCAGGAAAAAATCCCTGCCTGCCCTGAGCCCGGTTTCTTCAAGCCTGGGCAGGATCACTTCCTGGGTCGTGCCGGGGTAGGTAGTGCTTTCCAGGGTCACCAGCTGGCCCGGGCGCAGGCGGATTGCTATCTCGTTGGTCACATTTTTTATGTACGATATGTCGGGGTCCCGGTTCTTATCCAGCGGAGTAGGAACGCAGATGACGATTACATCCGCCTCCGGCAGGCGTTCAAATCCGGTATAGGCGCGTATTTTGCCCGCCCGGACCAGTTCACGGAGTTCTTCCTCTTTGACATCCAGGATGTAATTCCGGCCGGCGTTAACCTTATAGGCCCGCCTCGGGTTCTGATCTATGCCAAGCACTTGGAATCCGATTTTTGCTTTTTCCACCGCCAGAGGAAGGCCGACATAACCGAGCCCGACAACCGCAACTGCAGCCTGGCGGGTCTTAATCTTATGCATTAACTGGCAGGCGTGGGCATTATTCCCGTTTATTACATGGGCAACCGGCATCATATCTCCTCCTCACGCCCCGGCGGCCGTTCCGGGCCTGGGGATCCCCGCCTGCTGCTGGCCTGGGGTGAACCCCGGAATGACCCTTCTCAGGGCCTGCATGATCCTCTCGCCGTCCGCCTCCGGGGGCAGTTTTTCCAGGGCGGCCAGCTCCTTCTCCAGGGCGGTGGCGTCCACCAGGCCCGGGCGGGCGATGAAGATCTTCTTGTGGCGGGTGGCCGTGGACCCCTCCTCGGCCGTGAGGAGTTCTTCAAACAGCTTTTCTCCCGGGCGGATGCCGGTGAAGACGATTTCTATGTCCTTCCCCGGCTCGTAGCCCGAGAGGCGGATCATGTCCCGGGCCAGGTCCAGTATCCTCACCGGCTCGCCCATGTCCAGCACGAACACCTCGCCGCCCCCGGCCATGGACCCGGCCTGGATGACCAGGCTCACCGCCTCCGGTATGGTCATGAAGTAGCGCTTCATCTCGGGGTGGGTGATCTTCACCGGGCCGCCCCTGCGAATCTGCTGCTCGAACACGGGCACCACGCTGCCGTTGCTGCCCAGCACGTTGCCGAAGCGGACGGCGGTGAAGACGGTGTTGCTGCGGCTGCTGTACCGGCGGACCACCAGCTCGGCCAGCCGCTTGGTGGCCCCCATGACGCTGGACGGGTTGACCGCCTTGTCCGTGGAAATCAGGATGAACACGCCGGCACCGGCCCGGTGCGCCGCCTCGGCCGCGTTGCGGGTGCCCAGGACGTTGGTTTTGACTGCCTCGCCGGGGTGCATCTCCATCAGCGGCACGTGCTTGTGGGCGGCGGCGTGGAAGACCACCGCCGGGCGGTGCCGGTTGAATATGTACTCCATCCGGGGGAAGTCCCTGACGTCGGCTATTTCCACCGCCACATCCAGCGCCGGGAAGGAATCTTCCAGCTCCTGCCACACCTTGTGGATGCTGTTTTCGCCGTGCCCCAGGAGAACCAGGCGGCCTGGACCGAAGGCGGCCGCCTGCCTGCACAGCTCGGACCCGATGGACCCCCCGGCCCCGGTCACCAGGACCACTTTGCCTTCCAGGTAGGAGGCGATGGCCGCCAGGTCCACCTTCACCGGCTCCCGGCGCAGGAGGTCCTCCACCCGGACCGGCCTGATCCTGTTTATGGACACCCGGCCCCCGATTATTTCGTACATGCCCGGCAGTATCTTCAGTTCGGCCTCCGTGTTCCGGCATATTTCCACTATGTCCTTGAGGGCCCGGCCGTTTACCGAGGGCATGGCGATAATGATCTCGTCCACGCGACGCCGCCTCACGATCCCCGGGATGTCCTCCCTCCTGCCCAGCACGGGTATGCCCAGGAGGGTCATGTTTCTTTTTCCCGGATCGTCGTCCACGAAGCCCACCGGCTTTAAATTGACCCTATCATTGCCCGTCAGCTCCCTGGCCACCATGGCGCCGGCATCCCCGGCCCCGACTATCAGCGCCCTGCGGGCGGGCCTCCGGCTGCTGTGATTCTTCTTTCCCTGGACGTACAGGCGCCAGGCGAAGCGGGACCCGCCCACCAGCATGATGGTGAAGGCCCAGGCCATAATTATGACGCTCCTGGGCAGGGGAACCCGCAAAAAGAACGATGCCCCGACAGTCCCCAGGGCACCGGCGGAAACCGCGTATATCACCGCCAGCAGTTCGCCGGTGCTGGCATAGGACCACACCCGGTGATATAGTTTCAAGATGTAAAAAGCGGCCAAATGCATGAAGGTGGCCAGCAACAGCAGGCTGACAGAGGACAGGTAATGCTTTACCGGTATGCCCGCTTCAAAAAAGCGCAGGGAAAACGCCACGGCAAAAGCGACGTTGACAAGAAGGGCGTCAATCAGTACAAGCAAAACCACCCTTAAGCGGAACCCCACGGAACCACACCCGACCTTCTGACACAAAAGGCCCCTGAGGTAAAATCTGAGACCAGTGTGAATAATTAACATCTTTAGTTCCCAATGCTATTATTTTCTACAATAAAATAAGCATTCCTCCCGGTGTGTCCAAAATTTAACATAATTAATTTCGGACATATATTGACATATTTAGGGTTAAAATGAATATTATGACATAAATTTCAACAATACAACAGTAATTTATTTTTCGGTTTTTCCGTAGTAATAGTAGTAATTGTACCCCCCGCCGGTTGCCCTGACCTGGTTCAAAACCACCCCCAGGAACCTCTCGTTGGCCTTTTTAAGCTGTTCCAGGGCGCTGTTAATAATGTCGATCCTGGTGACGCCGGCCTTGACCACCAGGATCACCCCGTCCACCCGGGCCGCCAGGAGAACCGGGTCGGTAACCGCAACCACCGGCGGAGAGTCAATCAGCACAACATCGTACTTTTCCCTCAGTGCGGACAGGAACTCCGCCATTTTACCGGATGCGAACAGCTCCGAGGGATTCGGCGGAATGGGGCCGCTGGTAACCAGGCTTATACCTTCTACGGGCCCGGGGCGCACCACTCCCGAAAGCTCCTCTCCCTGGACCATGATGTTTACCAGGCCCCTGTTGTTGATTACCTCGAATATGTGGTGCTGGGTGGGCTTGCGCAGGTCGGCGTCCACTATCAGCACGTTGTTCCCCGCCTGGGCCATGACCATGCCGAGGTTGGCCACCACCGTGGACTTGCCGTCCTCCGGGGTGGGGCTGGTGACCAGGATCAGCTTCACCGGCCTGTCCACCGAAGCAAAGCCTATATTGGTCCTCAGTGTGCGGAAGGCTTCCACCGCGGGCGATTTCGGGTCTTTCAGGGCGTACAGGTAGCCGGATCCATTCTCGATACGGCCCATTTTTTTAATTTTCGGCGACTTGAAAAAATTGAACATCCTCGCACCTCTGGCCAACCTTGCTTTACTGCCGCTTTACCGCAACCTGCGGGATCGAACCCAGGAAGGGAACTTTCAGCTTGTCGGTTACGTCCCGGGGATTCTTTACCGTATTGTCCAGGTACTCCATCAGAAAGGCCGTAAACACCGCCATCATCAGGCCAAGCACGAAGGCGACGGCCATGTTCAGCTGCTTGTTGGGCTTTATGGGGCCAGAGGGTATCATGGCGGGCGACACCACCACTATGGACGTTTCTCCCAGATCGATGGACTTGGCGATCTGCGTCTGGGTGACCTTTTCCGCCAGCAGGTTGCGGGCGTTCACCAGGCGGGCCTTATGGGCCTCCAGCTTCTCCCGCTCGGCCTTTCTTTCCACCAGGGCCTTCTGGATCTGGTCCACCTCCTGCCGGACCTGTCCTATAATCGACTCCATGACCTCTATCCTGGCCATGGCCTCGGATATCCTGGTGGTTTTGGCCGCGTACTCCTGGGACAGGCTTGCGTATACCGGGTTTGCCTCCTCGGTAATGTATTCCGGGGAGCTTCCTTCCCTGACCTTTTTTACCGGGATGGTCTTCGGGGTTTTGCTCAGCTCTTCCTCCAGTCGCCGCGCCCCGGCCTGGGCCTGCCTCAGATCCACCAGCGTCTCGTTAAGCATGGACTGGTACCTGGAAAGGTCCTGGTTCCTGGTGTTGAACTGCTGCTCCAGGAAGGCCACCCCGCCGGGCCTGGACTCGAACTCTTTAAGTTTTTCCAACACCTCGTCCAGTTCCTTTTCGACCTTTTCCCGCTGGGTTTCCAAAAAGCCCACCGACTTGGTCATCTGGGCCTGGTTTTTCTCGGAGATCAGCTCCAGGTACTGCTCGGAAATGGTGTTGGCGATCCTGGCGGCCATTACGGGGTCGTTGTGCCTGACCTTCAGATCGATCAGGTTGCTGTCCTTCAGCGCCGTGGCCGTGGTAATACTGGAGAGGACCGCCGGGTTGTACGCCTTCGGGTCAAGGGAAAGCCTGTCCGCCACCCTCTGCAGCAGTATCTCGCTCTTGAGCTGGTTGACGTAAGTGTTCATGGTGAGCTGCGGTATCCGGGAAATGGTGCTGATCAGCGATTCCAGGTTGTCGCCGGTGGTCACCACGCGCTCCTTGTCCGAGGTCCTGGTCACCAGCAGCATCGCCTTGGACTCGTAAACCGGTTCCAGGACAAAAAAGCTTAACACCACGCTGGTCAGGACCGAAGCCAGGGTAATAAGGGCGATGACCTTCTTCCACTTGCTGAGGACCCTGAATATGTGCCTTAAATCTATCTCGTCCGAAGACATCAGTTCCTGGTCCGCCACTGCAATTCCCCCAAAAGTCATAAATTACACGCAGGTCCAATTTAAGGAAACCAGTTTATTTACTTCAACATATCGGCGGCAATTCCTTCCTCGGCCGAGAAATTTGTTGAAATCAGTCATCAAGCTACTTTTCCCTTCTTCTGAATATCCTGGAGAAGAATCCCTTTCCCGGATACATCGTCAAAGTTTCTGCCCCCGCCGGCCGCAGGACGGACATTCCGTTCAAGATCCGGCCGGGATTGCCGCTGGTTAAGAGTTCCGACAGTTCACCGCCAAGGGCCTTTGACACGGCGCCTGCTGCCCCGGACAGGACCGGGGCCCTGTATCCCGGGGAGTGGGCGTCGCTGCCGATAAGATGGCACATTCCCCGGTTCAGGTAATACCAGCCCACCTGCTGTATACGCCGGCCGAAAAGGCCGGTGAGGCTGCCCGCCGTAACCTGGCAGACGGCTCCCCTTTCCAAAAACCGGGCCAATAGATCCGGATCGCGGATTAAATCGAAGTTGCGCTCGGGGTGGGCAATAACCGGGATAACGCCCTGGAGGGCGATTTCATAGAGCGTCTGAGCGGAATAGGGCGGTATGCCGGCCGAGGGAAATTCGACCAGCAGGTATTTACCGCTGTCGTTTATGGTAAGGGCCCGGCCCTCCCCCAGCCACCGGGGGAGATCCGGGTCCAGCATGTACTCCGCGCCGGGATGCACCTTCAGTTTTATGCCGCGCCTTCCCAGTTCCCCGTTTAAGTCCTCCACGGCCTGGAGAATCCCTGCCCTGTCGTTTTCGTAGGCGCCCCTGACGACGTGGGGGGAGGCCACCAGCGATCCGGTTCCTTCGGCCACGGCGATCCGCGCCATGGCCACGGCCTCCTCCAGGTCCGGGGGTCCGTCGTCCAGGGCCGGGAGGATGTGCGCATGAAGGTCGATCATCCTCCGTGCCTCGCTATCTTCACCAAAATTTCCTTTCTGGCCCTGTTTTTTTGATCGATGTACTCCTTTTCCGCCTGGTGGGCCAGGTCCAGGGGCAGGCCGTGCATCTTCAGCTCCTTTTTCATATTCTCCAGGAGCCCGTCGAACCTCCGGTCGCATTCCTTTTCCAGGGCCCGCCCGGCCCGGTAGTACTCGACGGCCAGCCTGGACAGGGAAATGTCTTTCTCACCCCTGCCGGCAGCCTGGTAGTCGTTCCTGGCATGCTGGATCAGGCGGTTCAGCTCCGCTTCATAGCAGCTTTTGAGATTCTTTAAAAGGAACTCGTATTTTTGCCCTATGGCGGCCAGTTTCTCCTCTTTGCTCAATTGGGCCGTCGAAACGCCGGCCTCCCCGGACAATCCGGGCCGGCCCGCCGTCCGGAGGCCGTCCTGAGCCCCGGACATTGGGGCATCCTGAACTCCGGGCCGGGCAACCGCCGGCGGCCCCTTTGCGATTTCCCCGCCCGGGTCGGCCCACCCCCGGTCCGGCACGTAGGAAATTTCCGGAAACCGGGGGCCCAGGTTCAAGAACCACAGCACCAGCCCCACGGTGACCACAACTAGGCAAAGGGATGCCGCCAGGACGGTCCCGGGCGATGACAGCTTGATTTTCGACCTGCTCCTGTGTCTTCCCAATGTGTCATACCTTCCCAATCCGGCTGCCGGACCCAGATCGGCCCGCTGTCACAGCTGTTATAACTTGAGGCGGCTCAGCATGACCAGGGCCTCGGCCCGGGTGGCGTTTTCCCGGGGCCGGAACGTATTGTCCGGGAAACCCCTGATTATCCCCAGCGATCTGGCCACGGAAACCGGCCCGGAAGACCAGGGGGAGATCTCGCCCGTATCGCTGAACGTCAGCCGCTCTGCCCCGGGCAGGGCCTTGCCGGCATACCTGGCCGCTCCCACCACCATGACCGCCATCTGTTCCCTGGTGATAAAATCGTCCGGCCCGACCAGCCCGTTTCCGTAACCCCTGATCAGCCCCGCCCCGTATGCCCTGGACAGGCTGCCATAGTACCAGGCCGACCTGTCTGCGTCCACAAAAGGCAGTTCCGCACCTGTTCCGGGAATGTTCAGCAAAAGAACCAGGAAGGTGGCGAACTGCGCCCGGGTCACCTTGTCCTCGGGCATGGCCCTGCCGTCGAAACCTTTGACGATTCCCCTTTCGGCCATGGCCAGGATGTCCTTCTCCGCCCAGTGTCCCTGAATGTCCGAGAACGACCGGACAACCGGCCGATCCTGCCTTGCCTCCATCAATACGTACTTGCTGAAGTGGCCGGCGACATAGTCTATTTTCCCGGCAGCGGCATCGTAACTCCCGCCCAGGAGGACCCACCGGCCGCCTTCTTCATGGTAGCGGAATATTTTCAAAACGGCCGGTGATCCGCTGTAAGCGGCCGGGACGGGCAGGGACAGCGTCACACCCGCCCTGAACGCTGTGATCCCTGTCTTTTTCCCATCCTGCTGAACAGCTGCGGCGGTTATCTCATAAACATCCCCCACCGCCCTGTACCCGGAGGCGGCGGTCAGCCCCTGGCCGTCGGTTACTTTTTGCACCCTCAACTCCACCTGGATGGTGTCCGGATTTTGGACCTCGGACACCTCCAGCGCACCGGCCGGCACCTTCAACTGGACGCCCTGGATTTCCACCACCAGCGGCCTGCCGGCATTTCCTATTCTGGCCAGCTGGTCCTTGCTGAAGGCAACCTCCCCGGCCGGGGTAGCTGCGGCAATCCTTATTATCCCAGTCTCTACGGCCTTTTTCAGGGCATCCTCAAGGACCTCCTGCGGCACTGTGGCCGCGACACCGGGCGGGACCTGATCCAGGGGTTCGGCCGGGACGCCCCCACCGGCGCGGGAGGTGCCTGAAGTCCCGGAACCGCTCAACAGCTCCGTTTTTAAGGCGGCCTTAATTGACTGAAAACCCTGAGGAATTTTTTTGTTCAGGATGTCGCCCCAGCTGATGGAAAAGCCGGAAAGGGCGGCGTTGACCACTTTCTCATGCTCCGGTTTCAGCATGACGTCCAGTGCTGCCTCATAGAATTTGCTTTCCAGGTTTGCCTCGTTAAGCGTTCCTTTTGATTGCAGTTCACTGCTCAGATCGTTGACGAAGGACTCTATGTGCGAGTCGGTGACAGTATGGTCCGCATCCTTAAGCTGCTGGACGGTTTGCGGGAAATCGTCCTTCAGCTTCTGGTAGGCCTGCGACAGCGTGGCCGCCCGGGCAGAGGGCACAATCTGCGGCAAACAGAGGCCCCAGAAATAGAGTGCCGCGGCGGCAATAAGCAAGGCAATTCCTTTTTTCACCGTTGATCTCACCCCCGATTTAAAGCTTCTGAAATATTTTCTTCTATGTTTTTTGCTGCAAAACCTTTTTTAAGGAAAAATTTTCGGGGAACTGTTCATGGGCCGCAGGACAAAATTTTAACTAAATTCGACTTTTGTCCGAGCAACTGTCAGATTTTGCAATAAAATCTTTGTTTTTGGATCAAGGGTATTAATTATATATATAGAATTGTATTGTACCACATAGTGCTCGAGGTGGGCGTGAAATGAATAAAATGCGTTTCTATCTCACGGCGGTAATCGCAAAAGATATCTATGATAAACCTCTCCTGGACAAAAGCGGCAATTTCATTATCAGTCACTGGGTGTACGGCCGCCAAAGGTTTTACCCGGGTAACGCCACCGAAGGCGGCTTTGAATTTCTGGAAGACACAAGCGGGGGAAGATATATTCCCTCGGGCGACCCGGAAGTCAAGGTTTACTCCATGAAAAAGGGGAATGTGGTTTACGAGCTTGTTATACCTTAAAATCCTCCCCGCCCTTGCGGGGGACATCGCGCGTACGGCCTGGAAGTGGCGCCGGCGGCAATGAGCGGGTGATCTATTTCCTTTTTGACAAATAGATAATATATTATATAATAAAGCTTGAATAATCAATAAAGAGGAGTTTTTATGGAGAGTTTTACCCGCTTTCTCTGTTTTGAGCTGGGTCTGGCGGCCAGGAAGATATACAGGTACTACAACAACAGGTATGCCGCATACGGAATAACCGTCCCCCAGTCTTTTATCCTGTTTGCCCTCCTGGAACAGGACGGCCAGAACGTAAAGGACCTGGCCGGCCGCCTTTCCCTGGACAGCCCGGCCATTACCGGGCTGCTGGACCGGCTGGAAAAAGAGGACCTGGTGGAAAGGAGAAACGACCCCGGGGACAGGAGGGCCCTGAGGGTGTTCCTGACCACAAAGGGCGTAAGCTTGGCCCGGGAGGCCTTTAAAATTGCCTCGGATTTCAACGAGGAGCTTGCTTCGGCCTTTGACGACCGGCAAAAACAGGCGCTCACAAAGCTCCTGCAGGTTGTCGATTCCATGGCGCTGCAGTAAGCCCGTGAGGGTTTTTTAAAAAAGTTGGAGGGGCGGTTTTTTGTGCCGCCCCTCCCCTGTCCTGCTTACAGATTGATTTTTTCTTTAAATAAGAAGGGAATGAGATAAAGTCCGCCTATTCCGACAAGGGAATAGATAATCCTGCTGAACAGGGTTGACGGTCGGAACGGGTCTGCGCCCGACAGCACCTGCACCAGGTCCCACTGGAACAACCCCACCAGGAGCCAGTTGATAGCTCCTATGATGACCAGAGCCAGAGCAATCCTGTACAACCAGACCATTCCTTCTCACCTCCTTGAAGAGTTGTTTTTTCAAATATTATGGATAATCCTGGCCTTTTCTATACATTTCCCCAAAAAATAAAAAAAAACAGCCCGCGGCTGAACATCCGGCGCCGGCCCGGCTCCGGTTTCTCTGTCCGGGGGCCGGTTGTTTACAATATGGGCCGTGATTTCTGGCATTCGGGGCAGAAATAAGTGCTGCGCCCGCCCAGCCTGGCCCGCCTTATCGGATACCCGCACCCGGAGCACGGCTTTCCCTCCCGGCCGTATACCTTCAGGCTTTCCTGATTGGTTCCCGATTCCCCCATTCCGTCGACATAGTCCCTGAAAGTGGTGCCCCGGTTGGCAATGGCTTCCTCAAGCACCTCCCTGACGGCCCGGTAGAGCCTGGCCACTTCCCTTGGAGTCAGGCTGGCCGCGGGTTTTTCCGGGCTTATCCGGGCCCTGTGCAGTGCTTCGTCGGCATAAATATTGCCGATTCCGGCAATGAAGGTCTGGTCCAGCAACAGCGCCTTTATCTTTGTCCGTCTTCTCTTCAGTTCTTTTTTCAGGAAGCCCCTGGTGAAGTCTTCACTCAGGGGCTCCACTCCCAGGTTCTTCAACCCCGGCCAGGTCTCCAGCCGGCCGGCCTCCAGCAGGGCCAGACGGCCGAACCTGCGAACGTCGGAAAAGTGCAGCTCAAAGCCGTTACTGAGCTTGAAGACGGCGTGGGTGTGCTTGGACGGTGGAGTTCCTGAGGGCAGGCAGACCAGTTTTCCGGTCATGCGCAGGTGAACGGCCAGGATGAGGTTGCCGGCCAGGTGGATCAGGAGGTATTTTCCCCTGCGGCCGACCCTCTTCACCTTTTTTCCGGTCAGGCTGCCTATGAAATCCCGGGGTTCTGGAAATCGCACCACCTTGGGCGTGAACAGGTCAACGCCTGAAAAAGTCAAGCCGGTTATCCGGCTTTCCAGGCTTCTTTTGATGGTTTCCACTTCCGGCAGTTCCGGCATCGGCTATAACCCCCGATATCGCATCAACTCAAACAAAGCATAGGGTGTTCAATCATATCTTGTTCACATCATACCAGTTCGGTCCCGCCTTCATCTCCACCACCAGGGGTACGTCCAGCCGGACGGCATTTTCCATGCAGTCCCTGACAAGTTCCCTCACTTCCTCAAGCTCCCGCCCCGGCACGTCGAATATAAGCTCGTCGTGAACCTGGAGAACCATTTTGGTCTCCAGCCTGCGCTTCTTTAGCTCTTTCCATATTTTAACCATGGCCAGCTTAATTATGTCCGCGGCGCTCCCCTGGATGGGCGTGTTTATGGCAGCCCGCTCGCCGAAATTTCTAATCACCTTGTTCGGGCTGAAAAGGTCGGGCAGGTAGCGGCGGCGGTTCAGGATGGTGGTTACGTAACCCTTCTCCTTGGCCTCGGAAATGGTTCTGTCGATAAAGGCCTTGGCGCCCCTGTACCTTTCAAAGTAGTTTTTAATGTAGCGCCCGGCTTCATGGCGCGTCACCTTTATATCCCTGGCCAGCCCGAATTCGCTGATACCGTATATAATTCCGAAATTAACCGCCTTCGCCCTGCCCCGCAGGTCGGCGGTGACCTCGCTGACGGCCACCCCGAATACCTCCGAAGCCGTCCTGGTGTGGATGTCCTGATTTTCCCTGAATGCCTCCAGCAGCACCGGATCCCCGGCCAGGTGGGCCAGCACCCTCAGCTCGATCTGGGAATAGTCGGCTGTTAGGATGACATTGCCGTCCCGGCGCGGCGTGAAGACCTTCCTTATTCTTCTTCCCTCCTCCAGCCTGATGGGTATGTTCTGCAGGTTCGGCTCGGCGCTGGAAAGCCTCCCGGTGGCTGTTATGTTCTGGTGGAAGGTGGTGTGCACCAGTCCCGTGGACGGGTCGATCAGGGACGAAAGCCCGTCGACGTACGTGGTCTTGAGTTTCATCAGCTGGCGGTGGAGAATGACGTGGTTTATGATTTCGTGGGTGTCGGCCAGTTCCTCCAGCACTTCCGCGTCAGTAGAATATCCCGTTTTGGTTTTCTTTATCACCGGGAGCTGCAGCCTTTCAAAAAGAATACGCCCAAGCTGGCGGGTGGAATTGATGTTGAATTTTTCCCCGGCCAGCCGGTAAATGATTTCGGCCAGTTCTTCTATCCTCCCGCCCAGTTCGGCCGACATTTCCGACAGGATCCCGGCGTCCACCTTCACCCCGGCCATCTCCATCTCGGCCAGTATTTCCACCAGCGGGTTTTCCACCTCGTAATAGAGCCTTTCCATCCCGGCCAGCCTTAGCTTATCCCCCATCACCGGGGCCAGCCTCCTGGCGGCGTCGGCCCGGGCGCACAGGCCCTGCGGCCCGCCGGCCGGAAGCACCACGCCCAGGTGCTCCAGGGCCAGGTCATCCAGGTTGCGGTTCTGGGCGCCGGGGTTCAACAGGTAGGCGGCAATCATCACGTCGAAGGCCAGCCCTTCCATCCTGATCCCGTTTCCGGCCAGAACCCACATGTCCGATTTTGCGTCGTGGCATACCTTTTCCAGGCGGGGGTCGCCCGCGGCGGCTGCTATAAACTTCTGGGCAGCGGCGGATGTGACCGGGAAATAAAAGTTGTCCCCGTCGGCAAGACTTACGGCCGCGGCAACCAGCCCCTCCCTGCGGTTTCCCTCCAGGGCCAGGCCGATCCGGGCGCCTGCCACTTTTTTCTGCAGGGCCTCGAATTCCTCTTTCCCTTCTAATATTACATAACCCACCCGGTAGGTTTTCAGGGAGGGTTCTCGGCCGGCTCGGACCTTCTCTCCCCCCTTCCGGTCCTGTCCGCCCTTTCCGGAATTGTCCCCGGCCATCCGGGTAATGGCCTTGATCAGGCTCCTGAATTCCAGCCTGCCGAAGAGCGGCAGGAGGAGATTATAATCCGGCCCCTCCCACCGGCACCGTTCAGGGTTAAAATCAAGGGGAACGTTCCTCTCGATGGCGGCAAGCTTCCGGGAGAGCCTGGCCTGGTCGGCAAACTCCCTTATCTTGCCGGCCAGCCTGGGGCTGACCCGGTCCAGGTTGTTCATAAGGTTTTCAAGGCTGCCGAATTCTGCGATCAGCTTGACTCCCGTTTTCTCGCCGATCCCTGGAACCCCCGGGATGTTGTCCGAGACGTCCCCGGTCAGTCCCTTCAAGTCGACCAGCTGATCCGGCGTCAGGCCGTACCTTTCCCAGACCTTTCCCTCGTCGTATTCCTCAAGCTCGGTAATACCTTTCTTGGTCAGCAATACGGTGGTCAAAGGGGAAACCAGCTGAAGGGCGTCCCTGTCCCCGGTGACAATTAAACTGTTAATTTTTTCCTTTTCGGCCATGGTAATCATGGTTCCGATCAAGTCGTCGGCCTCGTAACCCTCCATTTCCAGCACCGGTATGCCCATGGCCGAAAGCATTTCCTTGACCAGGGGAAACTGGGGCCGCAATTCGTCGGGGGTGGCCTTGCGGGTCCCCTTATAGGTCTCCAGTTCGTCATGGCGGAAGGTTATTTTCCCCTTGTCAAAGCAAACAGCCACCATTTCGGGCTTTTTCTCCTCAAGGATTTTCAGAAGCATTGCGGCGAAGCCGTAAACGGCGTTGGTGATTACCCCCTGGCTGGTGGAGAGGAGGGGGATGGCGTGAAAAGCCCGGTGGACCAGGCTGTTACCGTCTATAATCAGAAAGGACCGGGAGTCCAATTACAAACACCTGCCTTAAGAAGCCGGAATTCAGAATTCAGAACTCAGAACTCAGAACTCAGAACTCAGAATTCTGACTCCTGAATTCTGTCTCCTGTATTCTTTTATGAAATTATTTTTCACCGGAAGTGTTGAAAATACCTGCCGCCTTCCAAAGAGATGTTTCCGGCCCCCATTTTTCGCGGCAGGAAAAAAGGCGCCGGGGCCGAATCATAAACCAGGGGGAATGGGAAAATGGCCAGGAAAGTGTTACCGGCAGTCCTCGGGTGTATCTTTCTTTTTTATTTTTGCCTGTTTTTCTTAGCCGGCCCCAGCCCGGTGTATGCCTCCGGAAATGCCGCCAACGCCAAGAAGGCCATTCTAGAGGTATTCGAGTACCTGCACCGGGCCCACATCAGCCAGCCGAAGGCGGACCAGTTGCTGAAGGGCGCCGTCCGGGGCATGATCGACACCTTAAACGACCCTTACACAGAGTACCTCAGCGAGGACGAACTGGAGAAGTTGGCCGAGAACCTGGGCGGGGTTTACGGAGGCATCGGGGTATACCTTGAGGCCCGGCCGGACTACCCGAGGGTGCAGGAAGTCTTTTCCGGATCCCCGGCCATGAAAGCGGGTTTACAGGTCGGCGACAAGATAATAAAGGTGGACGGGACCGACATCAAAGGGTGGTCCCTCCCCGCGGCAGTGGAAAAAATCAAAGGACCGGCAGGGACCGAGGTGGTCCTGGTCATCGACCGGGGAGGAAAGGAGATCAGCATCAAGCTGAAACGGGCCCACCTCGATATTCCCACCATCGAGTCAAAGGTTGTCGGCAAAAACACCGGTTACATAGCCGTCAAAACATTCGGGGTAAATACCCCCGGACTGTTCAGGGAGCACCTGGACACACTGATGTCACAGCATATAGGCGGATTGGTTATCGACCTCAGGGACAATCCCGGGGGGTACATGGATGCTGCCCTGGAAATGGTCGAAATATTCCTCGACCCGGAAGCACCGATAGTAATCACCAGGTATTACGACGGTTCGGTGAACACCCACCTGGCCGGCAAGGAAGTAAAAAGGGTCAAGGTCCCGGTGGTGGCGCTGATTAACTCCCAGAGCGCCAGTTCGTCCGAGATAATGGTGGGGGCCCTTAGGGACAATGGAATCGCCACCCTGGTGGGTGAAAGGAGTTTCGGCAAGGGAACCGCCCAAAGCCTGATCCGCCTTGACACGGGGGGCGCCTTGAAACTAACCACCGCCGAATACACCACGCCGAAAGGAACAAAGGTTCACAACCAGGGATTGAAGCCGGACTACGAGGTGCACATCAGGAGCCTGCAGCTTCCCTTCGCCCTGGGAATACTTGAGTCCGGGCCGAAGGAGATAGTGTTCACCTCCGGCAAAAAAGAGGTTGCCGTTGACGGAAACAGAATAACCGCCACGAGCGCACCCCTGATCAATGAAAGGGGCGTGTACCTGCCCCTGCGTTTCACCCTGGAAGCCCTGGGCTACGTGGTTGCCTGGGAACAGGACTCCGCCGGCATTTCGGCCCGGAAGCGGGATGTAAAGATTTTTATGCCGGTGGAAGGATACCCGTTTCTCAACGGCAGGGAAATAAAAGCCGGGGGCAGTGTAATCATAGAGGACGGCATTTCATATATTTCACTGGAATTGATCGAACAGCTGGGCCACGCCGTCAAACAGCACGATGACCGGATCGTGATCAAGGGCTGACCGGCCTTTAACAAACAAGGCTGAAAAGCGCGGTAATTAACCGGACAGCAAGGGAGGTGGCAGAACATGGGGCACGGGAACGGCAATGAGGCCGGCGGCTGCCGGGGCGGAGGCAGGAAAAAGTGCAACCGGCCCGCCAAGGTGCTTTTCCTGGATCAGTACAGGTGGAGGAAGGCCGGCCGGATCCTGCGCCAGAAGCTGGGCGAATTCGCGGCCGACCCGGTTTTCTCGGACGAGATGGCCAGGGCCCGGCAATTGTACCTTGCCGACATCAACCCCCACCTGGTGGATGAAAATGACGAAATACTTATGGAACGGTGTTTTGAGTGGTTCATTTTTGATTATGTCATGGAAGACGGGGAAACGCTGATTGATATCTATTCGTCTGTATCGAACATCTCGGCCATGGAGAAAAAACTGATCGGGGACTGGTCGGGCTCAAGGATGTCGGTATTCGAAGTTTGCGCTATTTCCGGCCAGAAGGGCCTCAGGATCCGGGACCTGATCTTAAGCCGCAAGTTTACCGTGAACAACTACGCCGTGAGCGGAAAACTGGAAAAGGGTTCGGTGATTTTCATGAGGGTTCTCCGGGTGGGAAACGAACACGAATTCTCCACGGGGGGCCTGGCCCTGCCGCCGGACTGCGGAAAGCCGCTGATCATGAAAATAAAGGCCGACCTGGACAGGTATGCCGCCCGGAGCCGGCGGAAATCATTTTCCCTGGACAGATATTTAAGAGACCGGGCCCATAAAATCAACGCCTGGATGCTGGATTTTGCCCTCAACCCGCCGGACCCCGCCGGACAAAGCCAGTGCCGGCCGGCTCATTCCATGTCTTCCCTGATCGCCCAGCGGATTACCGACCTGTTTCTCGACGACTACTATGAAAAATGGATTAACCGGCCGGTTCAGGCCCTCGACGGCAAAACACCCCGGGAGTCGTGCAAAACCGTTGAAGGCCGGGCGAAAGTCGAGGACCTTTTAAAAGAGTTGGAAATAGTTGAAATGATCAGGATTAAAAAGGGGGAGCCCTACTACGACATCAACAAGGTCCGTACAAGGCTTGGCCTTATCCCCGGGAACCGGGACCACGCCGTCCCCGGTGAAATTCAGTCTCCGCCGGCGGCCCCGGCAAGGCCGGGCTATAAGTGGGCCACCCGTGCCCAGGCGGAAGTTGCCCTGATGATTAAAAAAGACCTGAAGGCAAAAAACTACTCACCGATTCAAATAGAGGGTGCCCTGAAGCTCTGGTCGGATTACTGCGACAGGGAGAATCCCGGCGTCCGGAAGGAAAAACTGTGGCTGGCCGCAGTAGTGTACACCCTCGCCCGGCTGGAGTTCAACGGAAACGTCCCGCAGCATAAGGTGGCCGACGAATACGGGGTGAGCCCCTCCAGTCTCTCGGAAAAATACCGTTCCATATGCAAAAGCCTTGACCTGGTTGTTTTCGACCGCAGGTATACCTCGGTCAAATCGCCCATTGGGAACTAAAACTTTGCGACCCGCTGCTGGCGAAGATCTTTAACCGGCTGAAACTTTGAGAAAAACAGCTTTTTTTAGAAAACAGCCTGTGGAGGAAAATCATTGGATTTTATATTTGAACTGATGGAACCAATCTTAAAGGCCGTTACTTCCAAAATCGCCGCCCTGGGTTACTGGGGAGTGGCCATCGGCATGGCTATAGAGAGCTGCAACATACCCCTGCCAAGCGAAGTAATCCTGCCTTTTGGAGGTTACCTGGTTTCCACGGGCAAACTGAATTTTTTCTGGACGGCCATGGCCGGAACTGCCGGCGGAACGGCGGGTTCGATCCTCTCGTACCTGATCGGCCTCCGGGGGGGCCGGCCTTTCCTGTTGCGCTACGGAAGGTACATCGGAATCTCCGAGAAAAGGCTGGCCATGGCCGACTACTGGTTTTACCGGTACGGGGAGGCCACGGTCTTTTTTACCCGGCTGATGCCCATAATCAGGACCTTCATTTCGCTTCCGGCCGGGATATCAAGGATGAATTTTCCCCGCTTCGTCGTTTACACCTTTCTCGGGTCGCTTCCCTGGTGTTTTTTTCTCACCTACCTCGGACTCAAGCTGGGGGAACACTGGGAGGATTTGAAGGTCTGGTTCCACCGGGCCGATGCGCTGGTGGCGGCCGTAATTCTGGGCGCAGTTCTTTACCTCTGGTACAGGCACAAAAGGAGAGTATAAAGGCCCGCATTCGGAGAGGAATACAGGAGACAGGAGAAATATATTAAATAAGCTTAGCGCATTGATTATGTATAACTCTAAAGAGGCTACTGGTCGGTGTCCTTTTTGTCCTGGTTAAATTTTTTATTAAAAAGGGATGACACCTTCTTTGACTGCAGTGAAAAGCAGAGCAGGCTGATTACGATAATCACCAGCGTGACTTTGGTGAACAAACCCTCGGCTCTCTCCAGGCTGTGGCCGAGAATGGTGTATATAATTATCTCGGGGAGTTTCCCAAACACGCTGGCCACAAAGAAGCCGCCGAAGCTGACCTTGCTGAGACCGGCAGCATAGCTGACGATGCTGGAGGGAAGAACGGGGACCAGCCGGGCCAGGAATATAACCTTGACACCCGTTTTTTTGCTCATTTCGTCCACCTGGGGCATGTACTTGGCGAGTCGTTTCGAAAAGTAATCCCGGGCTATCACCCTGGCCAGGTAAAAAGCCACCGTTGCCCCCAGCAGGGCGCCCACCAGGGTGATCAGTATGCCCCAGGCAGCGCCGAAAATAAATCCGTTCGCACCGGCCACCAGGAAAAGTGGGACCGGCGTGGCGATGGTCTGGATAATCATAACCACAATGCTGATTATAACGGCCCACGTCCCGAAGGACTTCAGCCAGTCGGCCAATTCCCTGCTATCCTTGAATATGCCGTGCCAAATAAATCTTCCGTTACTGACTTCCTCAAAAATAACCACACCAATTGAAAAAAATACCACAAGCAAAGAACATGCTATTAAAATCCTTTTAGCCATAGAAGCCTCCGGATGATTATGGGCCCGATATCAATAAATAATATATCAAAATTCTCAATATCCAGGAAGCCAGAAAATAACAGCAAATGATGGCCTGTCGCCGAAACTGGCCGGATATTCTACCTTCTTCCGGTATTTATTTTTACGATAATCAGGAAAAACCCCGACCACCAGATTTTTCACGATACGGTGCGGTGGCCAAGGAAGTGGCTTTCGGCCTGAAAAACCGGCATCGGCATCCTGGCCGAGGTGGAGGCCGTTCCCCAAGGATCCCTACCCCGGAGCGAAAAAAGACAAAAAGGATATACGGTTACAGGGAGTGTTAAAAAACGCTTTTGGCGGCTACGGTTGAAAGAAGCGGCCCTAGTGGCCGCTTCTTTCAACTGGACTATCTAAATTGACCGAGGGTGCCCTGTGCCGTCTGGTACGGCTGGAACCCCGCCTGGACCGGCGGGCCCTGCACCTGGGCGACGATGGACTGCAGCTGGTTTATTGTCTGGGCCACCATTTCGGGCCGGGCCTGGGACACCTGGTACCAGCCGCGGCTGTTCATCAGCCTGAACCACTCGTCAGCCATGGCCAGGTGTTCCTGGGTCATGCGGCTGTACGCTTGCCTTAACTGGGGGGTGGAGGCTTCCATGGCCCCTTGGGTATCCCGGAGGGCCAGGTACTTGGCGCTGTTAAGGCAGTCAATGGCAACGCTGACGGCGCTGATTTGCTGATGGTACGGCATTTTTCCGGTCTCCTTTCGATTTTTAACTTACGCGCCATTGAAGCTGGCCGGCGGCGGTCACAGCTTGCAGGTTTTGGGCGTTTTGCATGAACCCGATCATGGTCTGGTAGTGGTTCTGGAAGACCTGCTGGTGCCTGGCCGCCATGTCCCTTACCTGCGGGTCGGGACACAGCTGGGTGTACACCCTGTACTTCTCCATAAGGCTGAGATGCCCCATGATTCTCTCGTTCAGCTCAATCACTTCCCTCTCCGAAAGCAACCCTTTCACCTCCCGATTTAGACTGAAGTCATTTTATCCCATTGAAGAAAAGAATATACGCGAACAGCATCCCCTCGGTTCCCGGGTTATTCCAGTAATTCTAAACGGGTTAGTACGAGTAACAAATTTATCCTTCACTGAATAGTCTGTTTAAAGAAAAGGGAGTTTATGGGAATTGCGGATGCGTTCTTAAAATTTTAAGAAAGGAGTTACTTGATTTATATGGGATACGGTTTTGGCGGCTACGGTTACGGCGGCTTTAGCGGGTTTTTTCTCTTCCTGATCCTGATCTTGCTCGTTCTCGGCACCGGCTTCTTCCCCGGCTACGGCGGCTACTACGGCGAACAGAAATAACGAGCACCGTTACTAGGTGCCGGTCTCCTGTCGAATGGGCCCTGTACTATGACGAAAGCTTCATAATCCTCCGGATTATGAAGCTGACACTCTTCGGCACCGGCTTCTTCCCGGCTTCAGCTACAGCGGGTACTGCCGTGCCTAGGACAAAGAGTAACATCTTAACCCATAAACTCTCTGTCCCAGTAAAATCCACCAGAAAGGAGATATTTAAGCTATGTCCGGTTACCCCAGCGGTTATGGTTACGGACCCCCTTATTTTGACGGCAGTTTCATAATCTTCCTGATTCTGATCCTGCTTGTCTTCGGCACCGGTTTCTTCCCCTGCTCCGGCGGGTATTACGGTGAGAAAAAATAACATTGTAATCCTGTATCGGCAGCGGTCACACCGGAGAAAGTGCGGGAGTTTTTCCCGCACTTTTTCTCCGATCGGGCCTGCAACAAGGGAGACAAAAAGGGGATATGTTCATTCCATATCCCCAACCTTGTTGCTTCTGCCGTGAATAAGTGATTACCTTTTCAGGATAAAGGCAGCCGAGAAGGATGGCCGTTTTTAAAGCCTACCCTTCCCCTCCGCCTTCCGTCCGGGAGGAACCGTCATCGTCACGCTTTTTTTCTTGAATGGCGTCGCGCTGACGCTTCATTATCAGGCAGACTATCCTGTCGCGTACCCCGTTTAATATGTTTTCGAATTGGACGGCCACTTTAGACATGGTTTTGTTTTCACCGGGCTCATCATGTATTCTCAAAACCCGCCCCGTCAGCGACAGGGGTTTGTCCCCCCCAACATCCAGCAGAAATTTAATCTCATCGCCGGGATTCAGTTTCTCAGCGGTTGTAAAGCAGAGGCCTCCTCCGCTAATATCGACCAGGCGGTCCTTTTTATAATGACCTTCCTTGGTTTTCCAGGCCTCGGCGGCAGGAATCCACTGAATCTCTGCATTTATTCGCAATCTAAACCAGTTTCGCTTCTGCTGGCTGCTCAACGGCCGTAAGATTACTCCGAACCTGTGGCGGTGAATTTCCTTTTCCTTTTTCATCAAGTAAGCGCGGAAAGCAAGTATTATTAAACCAAAAGCCAGGATCGTAAACAAAAATCCAATAACGTTCTTTAATGCCTGGCTGCCGCTGAAAGCTTCGTTAAAGCCGCGGGAAATCTGGCTCCAGGTCGACTCGGCCTGGCAAGGCAAGACATAAACCGTCATTTGCAGCAATACAAACATCGCCGTCAAAAGTTTATCTTTTCCCTTCATACCGCATTCCCCTTGGACAACTGATCAATCAAGGTTCCTTGCCCCCGGGTAATAAACAATCTTTGCTGAAGGAATTGTATTTTTCTCATTTTCACTGTGGTGGACTATATCCATCAATTAATGCTTGTTTTGCAACACCAAGAGTCACAAGTTTATTTGTTTCAATAGCCTTTTGCAAAAAGTCCTGAGCTTCTGTAAACTTGCTGATTTTCCTATCATAGATGTAATTTTTTAGGTTATCTATAGAGCCTTGTAAATATAAAACTGCAGTCACCATAATTTGCTTTTCATTAGCATATTGATGGGCTATGTCCATATTTTTAACATTCCTGAACAGCTCTTGAGCTTGATGACCTAGCTTATCAAGATCATTATAAGTTGCAGCATCAATAGTTCCATTGCTAATATCTTTTATTTCGGACTGATACGATGTTAAAATATTACTAAAATTTTTCTGTAGCTGAGTAAAAGATTTAACTGCCTTTTCTGCTTCTTGTTTTTTCGTATTCCTTTGCGCTTGGATTTGTTCCTGGGTCTGCTGTGGTTGTTCCTGTATTTTTACCGGGAGTGCAGCTTCTTGTGTTAAGGTATTTTGAGTCTTTTGCGCAGTACTTTCAATCTCATTTTTGACTGTTTTCGATGAAAGCCAAACAGAAACTCCCCCCAATATAAGTATGATTGAAACAATGAATAGAAAAATGGAACCGTAAATGTTGCCTTTTTTGTCTTTTTGATCCATGCCTTTTTTCCTGGTTTCCAAAAGCATTAAAGATGCAACCAATCCAAAAACACTGCCGATTACAACGATTAGTACAAGCGAAATATATTTCATTTTGTCACCCTCCCAGATTTAATTCAGAATGGCAGGCAGCAGACAGCCATTATATAGATACAGTAATACATTTTTAATGTTAATTAAAACTTAACTACAATGTTTGCTTACTATGTGTAATTTTGTATATTATCTAGATAAGGCATTCACTGGTGTCAAATGTTTTTTGTTTTGCAACTTTATTTCTGAATTGACTATAAAATGTAATAACTGTTCTCCAGCCATATTATATCAATACTTTTTCGTCGTTTGCAAAAATTATCCTTTCTTTTATAATAGAAAAACACAAAATCTTTTTAATATGAATAGCATTATTTCTCAGTAGTTTATCGTATAATGGGCGGTGGACGGCACTGAGCCGGCCGGGAAACCCCCTGGACATGCCATCACCTAAAAGAAAAGAGCCTTACGGCTCCTAAAAAAATATGTTCACACGATTAGCTGTCTTAATCAGAATCAGCTTCCTCGCTGCTCTCTCCGGAATCTTCCTGGACTTGTTCCTCTACGGCTGTTTCGGGTTCTTCTTGGGTTACTGCAGCTTCGGCTTCAACTGCGGCACTTGCGTCTTTTTCCTCTTCAGCAGTTTCCATCTTGATGGCTTCTTCGCCATCTCCTCCCGGGATGTTTGCCACAAAATCACCTCCCTATCATAGTTTCCCATACTATTCGCTATGGTGGAGGTTAATTCCTTGACAGATATTACCAAATATTTCAACATTAAATTAAGTCCTGGTCGGGGAGGGTAATAAGTTAGGTGCCAGGCACCTAAGATAAATAAGTTATAAGTTAGGTGCCAGGCACCTAAGATATATATGGGTTCACTTCGTTAAATTGCCAAACTGCACAAAATCTCGGTGAGAAGGGTAATCAGGGTAACCCCCCCCCCCCCCCCCCCC
>DYET01000027.1 GCA_020725625.1 Desulfovirgula sp. | reverse complement strand
TTCCGATCTTTTATACCAGGATTTTTTTGCCTATTCAACCTCCCTCACAAGCATTACGGGAATGCTTATCAGGAGATGGCAACCCATTATGGGGCGGTCATTATTCCGGCCAGGGTAAGAAAGCCAAAAGACAAGGCCAAGGTCGAAACAGGAGTTTTGGTTGTTGAACGATGGGTTCTGGCGGTCCTGCGCAATTGCACCTTTTTCGGTATCGCCGAACTGAACGAAGCCATCAGGGTAAAGCTTGCAGAACTGAACAATAAACCATTTCAAAAGTTAGAGGGTTGTCGGCGTTCACTCTTTGAAACAATTGAACGGCCGGCACTAAGACCGCTTCCTGCCCAGGCTTACGAATTCGCTATTTGGAAGAAAGCCAGGGTCAATATCGATTACCACGTTGAGTTCGAAGACAATTATTACAGTGTCCCATACCAGCTGATAAAGCAAGAAGTTGAACTGAGGGTCACCAAAAGCGTGGTGGAAGTACTTTTCAAGGGACGCCGCATTGCCAGCCACCAGCGCAGCTTTGAAAAACGGAAGTATATCACGGAGCCCGGTCACCGCCCGGCGTCACACCGGATCTACTTAGAATGGACCCCGTCCCGCATTGTTAACTGGGCAAACACCATCGGTCCCAATACAGCTCTTCTGGTGAAACAGCTTATTGAGTCCAAACCGCATCCAGAACAAGGCTATCGTGCCTGTATGGGTATAATACGGCTGGGCAAAGCCTATTCCTCCGACCGGATGGAGAAGGCGGCTGCCCGGGCACTGGCCTGCAATGCTGTCTCTTACCGCAGCCTAAAGTCAATTCTCAAAAATGGCCTTGACTTGGTTGATCCGGAACCCGAAGCACCCAACATCCCGGTTATCCAGCACCAAAACATCCGTGGCAAAAGCTACTACACCGGGAAGGAAGGGGTGCCACTATGCTGACTCAGCATACCGTAAACCGGCTTAATGAAATGCGCCTTTTTGGAATGGCCCAGGCTTTCCGACAGCAATTAGAGCAGCCCTGCCTGTCGGATCTGTCCTTTGAAGAGCGTTTCGGCCTTCTGGTTGACCATGAGTGGACAACCAGACAGAGCCGGCTGCTGGAACGCCTGCTTAAAAAAGCTAAACTTCGCCTGCCGGCCTGTTTGGAGGATCTTGATTACAGGCCGCAGCGCGGCATTGATCCCTCCGTTATGGCAAGGCTATCTACTTGTTCATGGCTGGAACGGCACCAGAACATACTTATCTGCGGTCCTACGGGCGTCGGCAAGGCGTATCTGGCCTGCGCTTTTGGTAACACCGCCTGCCGGCACGGCTTTTCCACCCGGTATTACCGGGTATCCCGCCTCTTGGGCGATCTCTTCGCGGCCCGGGGTGACGGCAGCTATGCCAGCTTATTAAATCGTTTGCAAAAAATTGACCTGCTCATCCTGGATGACTGGGGGCTAAACACCTATACATCAAAAGAAAGCCGTGAAATCCTCGAGGTGGTTGAGGACCGCAGCCAGCGGTGCTCAACCATCATCGCCAGCCAGATCCCGATCGAGCACTGGCATGAATGCATTGCGGATCCGACATTGGCGGATGCCATCCTCGAGCAACCGGAGAAAAATGATAAGATGAACACCTAAGACCATAGGGGCCTGTGGACAGTGCCACCCTGTGGACAGCCCTGCGGGCTGACCCACAGGGCTTGGATAACGCTTCGCGTTACCCACACTGCCCACAGCCAATACGACGGCTATGAAAAACATAACACTTTCATAAAATCTAAAAATTAAGGAAGGAGGCCTTTTTCTAATGACGTATTGGCAACTATTGGTATGATGTGCTAAATTGTATATGCCGACGTCGCTTGTGCTCCGATTCCATTTTCAGTTTGAGCCGGAATTAGTGTTCAGTTTCAACCGGAATAGATGATCAGTTTGAACCGGATTCAGTGTTCAGTTTCAACCGGACCAAGTGTTCAGTTTGAGCCGGATTCGGTGTTCAGTTTAACCGGAATACGCATCATGACGCCTATACCGCTATTTCCCTGGGTTTTTCTAACTGTTTCCGAAACTATTCTGGGTAATTATTTCATATATTTGAGAAAGGCCGGTGGCACCAATGGGGCGCCCCTTAGACTCCAAACCGCCGGAGGGGTTTACAGGCTTCTGTCCGTCTATCCTGGTGGCCCCGGACTCAGCGAATTTACCGCCCTCCCCGTCCCGCCAGAAACCGAGGGCCTCGGTCTACAGGATTTCGGCGAAGGCAGTTACGTCATGAACCTCGGCTAAATCCACTTCAGCAGGTGTTATCCCGGCAATTTTGTACGCCCTTTCAGCGGCCAGACCGCTCACCGAGGTGTCCTCCATATTGCGGTGCCGGCCCCCGGACACAGCGCAGCCCAGAACCTTGACCGACCTTTCCCTCACCGCATAGGCCATACGGGTAAGGTCCTTAATGGATTTATCTGGCCACCTCTTAATCTGGGTAGAGTAGGACCCGATGACGTATGCGCTGCTCATTATCATTTATCAATCTCGACCTCCGGTACTTTTTGGTTGTTTTGACTAACACCTTTGTACCAGGAGGTCTTTTTATTGGTCAACCCCTCTCTACTTCATTACAGGAATGCTCATATACATGCATTAGTTACCGAAGGAGATTGGATAAGAATGGGGACTGGCAGGTAATAACATATTTTTCTTAGTGAAGCCTTTGGCTAACACGTTGGTTTTAGTAGACCCGCCCGCAGGGCGGTTTTTTTATTTTGTAGGACAAACCGGAAATTCTTTGGGACTTGCAGTTTTTTATTACAAAAAACATAGGCTTTACAAAGAAAGGGGGTTTATGCCGTGAAACAGGAAGAAAAAGCTAATACCAAAAAAAATATCCAACTTTCTGTCCCAACAGAGAGAGTTTTAATAAAATGTTCTTTAAATAATAGACTAATTAGCGAAGAAGAGGCGCGGAGGATAGTTGTCCGGGCAGCGATCAAAATGGCAATTAAAAAGCAAACCGAGACAAAAAAGGAAAATTATGAAAATGTATATAGTGCCTAATTATATCTATGCGTCTTCAAGGAAAGTACCACCCGGGTAAATCTCGATTCCGTATGATTTCGCCAGATCGATTTTTTCGGACAGGACGTTTTTATTGTAGAGGGCTGAGGTGCCAAAGGCCAGCTTGATAAAGTCGATGTGACCGGCGGCAATGTTGAGCAGGTCCTTTGTCTCTGCCAGGCCCATCCCCTTGTCGATAATCATGGTCAGTCCCTGATTCCTGGGTTTGGGGATTCTGCCCTCCAGGGGGAATTTAACAATATCCCGCCAGGCATTCCCGGAGTCAAGATTCATTTTAATTCTCCTTTCAAAATCAAGCATTATTATGGGATATCTTGACCTTCCTCCCTTCTTTCCGAGATAACTGGAATTAATCGTATAATTTAGGTTATTCAGAGAAAAAGCAAAAAGTTACCCCTGAAATAGGGGGATGATAGATTTTGCCATTAAAAAAGATGATCTAATCCGGGATAACTGGAAAATCAGTACAGAAAAGCATAGCCAATCCAGTATATTCATGTGCCGGATTGGCTACTTGAGATGAAAACCATTTTTTGGATAGTTTCCTGATTAATTTATACGGTTGAGTCGCTTTTGTTCGTACATCAGCTTATCCGCCCGTTCCAGCAGTTCGTTGACAAAACAGGGGTGTTCCGGATCGAAATGGACGATGCCTGTGCTCAGGGACAGTTCGTATGGGCGGCCCTCTTTCCTGTTGTGTTTCTTGATATTTTCCTGCAGGCGCCTGCCGATAGTGTCGGCGCTGTCACTGGAGGCCTCGATGATCAGTACCGAGAACTCGTCGCCGCCGATGCGGGCGATGATGTCAGGTTCCCGGAAGGCTTCCCTTAAAATTTGGGCAGTGTCTACCAGCGCCCGGTCTCCTTCATGGTGGCCCAGGGTATCGTTTATGGACTTGAGCCTGTCCACGTCCGCGAATAGCAGCAGCATCTCCCGCTTCATCCGCCTGGCGATTTTCAACTGCTGCTGGGCCAGTGTGATGAATCCTCTCCGGTTATACAGGCCGGTCAGGTCGTCAACCAGGGTGAGGGCCCGCAGTTCCTCCTCCGCTTTCTTCCGTCCGGTTATGTCGCGCCAGCAGACGGCAACCCCGTCATCCAGTTTCACCGCCCTGATATCCAGTGCCCCGACGAGGTTCTGCTGATTGTCGTAGGTGAGCCACTCCTTAATCAGTGGTTTGCCGGTTTCCACCACCCGGCAGAACTCCTGAAAAAGACCGGATTCCAGGTAATTCGGCAATATGCGCAGGAGGAGCCTGCCGATCTGCTGGTCCTTGGTCATCAGGTGGCTTGCACAGGCCGCCCCGTTCACGTATTCCACCAGAAAGTCGACAATGCGGCCGGAATTGTCCCTGGCTGCCCTGAAGATGCCGAAGCTGTCCAGCATGTTCTCGATGGAGGTGCGGAACTTCTCTTTGCTTCTCTGCAGGGCATCTTCCATCCGCTTGCGGTCGGTGATGTCTTCCGCCAGCACAATAATCCCGGTAACTTCGCCTTTTTCCAGGACGGCTGCGGACCTGACCTTTAAAAAAACCACGCTCCCGTCCCTGCGCAGAATGGGAAGCTCGCAGTGCAGCGGCCTTGCTTTATCAAGCCAGGCGTTTATCTTTTTTCTGAACACCTCTTGATGTCTCTCGGGTATGAGTTCCATAATATTCCTGCGAATTAACTCTTCCCTTTCCATTCCCAGGACTTCGGACGATTTCCTGTTCACCATGGTGATTTTGAGATCGGGATTGCAGATCAGGACAAGCTCATTCATGTTTTGAAGTATAGCTTTCAGGAAGTTGACCGTTATCATATAAAATCTCGCTTTTAATCCGGGGATAATGCCCGGGATTTGACAAACGACCTGTAGCGTTACTTCGTCGCACGCGGCCAATTTCCTTTAAAAACCTGAGTATTAGGGCGAAACTATTTTCCGGTTGCGGCCGGTTCAAAATTGAACACCGACGGGAGTCCGGCGGTTTACAAGTCGGATCCAAAATTTGTGCGGACTTGCGTTGTTCCGGGTCTGAAAGCCGCTTTTGACGCGGACCGGCCTGGGAGAGCCTGCTCTGGCATGTTTATTGCTGGGGTTTTGCATACGATCGGGGTTCCGGCAAAAACGTCGGACACCTGTGGAAAAAATTATTGCCGGAAAAAGGCATGGGGGAATGACTTGTGAAGAACAAAGCGGACCTGGCGGGAAAAAAGTTGCCGGCGTACAGTTTTGCTGTGGAAAGGGGGAAAATCAGGGAGTTCGCTGCGGCCATCGGGGACATGAAGGAAATCTATTTAAACCCCGAAAGGGCCGCCTTGGCGGGATACCCGGACGTCGTTGCGCCCCCCACCTTCGGGACGGTGATCAACCTCTGGGGCGGCATGGGGTTTATAGAGATGTGCGACTACCTTAATCTCGACAAGGTCAGGGTCCTGCACGGCGGCCAGGAGTATGAATACCTGGGGGACATCGTAGCCGGGGATGTGATCACGGTTGCCACCACTGTGAGCAGCTGTGAGGAAAAAAGGAACATGTACGTCCTGACACTGGAATCGTCCTATGTCAATCAGCGGAATGAAGAGGTTCTCAGGTGCCGGCACATAGTGCTGGAACTTAAATAGGGGGGTTGTACAGATGCCTGACTTTGACGGGATAAATATCGGGGATGAGATGCCGGTCCTCAGAAAGGAACCTTTGGACCAAATCTGGCTGGTCAAGTATGCCGGGGCCAGCGGGGATTTTAACCCCCTCCACTACATGGAGGAGGTGGGCAGGGCCGCCGGCCACGGAGGTGTTATCGCTCATGGCATGCTGATCATGGGGTTCATGGGGCAGGCTGTTACCGACTGGATACCCAACCGATGCCTCAAAAGTTTCAGGGTCAGGTTTGTCAGGATGACCAGGCTGGGGGACGCCATCACGGTGACGGGAAGGATTACAGGAAAGAAGGTGACCGGCGGCCGCGGGGTCATTTCCGGCGAGGTCGAGGCGGCGGACCAGAACGGCGAGGTAAAGGCCGCCGGAACCTTTGAGGCCTGGATTCCACTCGGCTGAAAGCCTGCCGGCGCCGCCCGGGGGTAAAAATCTGATTCCTGCCGGGTCTTGCTTTAAGCGGCAATTTCCCCGGGCAGGATTTTTTATTAATTCCCGTTTCCCCGGTTTGCAGGCGACCGGAAGGAATACCCGGCGGACTGTAGAAAATATAAAAAATCACTTGACATGTTAATAAATGGCAGGATGAATTGGGGCCAATCCTTACATGACTTTTTTCAAGATGAAATTTCTTCTTTCTCCCGTGCTTTTGTTGATTATCCTGGCAGCCATACTGGCCCTGCCGGTGTGCCTTCCTGGGGACCAGCCGCCGTCCCGGGTGGAGAGCAGATACGTTCTTGGCCAAGAGGTGCCTCCCGAGGAACTGGCCGGGGCGGTGTCCCTGAGCGCCGGAAAAAAGCTGGAACTGGACGACACATACTACCTTTTCTTCAGCAATGTGCCTGAGATGCCCGTCGATCCCGGCATTCTCTGCCGCGTGGACGACGTGATCTCCCCGTCCGGGATGGTCCGAGTTCTATTCAGCCATATGAACCTTCTCATCGATTGGAGCAGGCACCCGCTGGCCAACCTGCCGGCCACCGCCGGCTTTGCGGTCGAAAACCGGACCGGCCGGGATCTGGACGTTTATGCCGTGCGGGGGGCCATCGGGTCAAACCGTGCGCCCGGCGGCGAGTACCTTTTCCTGGAAGACGCCGCTCCCGTACGCCCCGGCGACAGCGAGCCGCTTTATTTCGGTTCGGCGGTGGGCAACTACGTGGTCCAACAGTGGTTCCTCTCGGAAAACAGGCCCCCGGTGCTCCTGGGGAGAATCCCGGCGGGCGGAAGAAAGCTGGTCAGCGGGGACGTCGGGCCACGGGGCTGGATCGCGGGCATGTATGACTTGAAGTTTGTTGACCCCGCCACCGGACGGACGGTGGGCAGGGGCGACCTGAAGGCCGGTGAGTCGGTCGGGATAAAAACATTTCTGGCGCACCTTTACACCGACCTGAACGGCTTTATCGACCGGGAGACCGGTCAGGGGAAAGTGCTTCCGCTGAGAAGGAACGACCTGGTGCACATGCGGGGACTGTTCGTGCCCGGCAGCTATCCGGACAACCCGCTGGGAGAGGCGGTCTCCAAGCGGTTCACAGTGAACTACAGCGCCGCCGTGGGCGGGGCGGCCAGTTTTGCCCTGGCCGCGGGGGAGGAGGATCAGGGGGAAAACCCGGCCGCCCCGTGTTATGTGCCGGACGTTTTTTTAAACGACCGGATGCGCAACGGGTTCGACCCTTACGCCCGGGAGAAGAAGGGCGTCAATGGGGGAAACTACGGCGTCGACTACACGGTGGATCTTTATCTTAACGGGCCGGCGGCCCTGGTGGTGCAGGGGGCGGTGCATCCCGGCATGTGCGGCCAGGAAGCCTTTATCGACCTGTACAACCAGATTCTGACCTTCTGGCTGGACGGCAGGGTAAGCACGGTTCAAATCCGGGATCCCAATTACGACAAGTTTTACACCGACTTTTCAGCACTTCGCCCGGCCGGTTACGGGCGGGTAATCGCAATTTTCACAGAACAGGGCGACCATCACCACGTCCTGCGCTTCACCCTGCCGCCCAACGGCTACGGTCCGGTGCGATTCTACCTGCTGCCCCTGTAAACTTTTCTGCTCGGCATATCGCCGGTACACATGGCGGGGGCGGATTACTCGCAGCAACGGGCTGAGCCTCGCGCAGCCGGAATTTTCGGGCAAAGGACCCTCCAATGGAGGTTAAAAGCAGGACGCGTCGTATATATACCCAATAAGACTACCGGGAGGCGATAACTCCCTGCCCGGGGAAGGACACTGCATCCCGCTCCGGGGAAACCGGCATTCGAATGTCGGGAGGTTCCCGGCAGCCGGGGACATATTCTCCGGCTGTCTCCCCCGGCCGGGAAGGCGAAGGCCCCCAATACCATCGAGGCTCCGTGGTCCGAGTGAGGCGCCGGCCGCAGCAAGGCACGGGCGGATCTGCACCTTAATAAAAAGGAGGTAAAAAGCGGAATGATCCTCTCTTATGTCAGGAACAAGCACGCCACCGCACTGGACGGGCCCGACGGGACCGTCATGGCCAGGGCGTTGGTGGAGGAAACTTCCTTCGCGGCCAGGGTGGAGATGCTGGTTTCCGTGCCCGGGCTGGAAATAACCTCGGTGGAGGCCGCCGTTGACCGCTGCTTCGCCGGGCGGTGCCGGGACGCCGTTCCCCTGGTGAAAAAGGCCGTGGGGTTGCGGGTGGGGCCAGGGATTATCAAATTGGTTAACGGAGAGATGGGCGGCACCGGCGGCTGCTCCCGCCTGGCTGACCTGATCCTGGAGTGCTGTGAGCAGGTAATCCTGCGCTTCACGGTGGACCCGCTAAAGCCAATCATGGAAAAACAGGGGGAGGAGATGGTGGAAGCCTACAAGGAGTTCCTGGCCCGGAATCCCCGCCTGGTCAACAGCTGCATCGCCTTTGCCGAGGGCAGCCCTCTGAGGGAAGGGGTAGAACTTGAAGAATGAAAGGAATTCCCTGCCGGAATACAGAAAAATTAATTTTCATGCCAAGATTTTGTCCCGCTGGGGCATGGGGTTTAGGGACAATTTTTGTTGCGGCAAAAGGTAGTTAAGTATATATGCTTTAGGAGAGGGTTTGAGATTATGCTGGGTTTCAGCCGGACCAAGTGGGTGGGAGTTGAGCGCCCCGGGGAAAACGTTTACCTGGCTCACGGTATCCTGGAGGACCTTATTTATGGTATGGAAATCGACGTCCGGGTCGAGGCCCCGGAATTTAAGATAACCGCTGTCGAGGGAAGGATGAGGAGGACGACTACGCCTGAGTGCCCCAAGGCCGTTCCGGTGCTGCAGAATGCCGTGGGCCTCCGCCTGGGTACCCCGGACCTGGTGAGCACGGTGAACCGGAAGGTGGGCCGGGAAGGGTGCCGCCACTTCGCCAACCTGCTGCTGGAATGCTGCGATGCCGTGATACGCTGCGCTCTTTTCGACAAGTGGCCCGGGGCTGACGAAAGCGGGGCGCCGAGCCGGGAGGAATACCTGCGGGGGCAGCTGAAGGACATGCCTTTCCTGAAAAACAGCTGCCTGGCTTTTCACACACCGGACTCCTGATTTGCGCTCAAATTAATGGCATCTCACTAACGAGGAGTGACTTCATGATCATCGACCTGCACGTTCACACCAACCTGTTCTCGCCCTGCAGCAGCCTGGACCCGGAGGAGGCCGTCCGGACGGCAAGGGGTATGGGGCTGGATGGAATCTGTTTTACCGAACACGGCCGGCAGTGGCCGGCCTCGGAACTGGAAAGGCTGGCGGCCGGGTGGGACTTTCCGGTTTTCTCCGGCATAGAGGTGGAAACCAGGGAGGGACACATGCTGGTTTTTGGCCTGGAGGAAGACCAGCCGGGCCTGATGCCGGCCCTGGAATTGAGGGAGAAGGTTGACCGGGCCGGCGGGGTAATGGTTTACGCCCATCCCTTTCGCGGTTTTTTGATGTTTGGCTTTTCCGACCTCCAGATGACCGTGCGGGAGGCCTGCCAGAGGCCGGTTTTTAAGCTCCTGAACGCCATAGAGACCTTCAGCGGTAAGTCCACCAAGAGCGAGAACAACCTGGCCCTGGAGGTCGGCAGGAAGCTGTCGCTGGCCGGCGTGGGGGGAAGCGACGCCCACTCCGCCAGGGAATTGGGAAGGTGTGTGACCGTCTTCGAAAATAAAATCCGGAACACGGCCGAACTGATCGATCATCTGAAAAAAGGGGGTTTCACCGCCGGGTACTTTAAAGGCTGAGAACATTGCTGGGCACCCGTTTCAGCCGGCCGATAAACCATTGCTGCCCCAGTCCCACTCTTTCACTGAGGCCGTTCCTTACGGCGGGGTCCATTTTTTGGCAACCGGGGGATTGAAAGAGTATACCGCCCTGAAAAATTTTGGGGAAAGGATGATGCTTTGTGGAAGATAAAAATTCAACTGACTGGACGGCGGTAATCAGGAAAATAGAGGCCCTATTGCGGCTAAAAACATTCCCGGTGGGAATCAAGCTGCTGGAGGACGAGGCCATGCTGGCCGCCAACCGGTGGGCCCGCCGCCCGCCCGGAAGGGCTACCCTCTGCCAGCTGATTACCCAGGTGCGTACCTTTGACTGGACGGTGGGGGCCACCGCCGCCGATTTCCCCCCGGGAATGTGCGCCAGCATCATCGGCCTGACCGAGCCCCCGGAACAGGTCAGGGACGGGACCTTCCGCAGCCTGGTCTGGTGCAGAACCAAAGAGGACGCGAAAAAGTGCGAGGATTCCATCCCGCGCATCCCCGCTGGCAAATTCCGGGCCGTCCTGCTGGCCCCCCAGGTCTACGGGCCCTTTGAGCCCGACCTGGTTTTGATTTACGGCAACCCCGCCCAGATGATCCTGATCGTCAATGCCCTGCAGTTTGAAGATTACGAGCGGCTGCAGTTTTTTTGCGTGGGGGAGAGCTCGTGCTCCGACGCCATCGCCCAGTGCTACCTGACCGGCAAGCCCGCCCTGGCTATTCCCTGCTACGGGGAGAGAAGGTACGGCCACGCCCAGGACGAAGAAATGGTCATCGGGCTGCCCCCTTCGGACGTCGTGAAGGTCCAGCGCAACCTGGAGGAGCTTTACGCCAGGGGGGTGCAGTACCCCGTTTCCTACCTGGGGGCCCAGAGCGACCCCCTGGCTGGCATGCCTCCGGCTTACCACGACCTTGCCGAGGGAAGGCCCATCGAGGGCCTGGGCATACCCCGCCGCCGGGTGACCAGGTGGTAACGCCGTCGCGGCAGGATTAAGGCAGGATGCTTCGGTTCGGCAAACAGGGATCAGGCAGGAGCAAAGGCTGGATGGGAAAATTCTTTTTTGACGTCCGGGGGCTCCCGGGCTTGGCGGCGGTCATCCGCCCTTTTTGTTCGGCCCGTCCCTGCCCCCCGCTCCCCGGTCCCCGGCGCCCGGCTTTCTGGCCGGGCTGAAGACGAACACCGGAACGTTGAGCCTCACTGCAGCCGTACTTGCGGCGACACCGCCTTCCACGGGGATTTCCTCGTTCCCGGCGGCCACCGGTGTTTTCATGTCCCGCACCCTGATCAGGAAAACCGCAAGCAGGGCGGCGGCCCCGGCCAAGGCGGCGGCCGACCAGAACATCAAGCTCCGGTTGTCCATCATCAGGCCGAACAGGGGCGGGCCCAGGGCCACGCCGAAGAAGCGCACGCTTCCGTACAGCGAGGTCACCAGTCCCCTCCTTTGGGCCTGGCACGAGCTGGTGATGATGAAGTTCAGACAGGGCAGGGTAAGGCCTGTCCCGATGCCGGATACCGAGATGGCGATAAAAAAAATCGCTGTGTTCCGGTTGAATAAGCCCATCAGCGCCAGAGACGCCGAGATGAGAAACAGACCCCCGAAAACCAGCCACTTCATGAGCTTTACTTTTTTTTTGACCAGGGTGCCGGTGGCAAAGGAGGTGGTGCTCATAAACAGGACGGGGATTGCCAGGGCAAGCCCCTTGGTCACTCCTCTCAGGTTGTACCTGCTTTCCAGGTGTTCAGAGAGGAAAAAGAGCACGCCGAAAAGCAAGAGCAGGGTGGTCATGCCTGTAAAGAAGGAAGTCAGCAGCATGGCCGACTTTTTTTCGAATATCTGCTTGATGGATTGCAGGTACTGTATCACGCTCTGCCTGGACCGGTTGGATCTGGGCTCCTCCACCAGGAACCAGAGAGCCAGGACAATGGGGATAACCACTGCCGGAAAAAAGAGGAAGGTGGCGTACCAGGCGATCAGGGCGATCAGGGATCCCAGGACCGGGCTTAAAACCTTCCCAAAGCCGTTGGCGGCCTCGATGATGCCCAGGGCCTTGCTTCTCTCCCTGCCGGCGAACAGGTCCCCGCACAGCGCCATGGCAATGGGGGCGGTTCCGGCTGCGCCGATGCCCTGCAGGACTCGCCCGCCCAGAATGACCGGGTAGGCTCCCTTGCCCAGGTAGGCCCCCGCCAGGCCGGCCACCACCCCGCCCAGACCGTACAGGACCAGGGACGGGGCGATTATCACCTTTCTTCCGAAGCGGTCAGACAAAAAGCCAGCCAGCGGTATAATCAGGCCAGCTGGAACGGAAAAGAGGGTGATAATCAGGCTTACGTCGAGCTGGGTGAGATCCAGGGCGCCCTTTATGGCGGGAAGCACCGGGATAATCATGGAATTACCCAGAACCATAATAAAAGGCACGCCGCTGAGGGCCGCCAGCACGGACGCTCCCGACTTCCCCGGCATGTATTCACATCCTTTCTTAGTCATATTTTGCCTTTAATATGGCCCTGGTATGCATTTCCTGGCGCTGGCCGGCATATGAAATTTTAAAAGGCGTTTGCGGGGGATGGTCGCAGTTGTTTTTCGTCTTCGAAAAAATCGTGTTCGGCATGGCAGCTTTGAGGATAATCTCATCCACCCTGGAGTTTACGGCGGCCCTGTTGATGCTGCGCTTCAACAGTGTAGAAACGGCCTTCAAGATAAACGCCCTGCTGGCGGTGGTCGGGCCCACGGTTATGATTACGGTTACTTCCCTGGGCCTGATCGGCCTGGCCGGGAAGAGCGCTCCCCAAGGCCTTGTTCCCATTCTGCTGGGAATTGCCCTTATTCTTTACGGGGTCAATAAACTCTGAACATTTTCCATAAAATTCTCTTGGCATTCCGGGGGTTGCCCGGCGGGCCGAAGTAACCGGCCGTTATGGGAAAAGGCACATATGGGAAAAAGCGCTATTGACAGCGCAGGCCACCCTCTGGTAAACTATTAAAAATTGGACAACGACCCTTTAAAATCGGTCCCGTGAGGCCGGTAAGGTTGAAATAGGGAAGGTTTGTACGGAGCGGCCTGACCGTGCCCTTATACCGGCATGGACAGGCCTTTTTGCGCGGTTTGCCCGAGAAGAGAGAGGGGTGGTGGCTTTGCCGGGTTCTGTTAGACAGAAGGCGGTAATCCTGGACAGGGAGGGTATCCGCCGGGCGCTGACCAGGATAGCCCACGAAATCATCGAGCGCAACAAAGGCACCGAGAACCTTGCCCTGATCGGCATCCGCAGCAGGGGGGTCCCACTGGCCAGGCGGCTGGCCCAGCGGATACTGCAGATAGAGGGCAAGGAGGTGCCGGTAGGAATGCTGGACATTACCCTCTACCGCGACGATCTGGGCACGCTTTCCTCCCACCCGCTGGTGCACATGACCGAGGTCGACTTCCCGGTGGAGGGAAAGACCATCGTCCTGGTGGACGACGTGATGTTCACCGGCAGGACCATCCGGGCGGCCCTGGACGCCGTAATGGACCTGGGGCGGCCGAGGCTGATCCAGTTGGCGGTGCTGGTGGACCGAGGACACAGGGAACTTCCCATCAGGGCCGACTACGTCGGCAAGAACGTACCGACTTCGAGGAAAGAGGACGTTGCGGTCCTCCTGGACGAAACCGACGGCGATGAAAAAGTGGTTATCACCGAGGAAATAAAAGACGACTGAACCGTGCACCATCCTTTAAAGACGGTCCCGTGAGGCCGACAAGCATTCCCGTAATGCTTGTGAGGGAGGTTGAATAGACAAAAAAATCCTGGTATAAAAGTAGTTGCCAAACAAACCTAAATACCAGGAGGTAAAAAACGTATGAAAAAAATTGTGGTTGGCCCCGAACACCTTGTAGT
>DYET01000001.1 GCA_020725625.1 Desulfovirgula sp. | reverse complement strand
TAATTTACTTGCGTCACCGAACCCCTTTTAGCAATTGTATCATTGGAATTTAGTTTTGTCCATTGTTATTTTTAAGTTACGCTGTAGTATTAATTATTATTTTATTTGCCGTTAGTATTATCTCCCCAAGCAAAACCATCTGAAATATTGCTGTTGAAATACCAATGGATATAATATAAGCCTGGATTTCTGGTGCTTTTGTCATGGCGATAACACATGTAATTGCTGTTAACACAAGAGATATTGTTGTTAGAACCAGGTATAAAGCCATTCTAACTATGTTACTCATCTCAACTCACCCCTACTAATATATGCAACAATAGCAGCAGGGGGTTACAAATTAGTACCGTTAGTAAAAAACATAATGACCCCTTGGTGTTCCCGGTGTAGATCCTATACAAAAAGGCCGCTGACCGGGGTCGGTATTCTCTCGGGGTTCGGGACAACCGAAAAGTTCTCGGACCACGGCCCTGAGCGGGAAGAAAAAGACCGTTCCCAAAGAGGACACTCACCTGGGGAACGGTTTAAAACATTTCACCTGTGGGAAATAGCCCAGAGAATTGCCGCAGCGATCAGGGGGGGCGCCCGCCCCGGATGCCGTACGGTTCCGGGCAGGGATGAAGCGTTGGGGGAACGCCTCTCTCCGGTCCCGCGCTGCCGGAACAGCTGCCCCGGACGGGACAGCTGCTGAAATTGAAAGGCAGGGGGTGCGCATATTCGGCCGCCTGCAGTTTATGTACAAGCGCTGAGTCAATTCAAAATAAAGACGGGCCTTCCGGCCCGAAGACTAAAGATTAAAGAGGTAAAGGGAACGATAGGAACGATATTAATGCTTGAAACAATCAAGGCCGCATCTTCCCCTGTGGGAAAAAGATTACGGCCTATCGTTGTCCGATTCAGCTTGAGTTTGTAAATATTTTATCTGCACCGGGTTGTAAAGTCAATAACTTTTGTGCGGAAATTTAATTTTTTAGAGAAGATGAATGGTTTCCCCGTCTTGTTACCGGCTGGTATTCGGATACGACAGGTGAAAGCCGCCGGTCCGCCGTCGGCATTCCGGGCATAAATGGAGTAACACTGTTTAAGCGGACAGCCAGATAATGGCATTGGTGATACGGCTCACCCCTTCGGCATAAACTGTCATTAAAGTTCTCGAAAGTATTGTCTAAGGATTGAAGCTACCTTATAATGTTGGTTGGATGAGAAGAGGAGGGAAAACTATGGGCAAACATATCCGTACCGTCAACGCCAACCGCCAGGGTGGCCTCAAATCCACCATACAGGAGCGCGGCTGCGGGGAATGCCAGGCTTCCTGCCAGTCCGCCTGCAAGACCTCCTGTACGGTGGGAAATCAGGACTGTCTCAGGGAAAAAAGTGATAAACATTGTCCATAAGCCCGGTCCCCAGGATTGGGTTTTTTGCTTTACGGGGGAAAACATGATCCACAAATTTATCTTTAACGGAACCAGAATGGTGCTGGATGTTCACAGCGGATCTCTGCACGTGGTGGACGAACTGGCCTGGGACCTGCTGGATGACTATTGCTCTCTGCCGGAGGAGGAACTGCTTAAAAGGCACGGGAGCAGGTACGGGCCCGGGGAACTGGCCGAGGCGTTGGAAGAAATAAGGGATCTGGTGGAAAATAAGATGCTTTTTTCCCCGGACCCCCTGGAGGGCCGGTACACCCCCCCGGGAGAGATCGTCGTAAAGGCCCTTTGCCTGCACCTGGCCCACGACTGCAACCTCAGGTGCCGCTATTGCTTTGCGGGCCAGGGGAAATTCGGCGGCTCTCCGGGGCTGATGCCGCCGGGCGTGGGCAAAAGAGCCCTGGAGTTCCTGATCGAGGCCTCGGGGCCCAGGCGCCACGTGGAGGTGGATTTTTTCGGGGGCGAGCCCCTTTTGAATTTCAGCGTGCTGGAAATGCTGGTGGAGTACGGAAGAGAACTGGCCCGGGAGCGGGGAAAGGAGATCAAGTTCACCGTCACCACCAATGCTGTCCTGCTGGACCGGAGGATCGGGGACTTTTTAAACCGAAACGGGATAAGCGTTATCCTCAGCCTGGACGGGCGCCCCGGGGTGCACGACGCCATGCGGGTCTTTCCGGACGGCAGGGGTTCGCACAGCATTGTCCTGAAGAATATAAAGTCCTTTCTGGAGTCCAGGAATTACCGGGACTATTATATCAGGGGCACCTACACCGCGGCCAACCCGGATTTTTCCAGGGATATCGAGTACCTGGCCTCCCTGGGATTTGACAACATCTCCCTGGAGCCGGTGGTTTCCGCACCAGGGGAAGCCTGCGCCCTAAAGGCGGATGATCTTGAGGAAATCGCCATGCAGTACGAGGATATCGCCGGGTTGATCCTGAAAATGAGGAAGGAAGGCAGGCGCATCAACTTCTTCCACTTCAATATCGACCTCGACGGCGGGCCCTGCCTGCCGAAGAGGTTGAGCGGCTGCGGCGCCGGCCACCAGTACCTGGCCGTGGACCCGGCGGGGGTTCTGTATCCCTGCCACCAGTTCGCGGGCCGGGAAGAATTCGCCATGGGGGACGTGCATTCCGGAATACACCGCTGGGACCTGGCCAACCTGTTTAAAAACACGCACCTGTACCGGAAGGAAGAGTGTGTTGGCTGCTGGGCCAAATTTTTCTGCAGCGGGGGATGCCACGCCGCCGCCTATCTCTACGGCGGAAGCCTTGAGAAACCCTACCGCCCGGGGTGCGTGCTGACCAAAAAAAGACTGGAGTGTGCACTCTACCTCTCCCTGTGGAAGGATCAGCCCGCTGCGGAATAAATGCGGCACGGTTTCGGGCAAGGATATACGGTTCAACACGTTTGTCCCTTTCCCGGCAACTTTTTCTCAATTCACGGTTGGATTGTGTAAAACCGGTTAGAACCATGACACAGGGAGATATTTGGAGAAATGAACCCGTATTTTGCAAAACGGGGTTTTTTTAGGGAAGAATGGTCTGTGATATAATAAAATCACCTTTTTTGATTGTATCCATTATTTAACAGGTTTGCCGCGATGAAAGCAGCGAGGGGGGGATGTTCTCGCTACAGATGAGCATGAATCGACACCTGCGCCGCCTTACCGGGTTCATTGCCGGACCCAAAGAGCCGGCGGCGATACTTGGGGTTGCTGCTTATACGATTTTCATCATGTTTCTGGTCTCTGTCGTCAACGCCTCCAACATGAGTTGGGGCGTGTTTGCGGGGGAGCGGCTGATTTCGGTGGTTGCCGACGCCGCCGAAGGCCGGGCGGTCATACGCCAGCTGATTGATGAAAACAAGGGCGGCAGTGGGAATCAACAGGCCCAGGCCGTGCTGGAAAGGGTCTACCTGAAAAAAACCAGGCTGGCGGGCCCGGTTTTATCCGGAGACAGTCTGAAACTGGCCATCAGTGAAGCGGTTACCTCCAGGGTGAAGGGGACCGGGGTTGTGGTGGACGGAAAAACCCTGCTGGTCATGAGCAGCCGGAAGGAGGCACAGCAGCTGCTGGACGAACTGAAAGCCCCCTACGCAACCCCGGACGGCCTGACGCGTTTCGCGGAAGACATCCGGCTGGTCGACACGCTGGTGGAAAAAAGCAGCATCGTCGGCCTCGACCGGGCCCTGGAGATGGTCAAAAACGGAGTGCAGAAAAAGGCCGGCTACCGGATCAAGGAAGGAGACACCCTCTGGGATATCGCCGCCAGCCTGGGGCTGTCGATAGATAACCTGATGGCCTTAAATCCCGGTCTCAACCCCCAGCGCCTTAGACCGGGAGAAATGATCAGCCTGTCCAGAACCGAGTACCTGATCAATGTCGAAACTGTGCTAACCAGGGTGAGTACTGAAGTAATCGAAATCCCGGTGGAGGAAAGAAAAGACCCCTCCCTCTACCTGGGGGAACGGAGGGTGCTTGCCCAGGGCAAGACCGGCAAAAAAGAAGTTACCTACCAGGTTACCCTGAGAAACGGGGCAGAGGTGGACCGCAAGGAAATTGGCGAGGTTGTGTTGGATAAGCCCGAGCCGAAAATCGTGGCCACGGGCACCCGTATCCTGCTGGCTTCTCGTGGCGGGGGCCGGCTGGCCTGGCCGACGGCTGCGGGTGGATCGGTGGTATCCCCGTACGGCGCCAGGGGAGACGGAATGCACACCGGCATAGACATCGGCGCCGGGCACGGCAGTGCGGTGGTGGCCGCCGAGTCCGGGACCGTGACCATGGCCGGATGGTACGGGGGTTACGGAAAGTGCGTGGATATCTCCCACGGGGAGGGCGTGGTTACCAGATACGCCCATCTGTCCAACATCAATGTTGAGGTCGGCCAGAGCGTTGCCAGGGGAGAATTCATCGGAAGGGTGGGTGCAACCGGTTACGCCACCGGGCCACACCTGCACTTTGAGGTCATCGTCAATGGACGCAGGGTAAATCCCATGAATTACCTGTAAAAAATCAAGCCCGCTTTTTTGTAAGGCGGGCTTTCATCGTTCCGGAGATGGACTTTTGCAGGTTTCTTTATTATAATGCTGAAGGCGGGGTTTTCTTTATCAGCGAGGAGTGAAGGAATTCGGTGACAAAGCAAATAAAAGGTCCGTCGGCGAAACGCGGAACACCGCAAAAAAGCCCGGTAGGGAAACAAAAAACATCTTACAGGACCAAAAGAAAGCTGTATCAGAGAATAATTTTCGGAATCCTGGCAGCCGTGCTGGGCCTGGGCCTGCTTGCCTCGTCGGTGGTTTGGATTCCGGGCTTCGGCGACACTCCGGACGGCGTTCCCCGGCAGGTTCAGCCGCCGCCCACGACTGCCGAGCTGGAAGAAAAGGCTAAAGCCAGCCCCCAGGACGCCGGTTTGCTGGTTCAGCTGGCCGAGGCCTACCAGAGGGAAAACAACGCCCAGAAGGCGGTTGAGACTTATGAAAAGGCGGTATCCCTGGAACCCGGCCGGGACGACTTGAAAAACAGGCTGGCCGGGGGTTACATCTCGGTAGGCCAGACCGACCGGGCGATAAAAGTACTGGAGGAAGTAATCGGCCGTAACCCCAACAACAAGGAGGCCCACTATTTCTACGGCCACGCCCTGGTGGCGAAAAGGGAATACAAAAAAGCCGTGGACGAGTTTGATCTGTACCTCAAACTGGCCGGGGAAAACGACCCCGAGGCTGAAAGCGTAAAAAGGCTGATCGAGGCCTTAAAGCCCCTGCAGCAGCCGGGGTAAGCTTGCAAAAAGAAAAAAATCCAAACCGGGCCGGGTCCCCCGGCCTTTTTTGTTTCAATAAATTACCGCTGGGAGCCCCGGGAAACCGCCGTTATAATATATTCAGTCAACTATCTGATGAATAGAGGGACGTCATGAAAGTCTTGCATCCGGGAGAAAAACCCAAGTCAACCTGGTCCGGCTTTATTTTGCAGGCGACCCTTTTTTTTCTAACCCTGGCGGTGCTGGTGGCGGTGAGGCTGCCGGCCCAGGTCAGGGGGTATGCCTACGAAGTCTACCGGGAAGCCGCCAGGGCCAATGTGGAGTTCAAGTACAGGCACCTGCCCGCGTTGGAAGGAAGTCACGTGAGGGTCATTTACCAGCAGGAGGACCGACGATATGCCGGTATAGTGCTGGAGGCGGCCGAGAAGTTCTACCGGCCCGTAGCCGAAAAATACGGACTGAAAACAAGTCGCAAGATAACCGTCATGGTCTATCCCTCCAAGGAAGATTTGAACGCCAGCTTCGGCTGGCCTGCCAACGAGAGCGCCATGGGGGTGTACTGGGTGGGCGTGATTAGGGTGCTGTCGCCGGCCTCCTGGGTGGAAGAGGGGGACCCCGGGTACATGCGGGAGGTTTTCATCAACTCCGGTCCCATGGCCCATGAGCTAACCCACCTGGCGGTCGATTACGCCACCAGGGGGAACTGCCCCCGCTGGCTGACCGAGGGGTTGGCCCAACTGGAGGAATACCGCCTGACCGGCTTCCGTTTTTCAGACCAGCCCGGCGCCGGTGACGGAGCTTTTTACAGCCTGGCGGAAATGGACAGGCATTTTGACGAACTGCCCGACCAGGCCCTGGCTTACCGGGAGTCCCTTTCGGTGGCGGAGTACATTGATGCTGTGTACGGGGAGGACAAGCTCCTGGAAGTCCTCTCCCTGCTCGGCGGCGGCAGGGGAATCGGCGACTCCGTCAGGAAGGCCCTGGGTGTGGACATGGCCGAACTGGAACAAAATTGGCGGATATGGTCCGGTTTTTAAGTGGGGAGGCAGGATTTTTTCTTAAAATAAGAGAACTAAAATTAATGTCAGCCCGTCAGGCGTCCGATAAGTAATTTAGCCAATTAACCATTGAAACGGAGAGGGCAGAGTGCGCAAACTGGTAATCGTCGGGGGGCAGCCTCTCAAGGGCAGGGTACGGATCAGCGGGGCGAAAAACGCCGCCCTGGCTGTTTTAAGCGCCTCCGTACTGGCGGGGGAGGCGGTTGTAGTCGAGAATATCCCCGACATCAACGATGTCAGGGTGATGGTTGATCTGATCAAGTCCCTGGGAGCCGGGGTCGCCTGGCAGGGCGGGGATTCGGTCAGGATCAGGCCGCCCGCAACGGTCGGATCAATGCCGGCCTACCACCTGGCCAAGAAACTGAGGGCCTCCAATCTGCTGCTGGGACCCCTCCTGGCCAAGTTCGGGAGGGCTGAAATACCCCTGCCCGGGGGCTGCAATATCGGTGTCCGGCCCATGGACCTTCATTTCAAGGGCTTTGCCGAGATGGGCGCCGAAATCAGGCTGGAGAAGGGCTGTATCCGGGCGCACTGCAAGAAGCTCCGGGGAACACGCATTTACCTGGACTTCCCCAGTGTCGGGGCGACGGAAAACATCATGATGGCGGCCACCCTGGCCAAGGGCAAAACGGTTATTGAAAATGTGGCCAAGGAGCCGGAAGTGGTGGACCTGGCCAATTTTTTAAACTGCCTGGGGGCTAGGGTGCGCGGCGCGGGGACGGATATAATCAAGGTCGAGGGGGTTCCCTCGCTGGAAGGATGCCGGCGCTACACCGTCATACCGGACCGCATAGAAGCCGGGACCTTCATGGTGGCGGCGGTCGCCACCAGAGGGGATGTGGAACTGGAAAACGTCATCCTCCGGCACCTGGAGCCGCTGAGGGCCAAGCTCGGGGAAGCCGGGGCCGAAATATTCGAGGGGGAGGACCGCCTGCGGGTAACCGCCCGGGGTGAGTTGAGGCCCATCGACATCAAAACTCTTCCCTATCCGGGGTTCCCCACCGACATGCAGTCCCAGATGATGGCGCTTTTGTCCACTGTTCCCGGCACCAGCCTGATTACCGAAAACATCTTCGAAAACCGGTTCCAGGTTGTGGACGAGTTGAAGCGCATGGGGGCCAGGATAAAGGTGGAGGGAAGGCTGGCTGTCATCGAAGGGACGGACCACCTGCACGGGACCCAGGTCAAGGCCACCGACCTGAGGGCCGGGGCGGCCCTGGTGGTAGCCGGGCTGATGGCCAGGGGAACCACCGAAATCACCAACACCAGCTATATATACAGGGGGTACCATGAACTGGACAAAAAGCTGAAAGCCCTAGGGGCAGACATAAGCAGTGTGGAAAACGGCGCCTAATATAGCGGCTGTTAGCCGTTGTCGGAATTCAAGTCCCGAATTGTGTTCCCAGCGGGCTTTAACGGGAATAAATGTTTGTTAAGAGGGACTGAAAACAAGGGAAGACAGTACGGAAGAAAGCGGCGTTGACCTGGCCGTTGTTTCTGAGAACTTTTGCAATAAAAATATTTTTGAACGATCTGCTGGACATAATCACCTTTACCCCACCTGAACCGCCATTTTAGCCAAATTATGGGCAATACTTAGTAACCCCCACTCAACTTTTACTTTCTCAAGGCCCCGTAACATGAATCGTCGAAATGACCAGTTATGTTTTATCCTCCCAAAGACGGACTCCGCCTCAACGGCTCGCTCTGCTCGAAGCTTTAAGCCCTCTTCAGATAAAAGTTTGGAAGGGGCTTTCGCTTTAAGTTCGTTTAAGCGAAGGCTGACTCTAATCCGGCGATTTCCCTCGCCCTGGGTATGGAAAAATTTTTTTGATCACGTCCAAATCTGGAAAGGAGTTCTGCAATTATTGTCGAAGAGATATTATAACATGAAGACATTAGGTGTTTGGGGAAGGGAGTTATCTTGTTGACCAGGTATTCAATCGAGTTAAATCATGCGTGGTGCAAGGCCTGCAGGATTTGTGTGGACTTTTGCCCGAAGAAGGTTTTCGGAGTTAACGAATCGGGACGCGCAGTCGTTGTGAATATTGAGAAGTGTGTGGGCTGCACGCTTTGCGAGCTGTGGTGCCCGGATTTCGCCATTAAGGTTGAGGGAAGTGAGCAGAGTGGGGAGGCAAGTTAGGTTGATGCAGGGCAACGAGGCGTGCGTTGAGGGCGCCATTGCGGCGGGGGTGAGGTTTTTTGCCGGCTATCCCATCAGCCCGGCCACCGAGATTGCCGAACTGATGGCGGAGAAACTTCCCCGGGTGGGAGGCGCTTTTATCCAGATGGAGGATGAGATCGCCAGCATGGCGGCGGTAATCGGCGCTTCCATAGGGGGAGTCAAAAGTTTGACCGCCACAAGCGGACCCGGTTTCACCCTCAAGCAGGAAAACCTCGGATACGCAGCAATGGTTGAGATTCCGTGTGTAATCGTGAACGTGCAAAGGGGCGGACCAAGCACGGGCATGCCGACGCTGCCGGCCCAAATGGATGTCATGCAGTCAAGGTGGGGAACCCACGGCGACCACCCCGTGGTGGTGCTGTGCCCGTCTACCGTATACGAATGTTATGTTTTGACCATAAAGGCGGTAAATATTGCCGAAATGCTGCGTGTCCCGGTGATTGTTCTCTCCGATGCCATCGTCGGGCATATACGGGAAAAGGTGGTTCTGCCGGATCCCGGTGAAATTGAAATTGTTGAAAGAAAAAAACCGCTGGTCCCGCCGGAAGGGTATCTGCCGTACAGGGCGGACGAAGACGGGGTGCCTCCCTTCATTACCTACGGCAAGGGTTACAGATACCATATAACCAGCAACAATTACGATGAGGGAGGTTTCCCCGCCACCAACGACCACAAGGTGGCCCATGCCCTGATTAACCGCCTGCATGCCAAGATTGAAAAACGCAGGAGCGAGATTATTGTCACCGAGGAGTACATGCTGGATGATGCTGAAGTGGTCATTTTCGCCTACGGCTGCACGGCCCGGTCAGCCTACAGCGCCGTTGAGACTGCAAGGGAACAGGGGATCAGGGCCGGGATTATAAAAGCCCTGACTCTCTGGCCCTTTCCAAGGGAGGTTTTCCGGAAGCTTGGCGGGAGGGTGCGGACAGTGATTGTTCCTGAAATGAACATGGGCCAGCTGGTTGTCGAGGTGGAAGCGGCCCTAAAGGATAACCCTGCCCGGGTGGTCCCTTTGAACCGTGTCGACGGCAAAATGATCACTCCGGGGCAAATTCTGGATCTGGTAAAAGAGGTGATATGAGTGGCGGTTCACGTTGACCGGTACCTGAGGCTCCATAAGATGCCGCACATCTGGTGCCCGGGATGCGGCAACGGAATAGTCCTGGGGGCGCTGGTGAGGGCAGTGGCCGAACTGGGCTGTTCCCGGGACGAAGTTGTGGTAATAACGGGCATCGGCTGTTCCGCCAGGACCAATGCAATTATAGACTTCAATACATTTCAGACCACCCACGGGAGGGCCCTGAGCTTTGCCACCGGCTTCAAACTGGCCAGGCCGGAAATGAAAGTGGTGGTGGTTACCGGCGACGGTGACGGATTGGCCATCGGGGGCAACCACCTCATCCATTCGGCCAGGAGAAATATTGATATTACAACGATCCTAATCAACAACAGCATATACGGGATGACCGGGGGGCAGCACTCACCCCTGACACCCGCCGGAAGTTATGCCACCACGGCACCCTACGGCACTTTAGAGCCCGTTTTTGACGCCTGCAGGCTGGTGGAGGGGGCTGGGGCCACGTACGTGGCCAGGGGCACCGCTTACCACGTGGTTTTGCTGCAGCGGCTGATAGCCAGGGCCATCAGCCACAAAGGGTTTGCCTTTGTCGAGGCCGTTTCGCAATGCCCTGTCGGATTCGGCCGGCGCAACAAGATGAGAACCCCCAGCGAGATGATGCGCTGGCAGAAAGATCATGCCGTCACCGTAAAAGCCGCCGCCGGGATGAGCCGGGAGCAACTGCGGGGGAAAATTCTGATCGGTGAATTTGTCAACAGAAACCTCCCGGAGCTGACGGAAGTGTACGGCAGGCTAATCCGGGAAGCCCAGAGCCGGCCGGGGGGTGAATAGCGGTGGATAGGTGCGAGATTATCATAAGCGGGTATGGAGGGCAGGGTGTGGTGCTGGGCGGCATCATCCTGGCTACCGCCGCAGCGGTGTACGACGGCCTTAATGCCACTCACAACCAGTCATACGGCCCTGAAGCAAGAGGAGGGGCAAGCCGGTCCGAGGTGATTATCAGCCGGGGGGTAATTCATTATCCCGAAATTGAACACCCCGACGTTCTTGTGGCCTTAAACCAGGAAGCGGCGGACAAATTCGGGCTTAATGTAAGGGATAACGGTATCTTTATTGCGGACTCCCGCTGCAAATCGGTCCCTTCCAAAAACAGTGTCCGGTTTTACCGCCTGCCTATGGTTGACACTGCGTATGAAGTTGCAGGCAGTGAGCTGGTGACCAACATAGTGGCCCTGGGGGCTTTGGCCGCCGTTACCGGGGTGGTCAGTCGCGAAGCCCTTCAAAAAGCAGTGGCGGCTTCGGTGCCCAGGGGTACGGAGGATCTGAACCTGAAGGCGCTGGATCGCGGGTTCGGCTTGGTGAAATGACATTAGAGTCAAGAAGATACTTTTCGGTCCGGCAATAACAGCTCTTCTTCGAGAGGTGTGGTTGGAATGAGGCACAGGGTTTTGCTGGTGGAAAAAATACATCAGGTCGGTATAGATATGCTGCAAAAGGAGGCCGAGGTGGTTTTCGCTTCCAGCACCGATCCCGAACGGCTGAAACAGGAAGTGCAGGACTGTGACGCCGTCATCGTCAGGGTGACCCCTTTCCCCGCCAGCGTTATAAATGAGGCAAGCAAGCTTAAGGTCATCGGAAGGCACGGGGTCGGCTACGACAATGTCGATATCGAAGCGGCGGCCGGGAGGGGCATTCCGGTGGTATACGCCCCGGGGAGCAACGATATATCGGTGGCCGAGCATGCAGTGGGGCTGATGGTTGCCCTGGCCAAGTACATCACGGAAGCCAATAGTGCTCTTAAAAGTGAGGGGAATTACGGTTTCAGGTTTTTAGTAAAAACCGTCGAGCTTTACAACAAGACTTTAGGCATCGTGGGCTTGGGCCAAATAGGCCGAAAAGTGGCCCATATATGTAAGAACGGGTTCAACATGAAGGTGATCGCTTATGACAAATATGTGAACCGGGAAGAGGCAATCTCGTTGGGGGTTCTTCCGGTTGAATCGCTGGACGATCTGCTGGCGGCTTCGGATTTCGTTTCGCTTCACGTTCCGGCTACTCCGGACAACTATTATATGATCGGGAAGTCCCAGCTTGAAAAAATGAAAAGGACCGCCTATCTGATCAACACCGCCCGGGGAACCGTGGTGGACGAAAAGGCCCTGGTGGCGGCCCTCGAACAGAAAGTCATCGCTGGGGCGGCCCTGGACGTTTTTGAATGCGAGCCCCCTGCCAGAGACAATCCCCTGTTTTCATTGGCCAATGTGGTGGTGTCCCCGCACATGTCCGCCCACTCCGAGGAAGGCCTGATCCGGATGGCTACGGTTGTCTCCAAAGGTGTGCTGGACGTATTAAACGGCAGGGTGCCGGAACATATTGCCAACAGGCATCTCCTGGAGAGGCGGAACAAAAGCGACCGTTTTGAGGGTTAAACGGCCAACCCTGACACCGGTATTATGCAAGCAGATGGGAGAGAGTCGGATGAGTCTGATCAAGCGAACCAAGCTCTATGAAGAAGTGGTTAACAGGATGCTGGAAATGATCAAAACAAACAATATGAAAGCGGGGGAAAAACTGCAGTCCGAGAAGGAACTGGCAAGCATTTTCGGGGTGAGCAGGATGGCCATCAGGGAAGCGCTCAGCGCATTGCAATCCGCCGGTGTAATCGAGGTAAGACACGGATCCGGAATTTACCTCAGAGACATCAATGACCAGCTGACCAACCCGATATCCATCAAGTTGCTGGCCGGGAAGGAAAACCTGCTCAATATTCTGGAACTGCGCAAGGGGCTGGAGTCCGAAGCGGCCTACCTTACCGCCATCAGGGCCAACCAGGTCCATGTCAAAAGGCTCGAGGAAATTCTGCAGCAGATGGATTCCGAGATTAGCACCGGCGGAACTGCCGCCGAAGAGGACTTCAAGTTCCACCGCGCGCTGGTCAGGGCCACCGGAAACCCGGTGTTCGCGAAAGTGTTCGACACCATCGGCAACGTGTTTTATGAAGGGCTGAAATCAAGCCACGAGTTTTTTAGTAAGAATCTGGGCCCGAGGCTTGTGGTTTTGGAAGAACACCGCCTGATCCTGGATTATATAAAGCAGAAGAAACCCGCGGAAGCCAGGGAGGCCATGAGGGTACACCTGGAAAACGTCGAGGTCAAGCTGCGCGGGTTACCCTCAGGGAAAAAGCGGCAGGTTTGAAGGAAACCAAAGGTTCTGAAAATTTTTAAAAGCAAATTAAGGCAAGAAAGGGGGGATGAAGGAAATATGAGAGCATTCTGGGTACAGGAAAGGGATGTGGAAGGGATCAAGCTGCCGGGAAGGAACTGGAAGATGCTGGTTAACGAAAAGACTGGATGCAAAAACGTAACCTTCGGTTTGGCGGAATTTCCCGCGGGTTCGAGGCCGGGGGGCCACAGGCACGATGTCCAGGAGGAGATTATTTATATCCTTGAAGGAAGTGGCCGGATGATGGTGGAGGACGGGGAGATACGCCTGGAGCCGGGAGTAACCGTTTACATTCCGCCGGGGGTGGATCACGCGGTGATCAATGACGGCGACCGGACAATCAGGCTGATCACTCTTTTTTCTCCTCAGGTGGTGCCGGGATCTTACGATAAAAAGTAATTTTAACGCCACATCTTTTTCGGGAGGTTTGGAAATGACGTACGGAAAACGAATAGCCGAGTTTTTTAAGTCTCCATACTGGTCCGAGGTTGAAAAATATCTGAACAACCCGGACACGCACCATGTTCACGTTTACGTCAACACCAGCGTCGATCCTAAAGACCTGGAGAAGGCTGTGCTGGCCTACCTGGACGCCCGGGGCTGGGGCAGCCGCCGCAAGATTGACCACATGGCTCCCCGGCTGGGGACCGGGGCCCTGCACGGGATTCACCCCCGCGGCAAGCCCCATTTCGACATAATGTTCAACTACAAGGAAGATGTCCTCCTTGAACCGATGGAACCCATGGAGGGCGAAATGGGAAGCAATCTGCTGGCCTGGGGCAAGGAGTACATGAAAAACTACCTCAAGAATTACAGGTTCCGTCCCTTTGACGAGAAGGCCCAAAAAGCCCTGGAAGAATATTTTCTCTCGGAACACTGGGAGAAAGGCCTGGAAAAGGTCTTCCCGGAAGAGAATGTTCACGTGCACATAAACACCGAGACAAGCATCGACCCGGCGATAATAGAAGAGCATGCATTAAAGGCCCTGGCCAGGAAGGGCTGGGAAATCGAGGAGGCCGTACAGTGCGTCTTCGTGGCCAAGGGCGCTTACTATCAGGGTAAGGTGGTATTTCTTTCCAACAAGCCGGAGAAGGTCTTCGATATCTCGTGGAAGTACAACGCCAAAGTGTACATTGCCCCGACAGAGGACTGGATTGTCTGGAAAGACCAGGCCGGCTGCGATGTCTGGACCATGCGGATGCTCCAGGAGACCGTCCTTAACAAGGGCGTGTGGAAGAGGCTGAGCGATGAGGACATCAGGTATGTCAGGGAAAACGTGTAGGTTGCCCGCGGCCGGCCGGAAAAAGGGACCGGGTGTTTGGCCCATCCGGTCCCCTGACCAGAACGCCATGCCCAATCTGCTTCGGTGCCTTCTTGGCTGGACGGCGTTCCTGACGACAATTATAACACAGTTTTATGGTATTTTACCGAGGGTCCTGAAAATAGCAATGAAGGACTTTCAGAATCCTAAAGACGATAGGGGGGCTAATCTTAATGAGCAATGTGCTTCAGCTTAATTTGGCATTCGCCCTTGGAATAGCTGCTATTGTATTCCTTGTTTTAGGAAAGCCGAGAATACACGCGCTGATAGGTATGATCATCGCGTCAGTGCTTATGGGTCTTCTTTCAGGACTCGGTTTTCAAAAAACGGTCGCCGCCATCGGAGACGGTATCGCGGCCACATGCAAATGGATCTTGCTTCCGGTAAGCTTCGGGGTTATGCTTGGCAAGCTGTTGGAGGTTACCGGCGGGGCACAGAAAATGGCCCAGGTTTTTATCAAGTTCACCGGTGAAAAAAGGTCCCCTTGGGCTCTTTCTCTTACAGGATGGCTGGTTTCCCTTCCCGTGTTCACCGATACCGGTTATATCATTCTTAACCCTCTGGCCAAGGCTTTGTCCCAAAAAACAAGAATAAACATGTTAAAAATGGGATTGGCCCTCTGCCTGGGCTTGTGGCCCGGATGCCTGATGGCTCCGCCCACCCCCCAGCCTGTTGCCGTAGCCGGGCTGCTTGGGATTGACCTTGGGGTAATGACCATGGCCGGCGCCTTGTTCAGTTTGGTCATGGTATTTATTGGCATGACCTACGTCAACTGGATAAGTAAAAAAATAAGCTTTTTGCCGGAGGAAAGGGGCCTTGTTGTAGACGAAAAATACTTGAAAGGTGAAATAGCCGTCACGGTTGATGCGGCAGGTCAAAGCGCCGATGTTGGTCTCGGCAGCCAAAAACAGACTACTGCCGTCGCGGCCTTTATGTGCATCGTGATCCCCGTAATCTTGCTTATGACGTCCACACTGGCTAAAGTGGTCTTTCCGAAAGACAGTATGGCTGTCAAGGTATTTGATTTTATCGGCACACCCTATGTAGCGATTCTTATAGGCGTGTTAATGTCCATGTATTGGCTGGCGGCCAGGATGAAAGCTGATGAGAGGCTGAAATGGATGGAGGATGCACTGTCTTCGGCGGGTGTAGTGGTTTGCATTACCGCTGCCGGTGGCGCCCTGGGAAGTGTTGTCAGGGCTGCCGGGATTGCCGACACCTGGGCTAAGGTTATGATAGAATGGGGTATTCCCGCCTGGCTTCTTGGTTTCGCCATTGCCACCCTGATTAAAGTGGCTCAGGGATCCGCAATGATTACCGGTATCACCACGGCTACCATTGTTGCTCCCCTTATGCCCCAACTGGGGATCGATCCCCTGATGATGGCATTGGCCATCGGAAGCGGTTCCCTTTTCTGCTCATATTTTAACGACAGCCTCTGGTGGGTTTTTGTCAGGCTGACCGGACTGGACATGAAGGAAGGGCTCAAAGCCTGGACGGGGCTGTCGGTATTCATGTGGGCCTGCAGCTTGCCTCTACTGTTTATTTTAAGCTTTATTCTTTAATCTTTAATCGCGACGGTTGATGCCTTGTCGGTGAGCAAGAGGTTGCCCTGGGGAACCCGTGGGCAACCTCTTGCCGGGGAATCCGGCACGGCGGGCATTACCCTGACTATCCGCGGGTTGACAGCCGGGGCGCCCTTCAAGGTGTGAAACGGCCGGTGGCCAAGCAGTTCATCGAACCGGTAAAGCTCGCATTATTCATGAGTTTTACAGGAAGGGAGGAATTTTCTTGTACGGGTTAGTCAGGAAAATAGTCGGTGAAGAGAATTTTTCACAGGACGACTTCGAGATCTGGTGTTATTCGAGGGACTCCGGTTCAGTTCCCCCGCGCCGGCCTGGGGCCGTAGCCATGATCAGGTCAGTGGAGGCGCTGGCGGAAGTGGTAAGACTGGCCAATCTTCACGGCAAGCCCCTGGCAATCAGGGGGGCGTCCAGCAGCATGTGCGGGGCGCCCATGCCCGTGCAGAAGGACTCCCTCATGCTGGACCTGACCACGCTGCAGGGGATCGACATCGACGAGGAGAGCATGGTGGTGACGGCGGGTGCGGGGGTGACCTGGACGCAGTTAAACAAGGCCCTGGAGGAGAAGGGGTGGGAACTCGGCCTGGAGGGGCCCTGGTCCGCACCTTCAGCCACCGTCGGGGGAACGCTGGCCGTTCACGCCATCTGCATGGGCGCGGCCAGGTACGGCAGCCTGGGTACGCAGATTACCGGCCTGGAAGTGGTATTGCCCGACGGGACCCCGGTTCGCACGGGTTCGGGGGCGCATACCGCCAACGCCATGGTGATGCGGGACTGCAACGGGGCGGATTTAACGGGCTTGTTCCTGGGATCCCACGGGTCACTGGGGATAATCGCCAGGGCGGCTTTTAAAATATATCCTCTCAGCAGGCACCTTGCATACGGCGCCTTTTCCTTCCCGTCCCTGGACCGGGCCATTGACGCCATGCACGGCCTGGCCCGGGAAAATATTCTGTATGATTCCAGGCTGTTCGTCTTTCCGGTTCCCCCTGAAATCGGCGGGGACGCGGGACTGGTGTATATGATCAAAGGCAGCAGAAAGCCCTGGCTTGATGACATGGCCGAAACCGCCGGGGATATATGCTCCCGGGCGGGCGGGCGGAAAGTGCCGGCCTTCGGGGAGGAATATTACCGGGGACGCAACCACGCCAGGGTAAAGGCCTTCGGCAAGGCCGGCCCCGGCTGGCTGGAAGTGGCGGGCTTCATCCCTATCCGCAGGTATCCGCAGGTCGCCCGCCGGGTATTGGCATACTTTGAAGAGAAGGATGACGTCCTGAAAGAGTTTAAGATCAGGTGGAGCCTGGGGGGGTTGTTGGAAACGAGATCCATCAACATTCCCGTGGCCCTGTTCTGCAACGAGAGGAACCGGGCCGTCTGGGAGAGGATGCTGGAAATCTGGATGGAGGTTGCCGAGGTCATGTTTTCCCTGGGTGTCAGCCCTTATTGGATTGGGGATTTGCATGTGGCCGTAATGGGCAGGCTGGGACCGGCCTACGACCTGTTCAGAGGCATAAAAAAACATCTTGACCCGAAGAACATCCTGAACCCGGAAATGCTTTAAGGAGGATGGAGAGAGTGCTGGACAGGGTTGCTGAAGAAATATACAGGTGCTTAAGGTGCGGCTGGTGCCGGGAAAAAGTGATGGAAGAGACCCGGCGGGTTTGCCCTGCCCGCGAAATCCTGGGTTTTGAAAGCTCCTTCGCCCGGGGAAGGGTGCTCCTGGCCCGCGGCATCCTGGAGGGTGAGATCGGCTACAGCGAGAAGCTGGTGGAGAGGATGTACACATGCCTGGGATGCGGGGCGTGCAAGACCCACTGCCCGCTGGAAGTGGACACTGTTGAAATCTTCCGGGCCATGAGGGAGGACGCCGTCAAAAAAGGGGTGCCCCTGCCCAAACCTCTGGCGGAAGTCAACAGGGTTATCGGGGATTGCGGGAATCCTTTCGGCAAGCCCGCCGGAGATCGCCGGGTTCCGGCGGAGTCGCTGCATTTGCCGCAGGAGGGGGAAGTATTTTATTTTGCCGGCTGCTACGACACCTTGAGGAACCCGTCGGTATTCAAAAACGCGGTGGAACTCATGAGAAAGGCCGGCGCAAGACCGGCATACCTGGCCGACGGGGAAAGGTGCTGCGGAGTTCCCCAGATTTGGAACGGTTCCACCGACCTGGCCCGGGAACTGGCCGGCCACAACATTGAAAAACTGGTCAAGGCCGGGGCAAAGCGGGTGGTAATGTCCTGTGCCGGCTGTTACAATGCCTTTGGCCATTTCTACAATTACTTGTGGGGCAGGCTGCCCTTCGAGGTGATTCACATCACCCAGTTTCTCGCCGAAAAAATAGAGGACGGCTCGTTACAGGTGGATACCCTGGAAAACGCCTGTCCCGGGGGAGTGACCTACCACGATCCCTGTCACCTGGGAAGGCACATGGGCGTCTACGAAGAACCGAGGATCCTGATCAAAAAGATGTTTCCCGGGTCATTCAGGGAGATGCCCAGGAACCGCGAAAATGCATGGTGCTGCGGTGGCGGCGCGGTGGTTTTTCCGTACCTCACCCAGTATTCTCTCAAGATATCTGAACAAAGGGCGGATGAGGCCGCCGGGGTCGGGTCCGGGACAATAATCACCGCCTGCCCCAGCTGTGTCAGCGTTCTGAGGATACCTGCCCGGAAAAGGAAAATTGAAGTGGTCAACCTGCTGGATGTCCTGGTCCGGGCCGTAAAGTAAAATTTTAGTCTGCCATTGGGGGTAAGACGAATGGCGCTTAAAACCAAGGACGAATACATCGAATCCCTGCGCGGTATGAACCCCACCGTTTATATGTTCGGCGAGCGGATCACCAATGTGGTGGACAATCCCCGCCTCAGGGCCGGGATCGAGGCCACCGGATCCACCTACGAGGCTGCCGGCCTTGAAGAATACCGGTCCTTGCTGGTGACAAACAGCCCGCTCATAAACGATCAGGTCAACCGCTTCACCCTGCCTCCGTCGTCAATAGGCGACCTGGTGGCCAGGGTAAAAATAAACCGCCTGCTGGGGGGGCGGGTCGGCACCTGCTTTCAGAGGTGCACCGGCCTTGACTGCCTATGCGCGCTGTCCATAGTTACTTACGACATCGACCAGAAATACGGGACCGAGTACAACCGCCGCTTTCTTGAATTCCTGAAGCACGTTCAGAAGAACGACCTCGCCTGCAACGCCGGCGTGACTGATGTTAAGGGTGACCGCTCCTTGAGCCCGCACGAACAGCCGGACAGAGACATGTACCTGCGGGTGGCGGAGCGGCGTCCCGGAGGCATCGTGGTGCGGGGCGCAAAAGCCCACCAGACGGGGTCCCTTTCCTCCCACGAGATAATCGTGCTGCCCACCCGGGCCATGAGGAAGGGCGACGAGGATTACGCCGTGGCCTTCGCCATCCCGACGGACACCCCCGGGCTGATCCACGTGGTTGGCCGGTCGACCCTTGACATGCGTGAACTGCAGGGCTGCGACACCGGCAATACCAGGTATTCCAAGTATTGCCCCACCGTTATTTTCAACGATGTGTTCGTTCCCTGGGAGCGGGTGTTCATGTGCGGAGAGGTGGAGTTCGCCGGCGACCTGGTGATGAAGTTCTCCGCCTTTCACCGGCAGAGCCACGGCGGCTGCAAGTCGGGAAAGATTGACTGCATGGTGGGCGCCGCCCTGACCATGATGGACTACAACGGCACCAGCAAGGTAAGCCACCTCAGGCAGAAGGTGATTGACATGGTTCACCGGGCCGAAACCCTGTACGGGTGCAGCATTGCGGCATCTTACGAGGGCAAGCGGCAGCCTTCCGGGACCTACTTTATCGATCCCGTCCTGGCCAATGCCTCCAAAATACACGAAGGGAAGGAGATGGCCGAGGCCGGCCGCCTGCTGGTGGATATTGCAGGCGGTTTCGTCAGCGATTTGCCCTCGGACAGGGACCTGGCCAACCCGGAGATCGGTCCCCTGCTGTACAAGTACCTGCAGGGAGCGGCGGGGGTACCCGTGGAGAACCGGGTTAAAATGCTGAGACTGGTGGAAAAGCTGGCCCTGGAAAGCGCCGACACGGTATCGGACATCCACGGCGGCGGTTCCCCGGAAGCACACCGGGTTTCCATCCTGCGGGAAAGCGATTTGGAGGGCAAAAAGGGGCTGGCCAAAAGGCTGGCGGAAATCGAAAGCTGGCGTTAGGTTCTCAAAGCGCTATAATTGAAGTAATAAACTTAATAAGAAGGGATGCACATCATGGAACTTTGCCGGGTGCGCCGGGCCTCCGCCGGGGGCCCCAGGGTGGACGATATTTTTGAAAGCACAAGAATGGCCCTGGATCAAATGTCCCAGGGGACAAGCATCAGGCCGGGGGACCGCATTGCCATAACCGCCGGCAGCCGGGGCCTTGCCCGGTACGGGGAAATAATCGGCGAGGCGGTCCGCTGGGTCAGGGACAGGGGCGGGGAACCCTTCCTGGTGCCGGCCATGGGCAGCCACGGCGGCGGTACGGTGCAGGGGCGGCTTGACATACTGGCCCACCTGGGAATTACTCCTGAAAGTACGGGCGCTCCCATCGAAGACGGCGAGGACGTGATCAAGACGGGCCAGGCGGGAAATCTTCCCCTTTATACCGACAGCCGGGCGGCCGCCGCCGACGGCATCATCCTGGTGAACAGGGTGAAGCCGCATACCGCATTTCACGGCAATTTCGAAAGCGGGCTGATAAAAATGCTGGTGGTGGGCCTGGGCAAGGTGCCGGGGGCCGCCGTTTTCCACGAACAGCCGGTGGAAACGCTGTCCTGGTTCCTGGCGGACCTGGGCGGGCTGGCCCTTGAGCGCCTGCCGGTCATCGGGGGCATAGCCCTGGTTGAAAACGCCGATGAAGAAGTGGCAGTTCTCGAGGGTATACCCAGGGACCGGATCATGGAAAGGGAGCCAATCCTTTTGCAGCACGCCCGCAGCCTCATGCCCCGCCTTCCCTTTTCCGGGGCCGATATTCTCGTGGTGGACGAAATGGGCAAGAACTTCAGCGGGACCGGGCTGGACACCAATGTCATCGGGCGCTTTTCGGTTACCGGAGATTACAGCCGGGCCGACCAGCCGGCCAAGAGAGTTTTTGTCAGGGCGCTTTCGCCCGCCAGCGAGGGCAACGCCAACGGCGTGGGGGTGGCCGATTTCATCACCAGAAGGCTGGAGCAGGCCATCGACCGCAGGGCCACTTATCTGAACGCGCTGACCACGGGTTACCTGAGGCGGGTGATGCTTCCCCTGGTCTTCGACACCGACCGGGAAGCCTTACAGGCGGCCGCCCTGAGCCTTAAAAAGAGCCTGGAGGAGTGCAGCCTGGGCTGGATACCCAATACTCTGCACCTGAAAGAAATACTGGTGACGCCGGGTTTGCTGGCCTCCTGCCGGGAAAACGGGTACCTGGAGGTAGGGAGGCAGTTCATGGAGTTCGACGGTGAGGGAAACCTGCTGTTTCCTTGGTGACCGCGCGCGGCGCCGGGATCTTTGCAGGAGGCTTAAACAAGGGGAGGGAGAGCTTATTTACAAGCTGGTTGTTATTGGAGGCGGGCCCGGTGGTTATGTGGCGGCCATAAGGGCTGCCCAGTTGGGGGCCAAGGTGGCCCTTGTAGAGAGGGAAAAGGTGGGGGGGACCTGTTTAAACCGCGGCTGCATTCCAACGAAAATAATGGCTGAGGCCGCGTCAATCCTGCATACGATAAGGGCCGGAGATTTTGGCGTAGCCGTGGAAGGCGTGTCGTTCAGCCTTCCCGCCCTTATGCATAAGAAGGCCCAGGTTGTGTCCAGGCTGGCGCAAGGCATTGAATTCTTGCTGAAAAAGAACCGGGTGGACTATATCCGGGGAACGGCAAAAATAGCTGCTCCCGGCCGGGTTTCAGTGTCCGGGGGGGCGGACGGACCGGTCAGCCTGGAGTGCGAGAATATTGTCCTGGCCACCGGGTCTGATCCGGTGCTGCCAAAAAACCTTGGCTATGACGGAGACCTTGTGATCACCTCTGACGAAGCGCTTAACCTGGAAGCAATCCCGGAAAGATTCCTGATCATCGGGGCAGGGGTCATCGGCTGCGAATTTGCCAGTATTTTTACCGCTATGGGATCCAGGGTGACCGTGGTGGATATCATGCCGGGCATACTGCCGCAGATGGACAAGGACATATCGCTTACCATGAGGTCCCTGTTCAGGCGCCGGGGAATCGAGATCAAGACGGGGCTGAGGGTGCTTGAAATAAAAAAGGACGGCCGTGCCGCCGTTGCCCTCCTGGAAAACGGGGAAACTGTCAAAGCCGACAAAGTGCTGGTGTCGGTCGGCAGAAAGGTTGATACCGGAGGCCTGGGCCTGGAGAAGATTGGAGCGGCCGTCGGAGAACAAGGAGAAGTCCTGGTGAACGGCAGAATGGCGACGACGGCGGCGGGGGTATACGCGGTGGGCGACGTCACCGGGAAAATGCAGCTGGCCCACGTTGCCTCGGCGCAGGGAAAGGTTGCGGCGGAGGCCATCATGGGACTCGGGAAGGAAATGGATTACAGTACAGTCCCCTCCTGCGTGTATACCAACCCCGAAGTAGGGAGCGTGGGGATGACGGAACAGGAGGCCAGGGCCAGAGGGTTGGATTTCAAAACCGGAAAGTTCCCCTTTCTTGCATTGGGGAAGGCCCAGGCTACCGGAAATACCGAAGGTTTCGTAAAAATCATGGCGGAATCCGGCAGCGGCCGGATCCTGGGCGCTCACGTGATGGGGCCGCGGGCCACCGACCTCATCGCCGAGGCTGTCGTTGCCATGAGGATGGGAGCCACCGCCAAACAACTGGCGGACATCATTCACGCCCACCCGACGCTGGCGGAGGCTTTCGGGGAAGCGGCCGAGACGATATGCGGGATGAGCATCCACATCTAAATTTACAGGGAATGAGGTGTAGTGATGATTCCAGACGGGCTGCTTTACAGCGCCGATCACCAGTGGATTCGGGTGAACGGGAAGCGGGGACGAATGGGGATCACCCATCATGCTCAGGATGCCCTGGGGACAATCGTCTATATTGAACTGCCCGTAGCCGGAAGGCGTGTGGCGGCCAGCGAGCCCCTGGGCGTCGTGGAGTCGGTGAAGGCGGTCTCGGAATACTACAGCCCGGTTTCCGGGAAGGTAACGGCAGTGAACAGTGAATTGCAGGAAAACCCGGGGCTGATCAACGAAGACCCGTATGGCCTGGGTTGGATAGCGGAAATAGACCTGGAGGATCCGGCCGAGCTGGACAAATTGCTGTCGGCCGGAGATTACAGGGACTTCTTGGCCCGGGGATGAGCGCCCGTCCGATCAGAAGGGTTTATAAAGGCGGATGGTCCGATGCAGATCAACATACTGGCCGTGGGCCGGCTGAAGGAAAGGTACCTGCGGGAGGCCCAGGCCGAGTACCTGAAAAGGCTTTCGGCGTACGCGAGGGTAAACGTGGTGGAGGTGGCCGACGAGAGCGTCCCGGAGGGGGCCTCGGCGGGCACGGAGGAAAAAATAAGGTTGAGGGAGGCCGGCCGGCTGGCCAGGCACATTCCGCCAGGCGCCCACGTGGTGGCCCTGGACCGGGAGGGAGGCCCGCTGACATCGGAGGAGTTCGCCGATTTTTTGGCCGGGCTGGGCCTGCAGGGAATGAGCCAGGTCGCCTTCATCATCGGCGGCACCCTGGGCCTGTCCGATACGATACTGCGGTCGGCCCACCGGAGGCTTTCCTTTTCCAGGATGACCTTTCCCCACCAGCTGATCAGGATAATTCTACTGGAGCAGGTCTTCCGGGCCTTCAAGATCGCCCGGGGAGAACCGTACCACCGCTAATGGCGGTTGGCAGGCGGGTTCCATCCTTACTTGAAGGGCGGTGATTGTGGTATAATTGTGGAGATATGTAACGGTCCGGTGGGGTGTTGTATGAAAGACGCGCCATTCCTGCCGCTGCTGGCCCGGTATTTTGCCGGGAGGCCTGAAATAATAGCGGCCTATTTATTCGGGTCCCGCGCCGAAGGGGTGGCCCGGCCGGACAGTGACGTGGACATCGCTGTTTTGGCCGACTCCCCTCCTAAGGACAGTTTAAGGTACCGCCTGGCGGTAATGGAGGATACGCGCAAGATCGTCAGGCTGAACACTGAAATTGTCATTCTTAATGAAGCGCCGATGCTGATGCGGTTTCAGGTCATTCAAAAAGGCAGGGTTATCTTCGAAAGGGACGCCGACCAGAGGGCCCTTTTTGAAATGCATACGGCCAGCCGGTATTACGACTATAAAAGGTATTTTGACTTTCACGCCAGGCAGCTGGCGGAAAGGATAAAGGAGAGCGGCCTGGGTGTTAGATAAAAACGTGATCATGGCCCGCCTGGCAAGGCTGGACGAATACGTATCCCGGCTGAAACGCTTCAAAAGGACCAGTTTGGAAGAATACCTGGGTGACCATGACCTCCAGGCAATAGTTGAGAGAAACCTGCAACTGGCTATACAGGTCTGCATTGATATCGCCAACTATATTATCGCAAGAAAGAAACTGACCTTTCCGGCGGAACAGGAGAATATTTTTACTCTCCTGGGCCGGGAAGGGATAATAACCAGGGAACTGGCCGACAGAATAAAGGGCATGGTAAACTTCAGGAATATACTGGTGCACGACTATACCGAAATAGACCCGGAAAAAGTTCACGGCGTGCTTAAACAGGGACTGAAGGATTTCAATGATTTTGCCTCTGCTACCGTGAAGTTCCTTGAAAAAAATTGACATGCGAGTCTGTAAAAATAATTTGTGTAAACTCCTTGAGGGTATATAATTAAATATTTTCAAGGAGGTTTGTTTTTAATGGGCTTTTTTACAGATGATCAAATCAAACAACTATCATGGAAAAGAACCTAAAGACAGCTGCCGACGTTCAAAACGTCCTTTAAGAGATGTTCGGAAAGACCCTCCAGAAAATGCTTGAGGCGGAGCTGATTGGGCTACTCAAAGTACGATTACAAAAACAAAAAACAGATAACTGCCGCAACGGCCACAGCTCAAAAAAAGTAAAGGATTACCTCGGTGAGATAAGGGATTATAGGATTATGGTGCCAGGCACCTTAGTTAACAAGTTATTGAAACGGGGAATATTTATTGTTAATAGGATTATGGTGCCAGGCACCTTAGTTAACAAGTTATTGAAACGGGGAATATTTATTGTTAAAATATAGCAGAGGTGGCGCGCCAGTTCGGCGTTGTGAATATAGCCGGTGGAGGGATTATGGTGCCAGGCACCTTAGTTAACAAGTTATTGAAACGGGGAATATTTATTGTTAAAATATAGCAGAGGTGGCGCGCCAGTTCGGCGTTGTGAATATAGCCGGTGGGAAGCCGGCACGGTAAGGCCCAGCCAGCCGCCGTTATCCAGCCTTGGAGCCAAAGCCGTGAGGT
>DYET01000205.1 GCA_020725625.1 Desulfovirgula sp. | reverse complement strand
CCGAGAGGATCGGGGAGGTGGGAACACCTTGATCGCCAGGTTAATGCGGGACGGGCGGGGCAGCCCTTCCCTGGAGGCGCTGTTTGTCCTGCCCGTCATATTGATGCTTTTCTTCATGATTGTGGAAACGGGTTTCATCATGTACGACTGGACCGCCGTCAATTATGCGGCGGCCTCGGCGGCGGTCAACGCGGCCAAAGAGGGAAAATTCTCGGAGGGGGTCCGTAGCGGCACTGCCGGTTACCTCCGCGACTGGACCACCAATGGGAGGGCCTTTGTTTACGACGAGACGGCCACCGATCCGTACGAGGACGGCGGTACGGTGGTCATATGGGGAACCGCCCCCGACCAAAATGTCGAGCGCAACAGCCCCATCGTCGTGGGTGTGGTCTACCCGGTCAAGTTCAGGATCCTCCTGGCCGATAATTTATGGAAATGGATGGTAAGGGAAGAAATGATCACCCTTAAGGCCCGGTCCGCGGCACTGAGCGAGGTGCATTTTGAACAGTGAGAAGTCTGTTTGGATGTAAAAGGGGATCGTCGGCACTGACCCTGCTCGTTTTCCTGGCGGCCTTTTTCGCTGTGTTCGCCCTGGTGTCCGACATAGCCAGGGTGTACGCGGTCAAGGTCGCTGCCAGGCATGCGCTCAACCTTTCCCTCAGGGCGGCCTCGGGCCAACTGGACCCGGATTTGCTGGCCAATCCGGAGAGCCCGCAGGCATATATCCTTCCCCAACAGGCCGGGGAGGTTTTTGACGCCACCCTGCGCGAAAACCTCAAGCTGGACCGGTGGGGCAACCCCCTGGCCGGATCGGTGGCCGGGGGACCGGTGGAAGTCTCATTTTTCCGGGTGGTAAACGACGTTCCCTTCACCTATAACTGGGATGGCTATTCAGAAACGGTTGCCAGGCCGGCTGTGGTGGGCATAATCAGGGTTCCTGTGGAACTGGGCTTTTTCGCCAGGGCGGCATCCGGCGCCCCCGACAGACTGGTGCTGACTATCCACAGCACTGTGGGCCCGGAGGTAATAGCCGGTAGATAGGGCATGCGGCATTTTAACCGATTTTTATAACCTGAAAGGAGTTGATACCTTGTGCTTAAAAGGGTACTGGCACCGGGCCTGGCTGTCCTCCTGCTGGCCGCTTGCACTTTCACAGCCTCGGCCTACGAAGGCCCGGAAGCCCTTCCCGGCGAGGGCATGTTCAGGAAACACGCGCCCAACCAGCAGGGCGGAAGAGGCCACATGACCTGGAGGGTTGACGGGAACGGGATTAATCACATCACGTACGACTTCAAGGAATT
>DYET01000204.1 GCA_020725625.1 Desulfovirgula sp. | reverse complement strand
TCATGGCATAGGCCTTGGAAAAGCCGTTTAACAGCACGGTGCGGTCCTGCATGCCCGGAATTGAGGCAAAACAGGTGTGACTGCCGGTGTATGTGAGCTTGTCGTAAATCTCGTCCGAAACCACGATCAGATCGTTGGCCCTGACCACCTCGGCCAGCTCCAGCAGGTCCCGGCGCCGCATGACAGCGCCGGTGGGATTGTTGGGGTAGCAGAGGATCAGGATTTTGGTGCGCCGGGTAACGGCCCGGTCCACCCTGTCCGCGGTCAGCCTGAAGTCGTCCTCCATGCTGGTGGGAACGGTCACCGGCACGCCGCCGGCCAGGGAGACGCAGGGGGCGTAGGAGACATAAGAGGGTTCGGGAATGATTACCTCGTCTCCCGGACAGACCAAAGCCCTCATGGCCAGGTCGAGCCCCTCGCTGACCCCCACCGTGACCAGCAGCTCCCTGCGGGCGTCGTAGGTTACCCCGTAGGTCAGGTCCAGGTCCCGGGCAATTTCCTCCCGCAGCTGCAGCAGGCCCTGGTTTGAGGTGTACATGGTATAACCCTTTTCCAGGGAGTAGATGCAGGCCTCCCTGATGTGCCAGGGGGTGACGAAATCCGGCTCTCCCACCCCCAAAGATATTACCCCCTTGGTCTCGGTTACCAGGTCGAAAAACTTCCTTATCCCCGAGGGCGGTATGGAGCGAACCGCCGGGTTGACTCTTTTGGCCCAGTCGTTTTTCATGTTTGTCAAGGGGACACCACCAGCCTCCTGTCTTCTTCTTCATCCTCGATTATCACGCCGTCCTGCTTGTAGGTCTTCAGGACGAAATGGGTCGTGGTGCTGACCACGCCTTCGATAGTGGCCAGTTTGGTAGCCACAAAGTGGCTGACCTCCCTCATGGTTTTGCCCTCGATGTTCACCGCCAGGTCGTATGTTCCCGACACCAGGCGAACGCTGCGAACCTCCGGAAAGCGGGATATCCTTTCGGCCACGGCATCAAAGCCCACATCCCGCTGGGGCGTCATACGCACCTCGATGAGGGCCGAAACTTTCTCCTCCCCCACCCTCTCCCAGTTCACCAGGGTGATGTATTTTAAAATGGTCTTGTTGTTTTCCAGCTCCTTGATTTTCTTTGAAACTTCCTCCACGTCCATGGACAGCATAACGGCGATGTCGTTTTCGCCGAGCTTGGCGTTGGACTCCAGCAGCTCCAGCAACTCCTTCACATCCGGCCACCTCCTTCCCCTTATAACCCCAAACCCTAAAAAAACTACTCCCGCCCCAATATTTAAGGGACGGGAGTTTGTTCCCGCGGTACCACCCAAATTGACCGTCTGCACGGTCCCCTCTGGCGCCCGTTAACGGGGGCTCCCGGCAGCGCATACTTGCCCTCGGGCTTTCAGCCTGCAGCTCCGGGGCGGCACGGGCACCGTCGCCTGCCGGGCTTCCACCGTCCACCGGCTCGCTTAAGACTAAGTAGGCCCATATTCCCCATCATGGCAAAATTATCAGAAATTACGGCCATTATAGCACGGGTGCTTTCGTCAAGTCAACAGGAAAAGTAGAAATCCACGAAATTCCTGCTACATAGTTAACACTCCGTTGTTCGTCCTGATTACTCTGAGGACCTGCTCCTCCTCCCCGGTCAACGCGTTGATGTAAATTAGGAACACGTCGCCGTCCAGGCTGCCCTGGAATTCGTAAGTCAGCACCTCTGTATCCGGTGTTTTCGGGATCAGGGCCAGCCGTCCGGGCGTGACGTTGTCCAGCCTGGGGCTCAGTTTCCCCCTGGCCTGTTCCGCTGTCAGCGCCGGGGCAGGCAGTTTTCTTGCGCGGTGGGACATCCAGTAGCCGGTCGCGTCAAGCCCCGTCACCTGCCCGTTATCAAGGGCCACCGATATCTTGATCAGGTCGGGGTAGAGGATCACCCCTCCCTGGGTGGCGGCAAAATTGTATATGGCCACGTTGCCGCGGGTTTCATAGTAGGTTGATTCCATCTCCTTAAAGCCCCGTTCCTCCAAGAAGCGGGCGGCCCTGTCCCCGGCCTGGCGGGCCGTAATCCCGGCGTCACCGATGTTCCTGGAGTTAATCATCCAGACCACCTGTCCGGCCTGCTGGGAAACGCCGAGGGCTATCCTCTCCCCCTCCCCGGCCGGCCTGGGAGTTGCTTCCACGCGGTATACCGGAATCCTCCCGCTGTCTTTCCTGGCCACATTGGCTATGTAGGTGACATCCGGCCGCTGGTCAATAAAAGCCAGGGCCTTGTTCCTGGCCTGGTCCGCAGTTACCCGGGGACCCTCCAGGCCTAAGGGCTGCTTGCGCGCCAGGTGATCAGAAAAAGGCCCGTCGTAAATCAGGGTGGGAAACTGCTGCATGTTCCTGTCCATGGTCTGAAAATTGTTGTCGGCCAGCCGGGGCCCCTGCCTGCGCAGTACCCAGCGGCTCTCCCTTCTCAGTTCGCTCAGCATCAGCCGGCCGCTGGACAGGTCGGCCTCCACCCGGTCCATTTCAGTGTTTAGCCGCCGGGCCTGGCTGTAAAGTCTTTTCAGGGTCTGCCACTGGCCGTCGGTTTTGGACTGGCCTTCAGCGCTCTGCACCGCCAGGGTCCGGGCATAACCCCCCACCTGGTTCAGGAACTTGATGGTCCGGGCAACGTCGGCGGGAGACACTGGAATCTGGCCGAGATTGCCCTGGGCGGCCACCGATTCCTGCCAGAGCTGCATGAACAGATTGGCGTCCTCCCGGGCCTCCTGTCCGACCAGGGTCTTGGAGAGAATTATTTCCATATTCTGTAAATTATTCACCAGGTTGTAGAAGGCCAGGTTGTACTTGTTGCTGAGGGCGGTTTCGGCCGTCCTGCGGGACAGCATCTGTCCGTAGCCCCACCAGGCCGTTCCCGCCAGCAGCAGGAACCCCAAAGCAAAAGGCAAAATCCAGTTGTAAGGTCTTTTCAAGTCGCCACCCTCTCTCTACCGGGCAAAGACGTGCCGGCCGATTTGAGTTAATACGGGCCTTGACCAAATCCAGGCAGCCACCGGTTTGTATGGGTTCCAGAAAAACAGGGCGCCGCCGGTGGGGTCCCAGCCGCTCAAGGCCTCCTGGGCCGCCCGCAGGGATTCCGCGGACACGGGCCTGGTATACTGCCCGTTGCTTACCGACTCAAAGGCCCTGGGCTGATAAATCACTCCGGGCAGGGAATTGGGAAATGAACCGCTCTGGACCCTGTTTACGATTACCGCGCCAACGGCTACCTTGCCGATATAGGGCTCATCCGCCGCCTCCCCCTCGATTACCCGGGCCAGCAGGTAAACGTTGCTCCGGTCGGACACCCCCCTGGATACCGCCCCGGTGGTCGGCACCGCCCGCCTTGCGCTCGGAAAGCCCAGGGCAGCCCAGGTCTGGGGGCCCACCACGCCGTCCACCAGCAGGCCGTTTTTCCTCTGGAATTCCTTTACGGCCCGGAAGGTTCTCCCCGAATAGTAGCCGTCGATGGGCCCGTTGTAATAGCCCCACCTGTTCAGCTGGGCCTGGACCTTCCTGACGTCGGGGCCGCTGCTTCCCCAGTACAGGGTTCTGTTTTGGCCGAAGGCATCCCCCGCCCGCCAGATGAACAGGCCGGCCGCCAGAAAAACCGCGATGAAAAAGAATATCACCGTTTTTTTTCTTCTGTATGGCAAGACAAGTATTACCCCCCCGCACTGACTTTGAGTATATTTTGTCTGAAAGGGGGGTCGAGTATGTAAAAAAACCGCCGTCACTTAAAGACGCCGGTTTTGCCATTCGATTTGTTACTCCTGTCTCCTGTCTCCTGTCTCCTCTTATCCCTGAACTCCAGGGCGCGGGCAACCAGCGCCTCCGCCCAGCCCGGAACAGCCAGGGCGTGCAGGTGGCTGTAGCAGGCCAGCACATTTTTATACACCGCCCCGTCCCTGCGGCCGTCAATGCCCCATCCCCGGGCGACCCGGAAGGCGAAGGAAACCCGCCCGTGGTCGATATTTTCAACCCTGGAGTGGTGGAATTCATGCCCCCGGATGACCATGCCCCCCGGGAAAAAGGGGTTGTCCAGTTCAACCTCCACCACCTCGTACCCGTGCCCCTGGGGGCGGTCGGACATGACCACGTCGAATGGGAGGCAGCCTGACATCCGGTAGGCCCTGTCCTTCCAGACCAGTGTCCTGGCCAGGTACATGAGCCCCCCGCACTCGGCGTACACCGGCAGCCCGGCCTCGATCCCCTCCTTCACCGCCCGCCGCAGGCCCTCGTTGGCCTCCAGTTCGGCGGCGAAGACCTCGGGAAACCCGCCGCCGATGTAAAGGGCGTCTACATCCGGCAGGGCGGGCCGGTTGAGGGCGTCTATCTCCACCAGGTCCGCCCCTGCGTCAGCCAGGGCCTCCAGGTTTTCCGGGTAGTAAAAGGTAAACGCCCTGTCCCTGAATACGCCGATAACGGGCTTGCCGCCGCGCGCGGCCCCCGCCCCGCGGGCCGCCTGTTCCGGGCCCGATACCGGCAGCGGCGGGGCGGACCCGGCCACCTCCAAAATCCTGCCGAGGTCAAAAAAACAGCCGGCGTCCCTGCCGAACTCGATCACCGACGCCCGCAACTCATCCCTTTCGGCAGCCGGAATCAGGCCCAGGTGCCGGTCCGGAATAACGAACTGCCGTCCCTTGGGGATTACACCCAGCACGGGAAGGCCGCAGTACCTCCCGATAGCCTCCCTGAGCATGCTCTCATGCCTTGACCTGGCCACCTTGTTGAGGATCACCCCGGCCAGCTTAAGGCCGGGGTCAAAATCCATAAATCCACGTACCAGTGGAGCCACGCTCCTGGTCATCCGGGTGGCGTCCACCACCAGGACGACCGGGGCCGCCAAAGCCTTGGCTATTTCCGCGGTGCTGCCGCTGCCCTCGATGTCCACACCGTCAAAAAGGCCCATGGCCCCCTCCACCACGCCGATATCCGCACCGGAAGCATGCCTGGCGAAGGATTGAACAAGCGTCTCCCTGGCCATCATGAAGCCGTCCAGGTTCCGGCAGGGCTTTCCGGTAATCATAGACATCCAGCTGGGGTCGATAAAATCAGGGCCCTTTTTGAAGGGTCGGACGTCCAGGCCCGCACTCTTCAGGGCGGCCAGAAGCCCCAGGGTGACGGTGGTTTTTCCGGACCGGCCGCAGGGGGCACCTACCACAATGCGCGGTATTTTACTTGTTTTGCTATTCATTTTAACGCCCCTTCTCAGCAAACAACTTCCAGCAGTAAGTTTTCTGAATCGGCTTGAAAGAAAAATAATAGGCACAAGTTTTGGCGCTGCCGGCAGGTACTGCGCCGGCAACTCGACTGTGCCTTGATCATGCAAAACTGCTTTCTTATCTTCTCAATTCTTAGACGCAGCCGGTGGGTTTGGGCAGGCCGGCAAGCTTGCAGGCGCCTTTTGCCGGGCCGGTGGGGAACAGTTCATAAATGTATTTCAGGCTGCAGCCGGTTTCTTTGCACAGTTTGCGGATCATGGGAGCGATTTGGAACTGCTTGTAGTAGTCGCGCAGGTAATTAATCACCTTCCAGTGATCGTCGGTCAATTCGTTAATGCCTTCAACCTGGGCAAAATACTTGGCGACATCTTCATTCCACTGGTCCGGGTCGACTATGAAACCGTCCTCGTCGATTTCAATCTCCACTCCGTTGACATTGATGGATGGCATGTAAAAAAAGCACCTCCACTAAAGATTTTTATGGCGATTTTATAATTTCGCCTGTTTTATTTCCAGAGTGAACAGGCCTGGCGTTACGGGAACCCCCACTAGCGCCCATAAGACATGTTCCCCCCCAGATACAAGAATATCACTGACAAGCCCCTTCGTCAATCACCGGGACTTTCCAAAAACCTTTTGCCGGTGATTGCAGTCTATTTCCAGACCAGGGCCCTGCCCAGCAGGTCAACCAGTCCTTTTACCTCCACCCCCAGTTTGTGCTCCTCTACCATGGGGTAGAGCTGGGCCTTGCAGATGGAGCAGGGAGCGCACAGGATGCCGTCGCCGTTGGCGCCGACGCCGGTCGCCCTGACCAGTTCGGCCTTCTTGGCGGAGAGCTGGATGCGGCGCTGGTACATCTCCGGGTCGTCAAAAAGTATGCCCGATCCCCCGCCGCAGCAGAACGTCCACTCGCGGTTGGGCGTCATTTCCCTGAAATCAACCACGCTGGCCCTGATCACCGTGCGCAGGTTTTCAATCAGGTCGCACGCCCTGGCGTAGTTGCACGGGTCGTGCAGGGTAACCGGCTTGGGGTTTTTGGCCGGATCCAGTTTAAGCTGGTTTGTTCTTATATAATACGCGATTTCATCGTGCAGGTGGGTGATGGGCCACCTTACCGGCCGGTCGGCCAGGGTCGGGATGTACATCTTGGCGGCGCGCCAGCCGTGCCCGCACTCTCCCCAGACGATTTTCTTGACGCCCAGTTTCTGGGCCGCGTCCAGCAGCCTGGTGACGTTGTGGCGCTGGGTGAACATCTGGTCGAACAGCAGGCCGAAGTTGCCGGCCTCGGTAACCGTGCTCGGTATGGTCCAGCTGGCCCCGATGTAGGTGAAGAACATGCCGGCCCCCATCAGGGTGTAGGGGTTCAGCAGGAAGTCCGCCGACGAGGGGATATACATTATTTCGGCCGGCTGGTCCACCGGGAACGGCACTTCCACCCCGAACTCGTCCATGATTTCCTCGGAGAGGAACTCCAGGGTGTCCACGATACCCGGCTTGGGCAGGTTGGTATGGTTGCCCACTCTTTCCATGGCGGCGCCCACGTGGGCGTGCAGCTTGGGCACAATCCCGAGCCAGTGCAGGATCTGGCGCCCGACGAAGGTCACCTCGCAGGTGTCGATGCCGAAGGGACAGGCGCGGGCGCAGCGGCGGCACTCGCTGCACTGGTAAAAATACGAATACCACTGCTCGATGATATCCAGGCTGATGTCCTCGGCCCCCACCAGCTTGCCGAACCAGCGCCCCTCCAGGGTGAAGTACCGCTTATATATCTTGCGGATGAGCTCGGCCCGGTTGGTGGGAATGTTGTTGGGATCCTTCGTGCCCAGATAAGTATGGCAGTTTTCGGCGCAGGCCCCGCACTTCACGCAGGATTCCATGGCCAAAACAAAGGACCTGAATTTTTTGCGCATCTCGTCAAGATACTGGAGCGCCTTCTCGCACTTCTCGTCATCGGGCACCGGATCGATGTGAATGTGTCTCATTTCTTCGTCCGTGGCCCTGACCGGCTGAACCATATCCTTATACTTAGGCACCTTACACCCCCCCTTCGCTGGAAGGCAGGCCCAGACCGGCCCTGCGCGCGGCCTGTACGTCGACATTGGGCAGGCCCGGAGCCGGCTCCTTGTACACCCGGTTTATAATCCAGCGCTCGGCAAACATGCCGAAGACATGCATCAGTTTACTGAACGGGAAAATCATCAGCAGGATTTGAACGAACAAAAGGTGCAGCACAAAGAACGGCCTGGTAAATACCTCGTGGGTCATGGGCAGGGGCATTAGCATGACCAGGTGGGTGACGTAGTCCTTGACCGGGGCGTAAGTTATGCCCAGGTCATGCTCCCAGAGGCGCATGATATTCCCCACGGTAACTATGGAAAGCAGCAGTACAAGATGCAGGTAGTCGCTGAGGGTGGATACCTCCCTCACCTTGGCGACGGCGAAACGCCTGTAGAACAGGTAAAGCAGGCCGGCAAACATGATCAGTCCCATTGTGGTCCCCAGCAGGGCGGACAGCTGCTCGCTGAGGTTCTCGGACGTGCCGATGTAGATGAACTGCTTGCCCAGGAAGTAAATCCCCGTCAAGTGGCCGCCGATAACCGCGAACAGGGCCATGTGCATCAGCCAGGCGCCTACCCAAAGGGCCCGGTCGGACGAGAAAAGGCTGCGGAAAAAGATCAGCTCCGCGCCGAAAATACCCAGCACCTGGGTATTGCTCTGGGGAAAGGGCGACAAGGTAATATCGTGCACTATCCTGGCCCCCGCCCAGCGGCCCAGCCTGTACAGCAGCCCGAAAGTGAACACCACCATGGTAACATAGGGCAGTATCTGGAGTATGAAATAGGACAACACGTCAACACCTCCTTGGGCGCCATCAGGATATAATTACGTTTCTTGCAGATTTACCGCGCCGCTGGGGCAAACGCTGGTACATGATTCACAGCCGAGACAGTCCTCAAGGCTGCCCGTCACTTCGGCCTTGCCGTCCACCATGCTGAGGACCGAACCCGGACAGGCCTCAGCGCACTCACCACAGCCCTCACACTTTTCACGATCGATTTCAACCACGTACACAGGGATCACCTCCTTAATCTATAAGTATATATGATGCAAATGCCGGTTCGCCCCGAAAACTCCTCTCCTTAACAGCAGGGCGGCCGGACCCCTCCCCAAAAATATAGCGGCACTTAAATGGCAGAAAAAAAACCTTACGCCCACAGCCCCTTTTCTGCCCGGGGTTGCGGTCGCGCGGCAGCGGCCCTGACGGTACGGCCTAAATACCTAATTCGTTGCCCATTCAATTTATCCTTCTGCGGCGGCCAGTTTTTTTGTAAGATTTCACAGACGGCGTCGAAAGTCCTACTACATTATTATAATTATAATTTCCGCACCCCGCCCGTGTCCACCGGTGGTTGGCGGCAAAAAGCCGAACCGGCGGTAAATTATCGGCCCCCGGCGGGGCGGGAAAAATTTTGGGCGATGTGGTATAATAACCGGGGACCGGCCATTGAACCGGGATCCGAATTATTCAGGAACAAGGGGAGAGGGTATATGCCCATTTACGAATTCCGTTGCCTGGAGTGCGGGGAACTCTTCGAAAAATTTTTTAAACAGCCGGACCAGGAAATCAGTATTGAATGCCCCAAATGCCGGTCCGGATCTTTTGACCGGGTAATCAGCAGGACCAGTTACGTGATGGGTTCCGGCAAGGGAAGCAAGCCGAAGGTGACCTCCAAGTCCTGCAGCGCCGGAAGCGAGTGCATGACCTTTGAAATACCCGGCCCCGACGATTAATGGGGGCGTACCGGCCGGCCGGCCCGCTTCCGCGGAGGCCCCGGGCCACCTGTGCGACAATCGCGACAATACTGACCAAGGAGAGCGGTTATCTACTCATGATTTTTGAAACGGAAAAAGGAGCCCTTTTCGGAAAGGAGTTTGCCAAGAAGCCCGCTTGTCCCTTCTGCGGGTTGCCAGTGGAAAGGCCCGCAGACCTGAAAACCCGAAGGTACGGGGAAATGCCCGTGGGATCGTGCGCCTGCGGCGCGGTGTACGCCTGTGACGCCTCGGGGCGCAACCTGGGATCGGCCTTCATTGAAGCCCTGGTTTTCGGCTGCGACATGGACTGGGACCTGGCCTGGAACCTGCTGCCCGGGGAGGACTACACGGATAAGCTGGTGGACCGCTACGACTCCGTAAGCCATCTCATTGTCCCAACGGGGTTTTACCAGGGCCGCAGGGTTTCCGGGGCCCTTTACTTTATCAGGCTGCACCGGGAAATCCGGGAGGTGACCTGGCGGGGCGTGCAGCACAGGCTGGAACAGGCCCGGGCCGCGGCGGCCCCGCCGGGGCCCCCGGTTGGGGCGGTGCCGGAAAAGGGCCTGACCAGAAAAGAGGTGGAGGACCTGGTTGCCGGGTACCGGCCCGAACCAATTATCGCCGCAGCGGCCCTGAACAAAAAAATAATCAGGGAACTCCGGAGGCTCCTTTATTCGGGGGACGAATTGTTCCGCAACAGGACCTCGGATATTATGGGGCAGGTCTCGGCGGTCATCGCCCGGAGGGACCCGGGGGCGGTTTCCACCCTCCTGCAGGGACTGATCAACTCCGCGGCCGCTCCCGGGACGTCAAGCTGGGGCTCCCTGGAGGCCGCCGGGGAAATCATAGGCAGGTCCCCTCATCTTTTTGCCGGGTACATCCCCCTGCTGTTTAACTTCCTGGGTGACCGGGACCACCGGTCAAGGGCCCTCCGGGCCATTACCAGAGCCGCGCAGTCCCGGCCGGACCTGGTGCGAGGAGCCGCCTTCCGCCTCCTTCCCTTCCTGCGGGACCCCGACCCCGGGACCCGTGGCCACGCGGCTGTTCTGTTCGGCAACCTGGGCATGTGGGAAGCCGTTAAGGACCTGGAGAGCATTAAGGACGACGCCTCGGAGATCAAAATATACATGGACGGCATAATCGAAAAAACCACCGTGGGCCGGCTGGCCGGGGAGGCTTTGGACAAGCTTGCGGGAACGAATTGCAGGTCAGCAGACAAAACTTTCACATTCTGTCTCCCGTCTCCTGACCGGTAAGATTTTCGGAGTAGTTGCCCTGCCTGACGGGGAAGCTTCTCAGGATAAGCTGATCAGTTCATCTATAGGGGTCTTCATGGACCTGGAGACCGACACCAGGAGGGACGCCCTTTCCGTATCCGCAGCGCCGGCCCTGGCCAGAAGCCTTTTGGACAGCCCGAAAAGCTCCCGGTACGCCCCGTCCAGGTCGAAGGCCGGGTAGGTCCGCCCTTTTTCAAATCCGGCCTTCCAGCAGGTGCGAACCTTCCCGTCGATTACGGTGGGAATGCCGTATACCCGGCAGGTGATGGGCCTGCGGGCATAAAGCAGGCACCTCTCCCTGCGGTCCAGGAGGGGGCACCTGACCCTCTCCCCGGCCATGGCCAGGGCCTTCAGCCGGGGGTCATGGTCGTAGGCCGAAAGCCTTTTTTCGGCCTCCAGCAGTTCCCGGTCCGCCCTGTCCAGCCTCGGGGCGGCCTCCCGCCTGGCCTTCCTGCCCAGCCTGCCGAAATGGTAATGGATATAAGCCGACTCGATCAGAAACAGGCCGAACACCGAGTGGCAGCAGTCGGCGCATCCCTCCGCGCACCTGACCAGGTCCCCGTACTCCCTCCGGGCCTGCAGAAAGGCCCGGTCCGCCCTTTCGGCCAGCAGTTCGTACTCCTTGAACAGGTCCTCGAAGATGATCATTTTTTGCGGTACGGCTCCAGCTGCCTGAGGAATTCCGGGTGCACCCCGAAGCCCAGTTCAAGGGCCCGGTCCACGTGTTCGACGGCCCTTTCGAAGTCGTTCTTTAAAAAATAGGCGTACCCCAGGTTGTTGTGGCCCAGGGCAAAACCGGGCGCAAATCCGACCAGCTTTACACCGGCCTCCACCGCCCTGTCCAGGTCGTCTTTCTGGAGATAGGCGTTGATCAGGTTGCTCCAGGCCTGGGGCATTTCCGGGTTGAGTTCGATGGCCTTTTCCAGGGCCTCGACGGCCTCGTCGGTCCTGGACAACTGCAGGTAGGCGAACCCCAGGTTGGCGTAGCCCCTGGCGTACCTGGGCTCCATCTCGACGGCCCTTTTGTTGGCCTCCACCACTTTTTCCAGGTCCCCCATCTTGAAATAGATATACCCCAGGTTGACGCAGGCCTCGAAGGCCCGGGCGCTGTTGGCGATGGCCTCCTCGAACAGCTCCGCGGCCTCCCGGTACCTTCCCCGCTCCATATAGTGGACGCCCAGATTGTAATAGGCGTTGGCGCACTCCGGGTTTTCTCCGATCATCCTGACCTGCTGGGCGATGTATTCCTCGTAGTTCTCCGGTGTCTTGGACATGCCTACCGCCTTCCCCTTCTTTATTTTAATCACCGAGGGCAGGGAGTACACAAAAGATTATAAATCCTAAAAAGCAATTAGACAAGAGAAAGGCCCCCGCCATTGCCGGGCGCACGAAGAAAGGGGCTGTCGTCCGCCAACGGACGGCAGCCCCTGAAAAATTGCCTTGCTTATTCTTCTACTTCCCCTTCCTTGGGGTCTTCGGTGATGCCCCTGCCCTTCAGGCCGTACATGGTGCTGCTGCCGGTGGAGAAGAAAATCAGTTTCCCCTCGTTGACCAATTCGGTGGCAGCCTTCTTGATGTCCCTCATCTTGGCATCAGGGAGCTTGGCCTGCACGGCTTTCTCCATGTCCTTGAAGTAGAATTTGGTCTTCTTGCTGGTCTCGGCGAATTCAAGAATTACGCTTTTTATATCCATTCATTGACCCCCCTTTCGGATTAGGTGAGCCTAATCAATATCACCCGCTGCCCTGGAAACTTCCCAGGCCGCGTCGGTGAACTTGAACTGGGTGCTGGTCCGCCAGGTATCATAGGCCAGGCGGTAGTCGTCGATCAGGTGCTCGGTAAACGGCAGGCCGG
>DYET01000203.1 GCA_020725625.1 Desulfovirgula sp. | reverse complement strand
TTGCCCCTCCAGACACCTACTAAAAATATACACTGCCGTCTTTATTATTTATATGTTGTCCCGCACGGCCTTTATTCTAGTCGGTCAGGGCAGCCCTGGCCCGGTTGATGTCCATCCGGATCTGCTCCACCAGCTCGCCCGGCGAGGAAAACCTCTTTTCCTCCCTTATGCGCCTGGTAAAGAACACCTTAATCCGCTTCCCGTACAGGTCCCCCTGGAAGTCCAGGAGGTGAACCTCCAAATCGGGCCTGCATTCGTAGCCGTGAAAGGTGGGCTTGACACCGATGTTGGCAACACCCAGGTAATCGTCCCCGTCAAGCAGGACCTTGACCGCGTAAACACCGTTGGCCGGGGCCATCACGCCCTCCTCCAGGTGCAGGTTGGCGGTTGGAAAGCCCAGGTTCCGGCCCCTCTTCTCGCCGGCCACCACCAAGCCGTCCACGAAGGGGTAATAGCCAAGCAGCTTTTTGGCTTCAGCCACCTCGCCGTCGGCCAGCAGGCTGCGGATCAGCGTGCTGCTCACCGGCACCCCGTCAACGGTCACCGGCGGGATGACAAATACCCTGAAGCCGTGCCTGCGCCCCCCGACCGCAAGGGTTTCCGCAGTTCCCCGGCCGCCCCGTCCGAAGGTGTAGTTGTACCCGATAAAGACCGCCCTGACTCCCATCTCCCTGACCAGCACCTTGTCTATAAACTGATCCGGGGTAAGGGCGGCAAATTCAAGGGTGAAAGGAACCAGCAGGAGCACTTCCACTCCCAGCTGTTTCATGGCATCCTCTTTGGCCCGCTGGGTAATCAGCCTGGGAGGAGCCTTCCCGGCCAGCACCTCCAGGGGATGAGGGTGAAAGGTAAATACCGCCGGGGTGCCGCCCGTTGTCCTGGCCTCAGCAACCAGGCCCGAGATCAGCCTCTGGTGACCGAGGTGAACACCGTCAAAGTTACCCAGGCCGGCTACGATATCCCCGTGTTTGTGCCTTATGCCATGCCAGTGGTGATAAATCCTCAACGCCTGCTAACCCCCGCAATGAGCTTTTAAACAACCATGCCGCTAAAAAATCGACAGAATAAGGTCCTAAGTACGAGATATTATCAGGACAGAGTATAAGCTAACAGCTGGTAACTAGTAGCTAATAGCTATAATTATACAATTATTTTTTCCGGTTTGAAGTAAAACCGTCCCCGGCCGTCAGCCGCCGCCCTGGCCACTCCCAGAACCCTGCCCCCGGCCGTAAGGGTGACCAGGCTTCCCTGCCGGAGGCCCCCGGGCAGAGATCTTACTCCCGGCGGATAAAGGGTGGCGCCGGAACACACAGGGTTAACCGCCCCCTCTCCCACCTCCACCGCCGGCAAAAAGGACAGCGCCTCTTCAATGCTGGTTACGGCCTCGGAAAGCCTTCCCCGGCCGGCGAGGGCCTGTAATTCCTCCAGGGTGCTGGCGCCGCCGATGGAATACCTGCCCACTCCGGTGCGCAGGAGAAAGCTCATGTATGCACCGCAGCCGAGCTTTTCCCCGATATCGTGGCAGAGCGTCCTGATGTAGGTCCCGGCCGAACACCAGACGTCCAGCACCGCCCTTGGCTTATCCCCGGCGGCGCTGTGCCACCTGACCATCTCTATCTTATATATTTTAACCGTACGGGCCCGGCGGTCAACCACTTTTCCCTTCCGGGCCAGTTCATACAGCCTTTTGCCCCGGTGACGGACCGCCGAGGTCATGGGGGGAACCTGGCGGATTTCACCGGTGAAGGAAGGGAGCAGCCCGGCCACCAGGTCCCCTGAGAAGCCGTCCGGAATGTCCCTCTCCTGCAGTTCACCGAAGGCATCCCCGGTGGATGAAAAGGCGCCGAAGGCAATCTCCGCACGGTACCGCTTGTCATGTTCCAGGTACTGAATCAGGCGGGTGGCCCTGCCGCAGCAGACCAGCAGCACCCCGGCGGCTCCCGGGTCAAGGGTGCCGGTATGTCCGGCCCTTTTAATTTGCGCCAGCTGCCGGACGCAATTGACCACATCGTGGGAGGTCATCCCCGGAGGCTTTAAAACATTAACCAGTCCGTCCATTTACGGCGATCCTTCCCCCCGCCACATCCTTCAGGGCCTCACGCACCACCGCTTCAACTATCTGCTGCAGGTTCCCGCTGATCACGCACCCGGAAGCCCGGGCATGGCCTCCGCCGCCCAGCCTGGATGCCAGGCGGTGAACGTCCACCTCTCCCTTGGACCGGAAGCCCACCTTGTACCTCCCCGGGTCAACCTCCCTGAAAAGTATGGCTACCTCCACACCCTTGATAGTGCGCACAAAATTCACCAGTCCGTCGGTGTGCTCGTCCCCGGCCTCGAACCTGGCCAGCAAATCCCTTTCCACAACCACCCAGGCCACTTTGCCACAGGGGCTGAGTTTCATGTTTTCCAGGGCCGCGCCCAGGACCTGCACGGTTTTTAGGGGTTTTTCCTCGTAAAGCCTGATGTTGATCATGGCCGCCGGAACACCCGCGTCCATGAGCCTGGCGGCCCTCCGGAAGGTCTCCGGGGAGGTGTTTTCATAACGGAAGGAGCCGGTGTCGGTGGCTATGGCCACGTACAGGCAAATGGCCACCTCCCTGTCAAGCCCGGCCCCCAGCAAGTCGATGAGGTCCATCAGTATTTCGCCGGTGGCCGCCGCCCCGGGGTCCAGGTAGTTGTGGCGGGCGAAATTCACCGAACTGATATGATGGTCTATGTTAACGACTTCCAGCCGTCGGTCCAGGTACTGCCTGAAGGAACCAAGGCGATCGGGAACCGAACAGTCGAGGACCACGAAAGTGTCGTAGTCCTTGCCGGTAGGAAAGTCCGTGCAAAACCTGTCCGCGCCGGGCAAAAAAAGCAGCGTTTCGGGCAGGGGGTCGGGGCTGGCCATGGTCACCTGCTTGCCCATCTTTTCCAGGACAATCCCCAAGGCGGCCACCGACCCCAGGCAGTCCCCGTCGGGAACAACATGGCCGCAAAGCAGCACCCTCCTGGACCTCTTCAGAACGTCGGCTATCTCCTGCAGGCTACTCACTTGACCCTTCTCCCCCGCCGGACTTTACCTCCTCCATGAGCCTGATCACCCTGGTCCCCCTCTCGATGGAGTCGTCCAGCTGAAAAGATATTTCCGGGGTGTGCTTGAGCCTTATCCTCCTGCCAATTTCCGACCTGATGTAGCCCGTGGCCCTGTTCAGGGCCTCTGCGGTGGCCTTTCTCTGGTCGCCTCCTCCCAGAACACTGGCGTAAATTTTGGCGTGGCGCAAGTCCGGGGACACGTCAACCGCGGTAATGGTAACAAAGCCGATCCGCGGGTCCTTTATTTCGCTGCGCAGGATATCGGAAATCTCTTTTTTCATGGCCTCAGCCAATCTTCCGGGCCGGTGGGACACTTACTTCACCTCCTGCCGAACATTTAGGGTCCAGGAGACAGAATACAGGAGACAGGAGAAGAGGATTTCAGGATAAGCACCTTCAGGCCAGCTCCCTCTTGATTTGCTCGGTGGTAAAGGCCTCTATGATGTCACCCTCGCGGATGTCCTGGTAATTCTCCAGGGTCATGCCACACTCGTACCCCTGCATAACTTCCTTGGCGTCGTCCTTGAAGCGCTTCAGGGAGTCTATTTTACCCTCGTAAACCACCACGCCGTCCCTGATCAGCCGCACCCCGGCGTCCCTGGCAACCTTGCCCTCGCTGACATAGCAGCCGGCTATGGTGCCCAGCTTCGAGGCCTTGAATATCTTGCGGACTTCGGCCCTGCCCAGGATAACTTCCCGCAGTTCCGGTTCCAGCAGGCCGCTCAGGGCAGCCCTGATATCGTCGATGGCGTCGTAAATCACCCGGTAGAGGCGGATGTCCACCTTTTCGCTTTCCGCCGCCTTGCGGGCGTTCACGTCCGGGCGCACGTTAAACCCGATGATGATGGCATTGGAAGCCGAGGCCAGCATGATGTCGCTTTCGGTAATCGCCCCGACCCCGCCGTGGATAATGTTCACCTTCACCTCGTCGGTGGAAAG
>DYET01000202.1 GCA_020725625.1 Desulfovirgula sp. | reverse complement strand
CCTGGATGCCCCGGGTGAACGGGTATCGGCCGGGAAAGCCGATGTCTTCCAGATAGTCCGCCCCGCCGGTGTCTAGGGGGGTGTACAGCCGGCTGATTTCTATGCCGGAAGAGTTTGCAAATCTGGACTTTCTCTCCTTGACGTTGTTGTCTTCAAGTTTTTTCTGCCACTCGTCGCAGGCTTTCTGTATTTCTGTGTGCATGTATCATCCCTCCTGTCAGGGAGCCGGGGATCTCCTGACCGCCGGTTATTTAATCATTTTGCCCGGCAACCAGGTAACAAGCTCCGGAAAAAGTATGCACAGGGCCAGGCCGATAAATTGAAGGCAGACGAAGGGCCAGATCCCGATATAGATGTCCTTGGTGGTGACTTCCGGCGGCGCCACGCCCTTCAGCACAAACAGGGAAAAGCCGAAGGGAGGCGTGAGGTAGGCTATGTTCATGTTGATTATCCACAAAATTCCGTACCACAGGGGATCAAAACCCAGGGCCTTGATCGTGGGAATGAAAAAGGGAGCCGTGATGTACAGGATGCCTGCGGGGTCCAGCATCATGCCCAAAACGAAGAAAACCGCCTGCATCAAAATCAGAACCACCCAGCGGTTGATTTCCAGGCCGGTAATCCAGGTGCTGAACCACTCACCGACCCCGGAGACGGTCACCAGCCGGGAATAGGCCACGGCCCCGATGATTATCCAGAACACCATGGCGTTGGTGGAAACCGACATGTGGAAGATCTTTTTAATGTTCTCGATGTTAATCTGGCGCCTTACGGCAGCGCAGGCCAGCGCCCCGATGCAGCCGACCCCCGCCGCCTCGGTGGGCGTGGCCACGCCCAGGTAAATCACTCCCAGCACCAGAAGAATTAACAGGATGGGCAGTGAAACAGCCTTCAGGGACTGCACTTTCTCCGCCCAGGAAAATCTCTCCTCGGGCGGGATGGGAGGACCGGCGGCGGGGTTGAGGGCGCAGCGGACGGCGATGTAAACAATGTAGATAATTGCAAGCACCAGCCCGGGCAATACCCCTCCGAAAAACATCTGGCCGGCTGACACGTCGGTCTCGCTGGCATAAATAATCATCAGCACGCTTGGGGGAATCAGGACTCCCAGCGCCCCGCCGGCGCATATTGCCCCGGCCACCAGCCTCTTGTCATACCCCCTCTTGAGCATTGATGGGTAGGCGGTCAGGCCCAGGGTGGCCGTAGCCACCGTCGCTATGCCCACCATGGCGGCAAAAATGGTCGAGATAATCACCGTGCCTATGGCCAGTCCGCCCTTGACACGGCCCATCCAGCGGTAAATCATTTCGTACATGGCGTCCGCCAGGCCGCTGAACTGCAGTACTGCGGCCATGAACAAAAACAGGGGCACAGCGATGAGGGTAAATTCGGCCACCTTGCCCAGGGTACCCAGGGCGACGGCATAAAAACCGGCATCCCCTCCCCAGACGAAATAGCCGATTACCAGGGACAGGCCGCCCAGAGTAAAGGCCACCGGGAGTCCAAGGGCCAGCAGGATCAGCATCGAGGCCAGAAGAATAATCGCCAGCATCCACATTTCCATACTATCCGCCCTCCTTTTCCTCTTGGCCCGTCAGCGCCAGCTTCAGGTTGCGGACGAAAATGACCACTCCCTGCAATCCGATAAGAACGCCGCCCAGGGGCACGAGAAGTTGGGGAATGAACATGGGAGGGTTCAGTTGCAGGCCGGTTGTGGCCTTTGACAGAAACGACTCGTAGGCGGTAATCGACCCTTTCCCCACCAGGACGGCGCACAGCAGGAAAAAGAAGAAGGAGGTTAAAACGTCCAGGATTGCCCTGGTTCGCCTCGAAAACTTGAGATAAAAGATGTCTATTTTTACGTGGCCGCCCTTGAACAGGGCGTAGCCTCCACCCAGCAGGGCAATGGAGGCGGACAGCCAGGTGGTCAGTTCAAAGGCCCACTGGATGGGCATCTTCAAAGACCTCAAAACAATGTCGGCCGTTACCAGGAAACCCATAAAGGCCAGGGCGATTCCGCACACCCACATCATTGACTGGTTGACCGCCCCCACAATTTTTTCAAACAGCCGCATGATATCCTCCTTTCCGCCTTTATAACAACCCGATTTCCCGGGCGATTATAATCTGCTGTATTTCAGAGGTTCCTTCGGTTATCAGGCTCAGTTTGGCATCCCGCCAGTAGCGCTGGACCGGGTACTCCATCATGTAGCCGTACCCGCCGAATATGTGCATGGCCTCGTTGGAGGCCTTGACCCTGGCCTCGCTGGCAAAAAGCTTGGCCATTGAGGCTTCTTTGGAGCATTTCCGGCCCTGGTCGTACAGCCATGCCGCATGGTAGGTCAACAGCGACGCGGCCTCGGTTTCCATGGCCATCCTGGCCAGCTTGAAGGCTATGGACTGGTTTTTCCCGATGGGCCGTCCGAACTGCACCCGCTCCCTGGAGTATTTCAGGGCCTCCTCCAGGATGGTGCGGGCCGCCCCCACGCTGGACGCCGCGTGAGTGATCCTGCCCCGGTTCAAGGATCGCAGCAGGTAGCGCAGTCCCTTTCCTTCTTCCCCGATTAAATTTTCCCGGGGAACCCTGCAGTCCTCGAAAACCAACTCCCCGGTTTCGGCCGTCCAGGCGCCCACCTTGTCCAGCTTGCGGGAAACCGAGAAACCCGGCGTGCCCCTGTCTACAACAATAACGCTGATCCCGTCGGTGGGCTTCCTTGATCTGTCGGTCCAGGCCGCCACCAGCACGAAATCGCAAATGGGCCCGTTGGAGATGAAAATCTTGCTCCCGTTGATGATGTAATAATCGCCCGCTTTCTCCGCCCTGGTCTGTATGGCCGCGGCGTCGGATCCCGCTTCCGGCTCGGTCAGGCCGAAGGCCCCGATCTTTTCCCCGCGTATTGCCGGCACGATGTACCTTTGCTTTTGATCCTCATTCCCGTAATCAAGAATAATTGTGCTTCCTATCCCGCCCTGGACCATGATCGATCCCGCGATGCCGCTGTTGATACGGGCCAGCTCTTCCACCAGGATGCACTCGTCCACCAGGCCCGCACCCGCACCGCCGTATTCCGGCGGAAAGGTGACGCAGAGGTAGCCCAGCGCCCCCATTTTCCTGAAGAGTTCAATCGGAAACTCCTGCCTTTTCTCGTACTCCTCCACCAGGGGGGCGATTTCCTTGTTTGCGAAGGAACGGACGGAATTCCTGAACATCATTTGCTCTTCGGTAAAATCGAAGTCCACAGGTTCACCCTCTCTCGATACCCGGATCAGAGATCCAGTTCCTTGGCGATAATCTCCCGCATCACCTCGTCTGTGCCGCCGCCTATCCGGGACAGGCGGATGTCCCGCCAGTAGCGCTGGACCGGATACTCCATCATGTACCCGTAGCCGCCGTGGATCTGCAGCGCCCTGTCCACCACCCTGAATGCCGCCTGGGCGGCGAACAGCTTGGCCATGGAAATCTCCCTGACCGGATAATCCCCGTTCTGAAAAGCCCAGGCCACGCTGTAAACCAACTGCCTGGCCGCCTCCAGGTCGGTGGCCATTTCCGCCAGGTAATGCCTGATTACCTGGAACTGGGCCAGCGGCTTGCCGAACTGCGATCTCTGCCTGGCGTACCTGACCGCCTCCTCGAAGGCCGCCTGCGCCCTGCCGACAGCGTTGGCCGCGCCGATTATCCTTTCGCCCTGGAGTTCCCACATGATCTGGAAAAAGCCCCTGCCTTCCTCGCCCACCAGGTTCCCGCCGGGAATCTCGCAGTCCTCGAAAAGAAGTTCGGCGGTGTCCGAGCAGCGCATCCCCATCTTGTCCAGTTTCCGGCTCACTGTGAAGCCCGGCGTGTTTTTGTCCACCAGGAAGATGGACATTCCGCGGTATCCCTTTTCCCTGCCGGTCCGGGCCAGAAGCAGGATGAAATCGGCGTTGACCCCGTTGGTAATGAAAATCTTGCGGCCGTTGATGACCCACCTGTCGCCCGCCTTCACCGCCGTGGTCTGGATGGAGGCGACGTCGGACCCGGCATTCGGCTCCGTTATGCCCAGGCAGGCGATTTTTTCGCCCCGGATGGCGGGAACAAGGTAATTTTTCTTCTGGTCCTCGGTGCCGAACTTGAATATGGGCGGAGTGGCCATCCCGGTCTGAACCCCCACCGCCATGCCGACCCCGCCGGCGCCGCAGCGGGCCAGTTCCTCGGCCAGCACGATGTTGCTCAAGTAATCCCCGCCCTGCCCGCCGTATTCCTCGGGGTAGCTCAGGCCCAGGAAACCCAGGTCCCCCATGCGCCTGAACAGATCCCTGGGAATTATTTGCTTTTCCTCCCACTCCTCGATGCGGGGAGTTATTTCCTTGCTTACGAAGTCGCGGATGCTGCGCCTGAGGATTTCGTGGTCCTCGTTGAAAACCAAGCTTTTCACCTTATCGCTTCACCCCGGCAATTGTAATTATTTGGTTCACCGACGTCTATTCAGGCCTCTTCCTTGTGTCAACCAGCCTGGCCGCTTTTCCCGAGGCAGTGGCGTCGTAAATCTTTCCGGCCTCCACAAATTCCACCTGCGGCCTGATCTCGCACGAATTTTTGACCCTGTCGATGATCTGCGCCTCCAGTTCCGCCCTGTCGGCCAACGGGGCGGAAAGGCGGACAACCATCCTGTCGGCGGAGTACGGATCGGCGGGGTCCTCCTTTTCAATCCTGATCTGGTACTCTTCCACGCTGGGCATGGCGGTCATGATTTCAAAAAGAATCACCGGGTTGATCAGTGTGTCCTTGACCTTGATCAGATCCTTGGTTCTCACGGCGTAGGCGCTGCCCTCGGTGGGAACCAGCCTCTGTCCGGGCCGCCCGCAGTAAGGGCAGGGTTCATTGGTCATGGTGGCCAGGTCCCCCGTCAGGTAGCGCAGCAGCACCGTACCCCGGCGGTTGAGGTGGGTGAGCGCCAGAAGGCCCTGCCGGCCGTCCGGCACCCTTTTGCCGTCTTCGGACACCACCTCCAGGTAGATGAGGTCCGGGCTGGTGTTGTGGGACCCGCTGAACTCCTGGCATTCCGGCATGGTGCAGTTTATTTCCGTGCAGGCGAAGCCGTTGGTGATAAAAACATCCCTGGCCCCCAGCGCCTCGAGCCTGCCCCTGATATCGTCCCTGAGGCCCCGGGTGCAGGGCTCTCCCGAAACCTGGATAATCCGGACCGAGGAGAAGTCCCGGCCCTGCTCCCTGGCCCTCATGAGCAGGCGCCTTGCATAGCTGGTCAGGGAATAGATCACCGTGGCCCGGAACTTTTCGATGGTTTCAATGGCGTGGTCCATCGAGTTGTGCACGTCGAACTCGGGGTGCGGGGACCCCACGCAGGTCATGATGGCCGGGCAGCTCAGGGCCGGTCCGTTGTCCAGCACCCCGAAATAGGCCAGGTGGGGAAGGGCCCCCAGGGGCATGATGCTCACCTGCACGTCTTCCGGGGTGATCCAGGAGGCCTTGCACCTCCTGCGGTACTGCACCAGCTTGCTGTAGTAGTCGTAGCTGGTGCTGTAAAAGGGAGTGGGCCTGCCCGTGGTGGTCCCGGTAGTGTAGGTCACCTGCCACAGGTTGTCGTAGATGGTGGGTTCCCGGAACCGGAGAATGAAGTCATCGGGCCTCCCCATGTAGTCCCTTTTGGTGGTTGGGGGGATTTTCTCCAAATCTTCCACTGACTTGATGTCCCCGGGTTCAATGCCCCATTCCCTGAACCTGTCCCGGTAATACCTGCTTCCCTCGGCCACCCAGGCCATTTGTCTCCGCAGCAGCCTGTTTTGCAGATCCAGCCTCTCCCCGTCGCTCATGTAGAGCAGGGGATCGGTGGTGTCTTTTTTGTAAACAGGCCATTTCTCCACAAATTCCCAGACCTTTTGTTTAACCGTGGGATTTCTCTTGATCATCCCGGCACCCCCCTATACAGCCTTCAGTCCCAGGATTTCCCGGGCTTCGTCCGGACTGGCCACCTCCATTTCCAGCTCGCGGGCAATGCGGACGGCCCTTTCCACGAGCTGGGCGTTGCTCCGGGCCAGCTCCCCCTCGCGGTAATATATGTTGTCTTCAAGGCCCACCCGGACATTGCCGCCCAGCAGCATGGACATGGTGGTCAGTGGAAGCTGGGAGCGGCCCACCGCCGTCACGCTGAAAAGGGTGTCTTTGGGAATATAGTCGGTCACCAGTGAAAGGAGGTTCCTGGCCGTGCCCCGCAGGGCCCCCTGGTAAGGCATGTTCAAAACCAGGTTGACCACGTAGGGGGGTGAAAGCAGGCCCTTTTCTATCAGCCGCTCCACTTCCTCCATCATGGCCTGGCTGTAGACCTCCATCTCGGGCTTCACGCCGTGCCTGTTCATTTCACCCAGGTAATATTCAATGTCGTCGCGGGTGTTGAGAAAGACCGACCCCCTGTACTCCCCTATGGTCCGGACCAGGGTTCCCATGTTGAGGGAAGCCATTTCGGGCTTCGCCTTGACCACCTCGATCCTCTGCTCCCGGCTGAGGTTGGCCCCGCCCCCGGTGGTGTCCTGTAAAATGAGGTTGCACCGGGACCTTATCCCGGCGTGAATCTCCCCGTAAATCCTGTAGTCGGAAGTGGGCTTTCCCTCCCTGTCGCGGGCGTGCAGGTGCACAATGGCGGCCCCCGCGTTGTAGCAGTCGTAGGCGGCCTGGATGATCTCCTCCGGCTGCTCCGGTATGTTGGGGTTTAGGGACTTTCCCTGGATCCCCCCGGTCAGGGCGGCGGTGATAATCACTTTTCCGGCCATCTTTTTTGCCCTCCTATTCATCCACCGGTGTGAAGTAAATGTCAGTAATCCTGCCGTCCCTTTCCTCCTGGTAGCACACCTTGACCCGCATGCCGGGCCTGGCCTTTTCCACGTCGTCCATGTATATACTCTGCAGGATTAAGAAATCAGTGCCGTCCAGCTTCACGTACCCGCAGACGAAGGGCACCTTCCGCGCAAACACGGAGTTGCTGAAATACACGATGGTGTAAGTAACCAGTGTGCCGGTGCCCTCCAGGGGAAGCCACTCGGTGTCCTCGAAGCAGTGAGGGCAGCCGGCCCGCGGGGGGCAAAAAACCTTGCCGCACTTTTTGCACCGGGCCCCGTAAAGCTTTTGGTTTTCCCTTATCTCCCTGAAGAAACGGGACTGCTGGCCGTAAGTGTACTTGTAGAATACTTCCATCTTATCGGGAATCTCCAGGGGTTCCCCGATGTCCTTCTCTCCCTCGAACTCTTCCCGGTAATTCTGCCTGATCAGATCCACCGGGACCCCTATCCGCTTGCTGTTCCTTTCGTACCACTTCTGGGCGTCAATTTTGGTCGGCACCTCGCTTAAACCTCCTTCTCCAGAATCAGTACCACCGTCCAGGCGTTGGCTATGCCGCCGATGCTCTGTACCAGCCCCCTCCTCGCCTCCTTTACCTGCCTTTCGCCGGCTTCGCCCCGCAGGTGCATGACTACCTCCACCGTCTGCATGATTCCCGTGGCCCCCACGGCATGGCCGCAGCCGATAAGCCCGCCGCTCAGGTTAACCGGAAGGTCCCCCCAGGGCTCCACCACTTCCTGGTCGATTAATTTGCCTCCCTCGCCCGGTTCACAGAACAGGCAGTCCTCGTAGGCCATTATCTCGGTCCCCGTGAAGGCGTCGTGCAGTTCGGCCAGGTCTATCTCCCGGCGCGGATTGGTTATCCCGGCCATCTTGTACGCCCTTACGGCGGCTTCGCGGCTGGAGTGGAACTCATAAAGATTGGGCCTGTTGCCCAGGAAGGCCCAGTCCAGGGCGGCCCCCACCCCTGTAATCCAGATCGGCTTCGGGCACAGCTTTCTGGCCACATCCTCCGAAGCCAGAATCACGGCCGCCGCCCCCTCGGTATACAGGCAGTTGTCGTAAAAGCCGAAGGGGTATGAGATCATCCGGGCGTTGATCACGTCTTCCACGGTCAGCAGCTTCGGGCTCTGGGCCACCGGGTTTTTGACGGCGTTGCGGTGGTTTTTTACCGACACCTTGGCCATCTGCTCCCTGGTGGGAAGCCCGCCGTATTTTTCCTGGTGGGCGATGACGGCCAGGGCGAACACAGAGGCCGCCGTCCTTCCGGTGGGAAACTCGTAAGTCATATCCGCGGTGTAATTGATTGATTTCAAAACCTCCGGCGTGGTGATCCCGGCCTCGTAGTTGAAACAGTCGTTGCATTTCTCCACTCCCAGCACCAGAGTGACATCGGACATACCGGAGGCCACCTCGGCCATCCCCATGCGAATGGCCGAACCGCCGGTGGCCCCGCCCGTGTTTACCCTAACCGCGGGGCGGGGCGCCATGCCGATATAATCGTGAGCGAACAAGTCAGGCTGGTACTGGCGGGCAAAAAGATCGTTGTACATGCCGTACACACAGGAGTCGATCCTGTCCTTGCCTATGCCGGCGTCGGCCAAGACCTCCTTGGTCACGTCGTAGGCCAGCTCGTAATACGTTCTGTCCAGCCAGCGGCTCTTGAACTTGGTGGTGGCGGCGCCGATAATTGCTACTCTGCGCATAAAAACTAACCTTCCTCCCCTTGAATTTCGCTTCCTGTCGGATGACCGGGAGCGGCCCCGGGCGGCCTTCCCGGGCCGGTGCCCCGGCGGCGGCCGTGACTGCGGCCGCCGCCGGCGACCATATCTTTAAGTTACTTGGACAACCACTTGTCATACCATTCCTTGGCCTCGGGCCTGGTTTCTTCCCACTTTTTGATGTCTTCCTTGAGGACCTTCACCATCTGGGCACACTCCGGCGACTTGGCGGCGAACTCTTCCCAGGCCGGCATCGCCGACTCCTTGAACCTGTCGAATTCCTTCCTGTTCAGCTTTATAATCTGCACACCTTTTTTGACCGCGTTGTCCAGGGCGTACTCGGTCAGCTTTTTGGTGGCCGCGATGGTTTCTTTTTCAGTTTCGGCCACGACTTTTTCAATGGCCTTGCGGACGTCTGCCGGCAGGGAATTCCACTTTTCGTTGTTGATCAGCACGTAGCAAAGCCCCGGGTCCACTATGGCCGGCTCGGTGACGTACTTGCAGACCTCGTCGAACTTATAGGTGGTGATGGTGTAGTCGGGGTAAATGGTGGCGTCGGCCGTACCCCTCATCAGCCCCTCGTACTGCTCGGCCACGGCCAGGTTCACCGGCGAGGCGTCCATCCGCTTGTACCAGCTTTTCCATATGGCATAGGAGAACCTCAGCTTCAACCCCCTGACGTCGTCAACCGACCTGACTGGCTTTTTGCTTATGAACACCATGCCCCCCGAGGGCCAGTACATGAGCACGTGCGCCCCCTGCTTCTTATAGGCCTCGTCGAAAATCTTCCCGACCTCGGTTTCCCTCATCACATGCATGGCGTGTTCAGCCCCCCGGAACCCGAAGGGAAGCCAGATTACGTCGCTTTCCGGGATGGTTCCGCCCCAGGTGGAACTGCCGCTCCACAGGTCGGCGACACCCTTCCTGATGGCGTCCAGCCCCTGGGGCACGGGCGACAGCTGGCTGTTGTAAAAGAATTGAATTTTCACCTGGCCTTTGGTCGCCTCTTCAACCCGCTTGGCAAATACCTCGGTGGCGATCTTCTTGGCCTCCCAGTCGTACGTCGGAGGAGGATAAATCACGTTCATCTTCAGGTTATACACCTGTTTCGGCTGTTCCTTTGCCTTGTCGCCGGTGTCAGCCTGTTTCTGGCCGCACGAGCTGAGTGCAAAGGAAACCAGGGCCAGAAAGACAATCAGGAAAATGAAGCGCTCCCTTTTCATCAGGAAAACCCCCTTTTAATTTTTTGGCCGCCCGTACCTTTCCCGAAGTACTCCCTTCAAAATCTTGTTCGACCCGCTCATTGGGAGGCTGTCAACAACTACGACGCTCCGCGGCCTTTTGAAACCGGCCAGCCTGGCACCGCAAAAGTCAATGACTTCCTGCTCAGTAACAGTTGCGCCGGGTTTGGGAACCACCACGGCCCGGACCGTTTCACCCCACAGTTCATCGGGCACGCCGATAACCGCCGCCTCGGCGATTTTCTCAAATTCGAGAAGAACCGCCTCCACCTCCGGGCAGAAAATATTTTCGCCCCCGCTGATAATCACGTCCTTTTTGCGGTCAACCACGTACAGGTAACCGTCCCGGTCAAACCTGCCGAGGTCGCCCGTTCTTACCCAGCCTCCGTCAAGAAAGGCTTCGGCCGTGGCCCCCGGATTCTTGTAGTAACCGGCCATGACATTGGGTCCCCGGACCGCGATTTCCCCCGCCTGCCCGGGACCGGCATCACCTCCCGACTCATTGACCACCCTGATTTCCGTATTGATGTACCCTTTCCCCACGCTCCCCATCCTGGCCGTGAACTCCCGGGCAGGAAGATAGCTGACCGTGGCGCACGCCTCCGTCAGGCCGTAGATGTGAATAACCTCGGCGCCTGGAAAGATGCTGCGGATTTCCCGAAGGAGCTTGACCGGGCTGGGTGCGGCCCCGACCATCACGCACGACAGGGAGCTGCGGTCGAACCGTTCAAGATCGGGAAACCTCGAGAGCATTGCAACCAGCGTGGGAACCATAAAGGTGGCCGTTGGTTTTTCCTGTTCCACCAGGGTTAAAAAGCGGCCCGGTTCGAATTGCCTTACCAGCGTGTTCTTTCCCCCCAGGTACAGGGTGATTAAACACCTCTGGAACCCGGCCACGTGAAAAACGGGTATCGGGGTGATCACATTCAGTTCCCGCCGGTAGTCCCCTTCCCGGAGCATTGAGTTGACGCAGCTCCAGAGGTGGTTTTTGTGGGTCAGCATGACTCCTTTCGGGGATCCGGTTGTCCCGGCGGTGTAAATCAGTGAGGCCAGGTCGTTTTCTTTCACCTCCGCTGCAGGGTCGGCGGGCGTTGATCCGGCCAGCAGGTCCTCGTACCCGGGACCGGAATTTATCCCGCCGCCCACCGCCAGGAGGTGCTTTAACTGAGGGGTTTTCGGCAGCAGGGATTCCACGGCGGACCCGAAATCGGCCTGGTAAATGATCGCCCGGGAGTCGCTGTGGTTGAGAATGTACTCCAGTTCCCCGGCCTTCAGCCTGTAATTAAGCGGGACGCAAACGGCGCCGGTTTTGGCGATGCCGAAAACCGCCTCGATAAACTGGCGGCAGTTCTGGAGAAGCAGGGCCACCTTGTCGTTCCTGCCCAGGCCCAGCCCCTTCAGCGCATTGGCCAGGCGGTTCGAACGCTCTTCCAGATCGGCGTAGGTCACCCTCCCGGTCTCACAAACCAGCGCCGTCTCCTGCGGGTGCTTCCATGCCGCCCTTCTGATCATCCAGCCAAGGGTGAGTTCCAATAATTATCCCTCCATATGCCGGGCACTGCATGTAATTTTACGACTTGCATGACTATTTCGATATTTGTCGGATTTGGAATCATGATCCTAATCCGGCTGGTTCCCTTTTTTGATCAGGGCCTTTTTAACCGCGACGCAGACCGTTTCCCCCCGCTGGTTGACAATGTCCTGCCTGAAGGTTACCACCCCCTGGGACGGCCCCCGGTCCTCTTTTTCCACGACCTCGGTTTCCACGTGCAGGGTGTCGCCTATAAACACCGGCGCGGTAAACCTCACCTTCTCGATGCCGTAAAAGGCGACCAGAATACCCGGGTTGATGTTCACCAGGCCCGAGGCCACGGTCAGGACCAGCATGCCGTGGGCGATGCGCCGCCCGAACCGGGTTCCCGAGGCGTACTCCGAGTCGGTGTGCAGCGGGTACCAGTCGCCGCTCAGGGCGGAAAACATAACGATGTCGGTTTCGGTTATCGTCCGGGCGCGGGTCCTGGTTTTTTCCCCAATTTCCAGGTCGTCGTAGTATTTGCTGATCATCTTGCCTGCTTCCTCCCGCGATATTGTTCCGTCCCGGCCCCCGGGACTACCCCGCCGGCCGATCCGGGGCCCGGTAGTCGTAAAACCCCTTCCCCTTCTTCTTGCCCCACTCGCCCCTCACGTACCGCTCCACCAGCGCGGGGGAGGGCTTGTCGGCGGGATCCCCGGTTTCCCGGTAGAGGCCCATGCTGATGTCGTAGGCCAGGTCGATTCCCACCAGGTCCAGCAGCCGGAAAGGCCCCATGGGGTGACCCAGGGCGTGGACCACGGCGGAGTCTATGTCCTCGTGGGAGGCGATGCCCATGTCCAGGAGGTACAGCGCCTCCCTCCGGACCGCCGAGACGATGCGGTTAACCAGAAAGCCGTAAATCTCCTTTTGCAGGACCACCGGGATTTTGCCCATTTTTTCGGCCACCGCCCTGACCGCTTCGGCCGTTTCCCCGGCCGTGTGCGGGCCCTTGACCACCTCCACCAGCTTCATGACCAGGGCCGGGTTGAAAAAGTGCATGTTGCACACCTTCTCCGGCCGCCCGGTGGCGCCGGCTATTCTGGAACTGACGATATATGAGCTGTTGGTGGCCAGAATGGCGTGGGGCGGGCATATTTCATCCAGCTGCCTGAAGATCTGGATTTTCAATTCCAGGTTCTCAAGCACGGCCTCGATGACCAGGTCGGCGTCGCCTGCGGCCTCATTCAGGTCCCGGGTAAACAGGATGTTTGCCCTGGCGGACCTGGCCGCTTCTTCCGCCAGCTTCCCCCTGGCCACCCGGTCGGCCAGGTAGCTGTCGGCAAACTGATCAGCCCTTTCCAGTACTTCCCGGCTCACGTCGGTGCACTTCACCCTGTAGCCGGCCAGGGCGGCGCTGAGCGCAATCTGGTGACCCATGTTGCCCGCCCCCACCACGCAGATCCTTTCAACCGGCCTCACGCTAAAAATCACTCCCTCCGTCCGAATATGGCCACGGCACAGGTAAAATGCCCCGGCCAGCCGCCCAGGTTGTGAGTCAGGCCGATATTTGCCTTTTTCACCTGGCGGGCCCCGGCCTTTCCCTGAAGCTGCTTGTAAACTTCGTAAATCATCCGCAGCCCGCTGGCCCCCACCGGATGGCCGAAGCACTTCAGGCCGCCGTCGGTGTTGACCGGCAGCCCCCCGTCCAGTTCAAAAAAGCCCGAGTCTATGTCCTCCTTCGCCCGGCCCCGGGGGCTGAAGCCGAGGTCCTCGTATATCAAAAGCTCGGTTATGGTAAAGCAGTCGTGGACCACGGCCAGGTCGATTTCCTCCCGCGGGTTTTTAATTCCGGCTTCCTGGTAGGCCGTTCCGGCGGCGGCAACCGTCTCCTCGAAATGGACCATATCGTAGTCGTCCTGCAAAACGGCCTGCTTCGACCCGCAGCTTAATCCCAGTCCCTTCACCAGGATATAGTCGTCCCGCATCATTTTCGCCCTTTCAGGGGTGGTGATGACGGCCGCCGCCGCCCCGTCGCTGACCCCGCAGCAGTCGAAGAGCCCCAGGGGAGAGGCGACGATGGGCGCCTTGATTACCTGTTCCACGGTAATCTCCTTCTGAAAGTGGGCCTTGGGGTTGAGCGACCCGTTGCGGTGATTTTTCACTGCAATCTTGGCCAGCGTCCTTTTTCCCTCTTCATAGCTGAGGCCGTAATGGTGAAAATACCTCGTTGCGGCCATGGCAAACTGAACGGGGGCGGGTGCCGGCGGCTCCACGCGGGACCCCCAGATCGGCGCGTAGGAAACCGGCAGGCCGGACACCCCGGCATCCTTCAGCTTCTCCACGCCCAGCACCAGCACCAGGTCATATATACCGGCGGCCACCGCGTAGCAGGCGTTCCTGAAGGCGTCGGTGGCGGTGCAGCAGGCGTTTTCAACCCTGGTGACGGGAATGTAATCGAGCTTTAAGGCGTGGGACAACATTGTTCCCCGGGCGGTGCCGAAGGCGTAATTGAAGCCCAGCCAGGCCGCCTGAATGTCTCCGGGCCCGATGCCCGCGTCCCGGTAAGCTTCGTAGGCGGCCTCCACCATTAAGTCCTCGGCGCTTTTGTGCCAGTGCTCCCCGAACCTGGTGCAGCCCATGCCGACCACCGCCACCCGGTCTCTTATCCCCGGCATAGAACGCATCTCCTTTCCTAGTCTCTTGACGGAATGCATTTCCAGTAATAATTGTGGATGCCGGCCACCGTGTGCAGCCTCCTGAAGCTCATCTCCAGCGGCATCCCTACCTTCACCTCGGCCACGTCACGGTCGGTCATCGTGCAGGCCATTCTCCCCCCGCCCTCAAAGTCGATGAAGCATACCACCAGCGGCGGATCCGGGGTCGGCCCCAGGTAGTCCATGGAGTAAGTAAAGAGAGTCGCCCTCCGGTCCGAAAACCTGACCGGCGTGAAATCGTCCCTGGCCTGGCACCTGGTACACACCCTCTGGGGAGGATACTGCAGGCAGCCGCACTTGTTGCACTTCACCCCGTAGAGGCGGATGTTCTGGTCCCGCTCCCGGTGGAGGGCCGCCGGCGAAGGGGGATCAAGCGGTGGCCGGCGGACCGGGGGAGCGATATCGATCAGGCCTCTCCACTTGGCGTAAGTCAAATAGTCACCGATTATTTTTTTGGATTTTAAATGGCCCCTGACTCCTCTTCTCACCCCGATTTTTTCTATTTCCCCGGTCACCCTCAGGGCAAAGGCGTCCGCCCCGTCGCCGTAGCCGGCCAGAAGGATTCTGTCCCCCGGCCGGGACTCCTCCAGGGCGGCCGCCAGCGTCATCAGGACCGAGGCCGCCCCGGTATTGCCCACCTTGTTGAACAGCGGGTCCTGCACCCGGGTCCCGGCGCCGAAGCCCAGCCGGGCGGCCATTTGCCTGTGCTTCCTGGCGTCCTGGCCGTACAGGACCAGGCAGGCGAAATCGTCCTGCTTCAGGCCGCTCCTTTCCATCAACCCGGCCACGGCCCGGGGGATCACTTCCGAATAGCCCTCGTCGGTGGCAAAGCGGTCTTCCGAGGAGCGGACAAAGACCTCCCCGGCGGGCCTCCAGAGATCATGTATTTCATGGGTCAGGGAATAAGTCCACTCGATTTCGGCAATCACATTTTCGCTGCCCACCATGACGGCGGCGGCGCCGTCGCCGAACAACGGCTCAAACTCAGACCGGGGCTGGGGAATGCGCAGATCGGCCGCGGCTACCAGGACATTCCCGGCCGACCCCGCCCGGACCGCGTCCAGGGCAGCCTTTAGGGCCGCCGTCCCAGACCTCAGGGAGTTGGCGAAATCAACAGTAAAAATATCGCTGCGCAGGTCGGCGGCCTCGGCAATCACCGCGGCCCCCTGTTTTTCCAGGTAAGGGGCGGTGGTAGTTGCGAAGTAGAGGCCGTCGACCTCCTTCCGGTCCGCCCCCCGCAGGCAGTCCACGGCCGCCGCCGCCGCCATGGTGATGCTGTCCTCGTCAAAGCCGGCCACGGCCCTTTCAAGTCCCCCGCTCCAGCCCGCAGTCCCCTCCCCCAGCCTGAAAAGCGGTATGTAGGCTCCGTAAGAAGTAATCCCCGCCAAGATCAACAACCCCTTTCCTTATCCCCACGCCCGGCGCCGGAGCAGGGGCGCGGTTTTCTGCCGGCTCAAATGTTTCTTGCCCCCAGGCTTTTACCCCCGTCAACGTGGATGACCTGGCCGGTTATGTAGCGGGCCTCGTCGGAAACCAGGTACAGGGCCAGGTAGGCGACGTCGTACGGCTGGCCGATGATGGGCGAGATTTGGGAACGGATTAAATCCTCCTGGACATCCTGCCTCAGGCTCCGGATCATGGAGGTATCGATCAGGCCCGGGGCAATGCAGTTGACCGTGATGTTGTACCTGGAAAATTCCAGGGCCAGGCTCCTGGTCAGGCTCACCACCCCTCCCTTGGAGGCCGCGTAGTTGCTCTGGCCCGCGCTGCCCAGCCAGGCCCTGCAGGAGATGTTCACGACGCGGCCGTACTGCTGGTCTTTCATGTGCCTGAGCACGGCCTTGGAGGCCAGCCAGCACCCTTTTAGGTTCACGTTGATGACGTAGTCGAAATCCTCTTCGGGCATGTTCAAGATCAGGTTGTCCCGCAGCACCCCGGCATTGTTCACCAGTATGTCGATCCGCCCGTATTTTTCAACCGCTTTCAGGGCCATGAGCTGAACATCGCTCCAAGCCGTCACATCTCCGCAGACAGCCATAGCCTCCCCGCCCAGCCGCCGAATTTTATCCGCCACCGAGGCGGCTGCGTCGCCGTCTATGTCAAACACCACCGACCTGGCCCCGCGCTCGGCCAGCATGGAAACGATCTCCCTGCCGATCCCGCTCCCCGATCCGGTGACAATGGCAACTCTGTCTTTCAAGTTCATCCGCCGGCACCCTTCCGTAAAAAATGGGACGGTAACCATTGAACTTACAAAACTCGTGCCACCTCCGGGGCAGGCCGCGGCCGGGCCGGGTCCCATACCGCCCGTAAAACAAAAAACCCCACCATCGGGGGCATGGTCAAAACATTTTATTGTATATTAAGAATTGTTACAATATAGACAATTGACTGCAATATTGCATAGGTTTATGCATTTATGCATAGGGCAGGATCATTCCCCTCTGTTAATCCGCTGAAGTTTTCTGATTATGGTGGACTGGTCCACCTTCAGCAGGGAGGCCACCTTTTTGGTGCTTTTGTACTGCTTCATGGCCCTCTGAATAAGCATTTTCTCCAGTTCGCTGACCGCCTTCTTGAGCGGGACTATGCCGTTGACCGACACCACCTCCTGCGTTTCCGTATTCCATTCCCTCACCTGCCAGGGCAGGTCCTCCAGCTTGATCACCGGACCGCCCACCGTGACGTAAAGAAATTCGACAATGTTTTCCAGTTCCCGTACATTTCCCGGCCACTCGTACTGCAGCAGTCTGTCCAGCGCCTCAACGCTCAACTGCTTTTTTATGCCGTACTGCTGTTCGAATTTCTTCTGGAACTTGTGCACCAGCGGAATTATATCCTCCCGCCGCTCCCTCAGGGGCGGGATGTTGATGGGCACCACGTTCAGCCGGAAAAACAGGTCTTTCCGGAAAGCCTTTTCCCTGACTCTTTTGGCCAGATCAACGTTGGTGGCGGCCAGAAAGCGCACATCGATTTTGCGGGGCCTGACCCCCCCGACCCTGATTATTTCCTTCTCCTGCAACACCCTTAAAAGCTTTACCTGCAGCCCCAGGGGCAGGTCTCCTATCTCGTCCAGCAGCAGCGTGCCCTTGTCGGCCAGCTCAAACAGGCCGGGCTTGCCGTGCTTTCCGGCGCCCGTGAAGGCCCCGGCCTCGTAGCCGAACAGTTCCGATTCCAAAAGCGACTCCGGAATGGACCCGCAGTTTATCTTGATGAAGGGGTTGTTGCAGCGGGAACTGTTGTTGTGGATGGCACGGGCGATGACCTCCTTGCCCACCCCCGACTCGCCGAGAATAAGTACCGTAGAATCCACCTTGGCGACCCTTAACACCAGGTCCAGAACCTTGGTCATGGACGCCGAGTTTACCACCAGGTCACCGGTCCCCTTGAGCTGGGCCCTCAGTTCCGACAGTTCAAGGTGGTAGCGCCAGGACAGTTCCTTCGTTTTCTCCAGTTCCAGCTTCAGCCGGGTAAGTTCGGTGATGTCCCTGACGTTTATGACGATCCGCTCCACGTTGAGGTCCTCGTCCAAAACCGGGGTACAGGTTACCAGCAGTTCGTTGAGGTCGTTTTTCCTTTTTTCGATAAAGGAGGTGGACTTCTTGTTCCGCAGGACCTCGCCCAACATATTGTTCTCAAACAGGTGATGCACCGCCCGGGTCGAGAATTCGGCCGGCCGGAAGCCCGTTATTCTCAGGAATGCCTGGTTGTAACGCAAAATCTTTCCTTCCCGGTCGCAAATCAGTATGCCGTCGTAAGACGAATCGAGTATGGTCATCAGTTCGCCGTTCAGCCTTTTGACGGTGGACAATTCCTCGGAAATAGACTCTATTTCCGACACGTCCTGAAAGATCCCCACCGCCCCTACCACCCTGCCTCCCTGGATGATTGGACTGCGGTTGGTGATATATTTTCTTTTCCCGAGCTTGTAGTTGACGCTCAATTGCGTCTGGCCGGTGTTTATGACGTCCATCAGGCCGGAGGGAGCCAGGACGTCGTTGTAGTAGTTGCCCATCGCCTTACGCCTGCTTACCTTGGAGATTCGCTCCGCGGCCGGGTTGAAAAGGGTTATTTTTCCGTCGGCGTCGATGGCCACAATCCCGTTATGGGCGCAGCTGATCACGGCGTCGAGTTCTTTCAGCCTGCGGTCCGCGATGAAGGCATAGGCCTTGTCCAGCGCCTGCACCGACAGGAGCCCCAAAACCGCGCCTTTTCCGTTTACCACCACGGCCCAGGCGGAAGACAGGGGCCATACCTTTTCGACAGCGGCTTCCGGCGGGACGCATTCAGGGTTGAAGTGGGCGTACTCAACGGCGGGCGAATCGATATCTAAATCTTCTGACAACAACTCCAGTGTTTCTTCCCTCAAAATCAAGGCAATGATTTCGTTTTGGGAATTGAGCAGGGGAGCGGCGCCCACGCCGTACTTTTTCCAGTAGCGCCGGGCGTCGGCCAGGGTGGCCCCGGCCGGAAGGCACTCGTCCACCTTGACCATTATGTTGCGGACCGTCATTGACACCGTTTTTTCCCCCCCTGGGTATGGGACTGCATTTTTGCATACTTTTCTTAATTTTACACCACCAGATATTATTTGTGTACTCTTTTCGGGCGGGGGGTTGTATTCGTACGCGGGCAGCCGCGCTTTTATGGTCCTCGCTGCAACCCGGCCCTATTTCAGAAGCTGGGAGGCAATGATATTTTTCTGAATTTCCGACGTTCCCTCGAAAATCCTGTTGATCCGGGCATCGCGGTAAAAGCGCTCAATCTCGAACTCCTTCATGTAACCCATGCCCCCGTGAATCTGCAGCGCCTTGTCGGCCACCCGCCCGTAAACCTCCGAGGTGAACAGCTTCACCATGGCCGCCTCTTTGATCACCGGTATTTGCTGGTCCACCATCCAGGCCACGCGGTAGACCATGCTGCGGGCAACTTCTATATCCGTGGCCATTTCCGCCAGCATGTGCTGAATGGCCTGAAACTCGGCGATGGGCCTGCCGAATTGAACCCGTTGCCTGGCGTAGGCAATGGACAGGTCGAGCAGCTTTCCGGAGGACCCCAGGTTCCTGGCGGCTATTCCAACCCGGCCGTTGGTGAGAATTTTCAGGGCGTTGACAAAGCCCTCCCCCTCTTTTCCCAGCACGTTTTCGGCCGGAACCTCGCAGTCCTCGAAAATAAGCTCCGCCGTGTGCGCCCCGCGCAGCCCCATTTTTTTCTCCACCTTACCCACCTTAAAGCCGGGGAAGCTCTTTTCCACTATAAAAGAGGTGATGCCCCTGCTCCCCCTGGATTTGTCGGTTACCGCCATGACCGTAAAGACCTGGCCGATTACAGAGTTGGTGATGAAGTGCTTGGTTCCGTTTAAGATGTACCTGTCGCCCTTCTTAACCGCGGTAGTGCTCAGGTTCGCCGCGTCGGACCCGGCGTTGGGCTCGGTCAGTGCAAAGGCGCCGATTTTTTCACCCGCTGCCATGGCGGGCAGGTATTTCTGTTTTTGTTCGGGAGTGCCCAGGTTCACAATACCGACGGTGCCTATCCCGTTGTGCGCGCCGACAAGCGTTGTAAAGCCGTTATGGGTGCGGCCCAGCTCTTCAAAAACAAGACATTTCCCCAGCATGTCAAGCCCTGCTCCGCCGTACTCGGAAGGAATGCTCAGCCCGAAAAGGCCCATCTCCCTGGCTTTTTCTATAACCTGCGCCGGTATTTCGTCCCTCTCCTCGATTTCCGCGGCCACCGGGTCCACTTCGTTCTCGACGAAGTCGCGCACCGCCCTTTTCATCATCGCAAGTTCCTCCGGAATGTTGAAATCCAATACGATCCCTCCTTGAGATGACAAGTCAGCTTTTCCATAATCGCAAAAAGCTTGCCAACGAAAAATTTGGTCTTCCTGAAAATAAAAACACCGGGCAATCCTATTGCCCGGCCAGGCTGCTGACAAAGTCAACGTCAGCAGCTTTTTAGTTCAAGCTTTATATAAGATCTTTCAGGGTGTTGAGAGTGAAATAAATACCTGAAAGATTTAATGAAAGGGTAGGTACCTGCTTTATTTGCTTTTCTTCTTAACAATGGTTACCGTACACTTAACATTGTTAGCCACGTGGCTGCTTACGCTTCCTATGAAGAATTTCTTAACGCCGCTTAACCCACTGCTGCCAATAATCAGGAGGTCGCAAGCGCATTCTTCGGCTTCCCTCACAATTTCATATTTAGGGTCACCTGAAACAAGTTTAGCTTCCACCGGAACGTCCAATTTTTTTTCCGCAAATTTATTTTTGGCGATGGCCAGTATTTCCTCCCCATGCTCTTGTATCTGGTCCTTAATTTTATAAAGGGCGGCGCCCAGCTTGCCGGAATAAGACTCCAACTGACTGGGGAATGAAGTCACATGGAGTAAAACTATTTTTTCCGGCCTAATTTCATCCAATAATCTTATGCAGTGGTCTACAGCCAGGGAAGACCCCTCGGACCCGTCTATGGGAATGAGTATTCTTTTATACAACTTGGCCACCTCGCTTTCGTAATCAGGAAGACGGGAAACGCTGTATGTCAGGCAAGCTCAAGCAAAACCGCCTGGGGTTCGGAGGGCAGGCTCCCGGCTGAAATCTCCAGTACCCTCAGTGTCCGGTGGTCCGGATAGCCGGCAAGGAACTCGTCCGGCCCGCTGATGGGAAAATCGATGTAGCTGGTCTTATAATGCATGGGCAGTATGTATTTGGGGCCAATCTGCCGGACAACCTCTGCCGCCTGGACGGCGTCAATGGTATAGAACCCCCCCACGGGGACCATGAGTACGTCCACCTGACCGATAGCACCGATTTGCATGGAGTCCAGCACATGCCCCAGGTCTCCCAGGTGACAGACCCGGAGCCCTTCCACCTCGATAATAAATATAAGGTTTTCTCCCCTCTGGGATCCATCCTGCCCGTCGTGAAAAGATGGCACGCCGGTAATGGCAACCCCGCCCAGGGAGTGGACCCCCTCCGACTGGACTATTTCCGGACCGCCCGAAACCGCCCCTACAGCGTTGTGGTCGAAATGCTGGTGGCTTACGGTCACTATATCGGCTGACTTGTTTAGCGGCGGGTACCCTATACCCTCATGGGGATCGGTAATAATTGTCCTGCCATCTGAAAGAGTAATGGCGAAACAAGAATGCCCCAGCCACTGTATTTTCATTTCAATCACTCCTTCGTTAAAAAGTTCGTCAGTCCTCATGCCGAATGCGGCACCCTCAAGAACGAACCCGCAGCGTTTACGGCTGTGATCCAACAGTCAAAAGCTGACAAGCAGGTTAAAAAGCGGCATGTGCTGCTGCGCCCCGTACGCATCCCTCTCTCCGGGACTTCCGCTGACCAAAGGCCTGGCCATGGTAAATTTAAAGGCCAGGGCCGGGTCGAAAAAACCCGCCCAGATTATGTTTTCCGGGGGCACCCCGTAAACCTCCGCCATCTTGCCGGCAGTCAGAAGGCCGCTCCTCTTTACTTTTTCATAGGTGGCGCCGTCACCAAAAATAACGTCGAAGGTATAGAGATAGGGCCCGGCGTTCTTGCTCCTGACCACGCTGGCGATCTCGCCCAGCTTCAAATTTGCCGACATTATTCACACCATCCCGTCACACATTGATGTACCGGATCCGGACCAGGCTGCACGGGTGGTCCACCTCCATCAGGTGATATACCGTAAACCTGTAAGCCGGGCCCATGGAGATATCCGACGGCGAGAAGGGGAACGCCAGGTTGCCGCTGGTAGCCTTGCGGCCGGGATAATCACAGTGCAGCAGGGTGGACCTGATCATGGCGCAGGCCCCGGCCGAAAGTTCACCGCTCTTGGAAACAACCTCCACCACCAGCCCGACTTCGCTGGCCGTGAATGGCTCCCGCTCCATCGCACCCATGACCCCGTCCCGGCCGTATACCCGGTAGCTGACGTGGAATTCCCCTTCGCCGGAGAAGTAATCCCTGACCTGCCCCTCCACGTTTTGAAGGGTTTGATCCAGGGCGGCGATCAGAATAGGATCTCTGATCCCGGCGATAAAAATGCTCCTGAATCCGGCGGGGCCCGCCCCCTCCAACTTGACTCGATACGACCGGTCAGCCAGGAATCGGCTCCCGGAGACCCTGACCCTGCGGTCATCCACGGGTTCAAACCGGCACTCCGAGAGGTCCAGGCACCCTCCCGGCCCGTGTAGCAGGTACGGGTGAGGCTTTTCATAGAGGGTATGGGCCGCCACCGAGAGAGGCGTGCACCTGCGGCCCGGGCCGGTAGGCTCCACCAGGAAGTGGTCCCTCCGCAGGTAACCCATCATGCAGTCGCTGCCCGACCCGGGCGTCGCCGCTATGGCCCCGCACTCCAGTATCTTGCCCAAATGCAGCGCCAGGCCCTCGGGGTAGCCCAGTCTCAGGGCCGGGGCGGCAAACATGGAGGGGTCGTAGGACCTTCCCGCCACCACCACCTCCGCCCCCCGGTTCAGGGCCTCAACGAAGGGCTCCGGGCCAATCTGGGCCACAATGTGGGCGCTCTGCCGCACTTCAGTTTCGGTCAGGGGGCCGGTGTTTTCCATTGGGTGTATTCTGCCCCGGCCCAAGGCCTTAATCACCACCTCCCGGTCCACCTCAGAGTAGATTACGGCCATCGTAAAGTGCAGGCCGTGGGAGGCGGCCACCTCCCTGACAACCTCCACCACGGACTCCAGATGGGGGTCAGCCCCGGCACCCCCCGCCGACCCGATCAGCAGGGGTATTCCCAGCCTCCTTGCCGCCAGAAGGAGCTTTTCAACATCCTTCCTGACCGGAATCAACATCCCCCTGGGGATAACTCCCCCCAGAAGAAACGGCCCGGCGTCGGTGGAGCCTGCGTCCACCGCGATGACATCAGGCTTTGCCCCCAAGGCGGCCTCGAAGGATTCGGGGGGAAATCCGTACCCCAGTATGGCCGTGGGCGATAAAATCCTCAACTCATCCACATCGATTACCTTCCTTTGAACTGGGGCTTTCTTTTCTGGAGAAATGCCATCTGTCCCTCCAGCAGGTCCTGGCTGTTAAAGGCCCGGATAGTCATCTGGCGGATTTCCTCTTCCTCTTCCGGGGAGAGGAAGAATTTTTCCACCAGGCGGTTGATGATGTACTTGCTGCCGCAAACCGAAAGGGGTGCGTTTTCCGCTATCTCCTCCGCCAAGCCGTAAACGGCCTCCTCCAGCCCGCCCGCCGGCACCACCTGGTCCACCAGCCCCATTGCCAACGCCCTTTCGGCAGGGATCAGCCTTCCCGTATAAAACAATTCCCTGGTGGCGGCCACTCCCACCAGCCTGATAAAACGGTTTAGCCCCGAGGCGTGGTAAACCACCCCCAGCTTGGCCGGGGTTATGCCCAGCCTGACCCCCTCCGCGGCGATGCGGAAGTCGCAGTTTGCGGCCAGGTCCAGGCCGGCACCTACGCACACCCCGTTAATCATAGCAATAACGGGATATTTGAAGTTACGCACTCTTGAGAATGCCGCCTCCAACAGTCCCTGCCCCCCCCCGGCCACCTGCTCGCCGGACCCGGCGGGAATTTCGGAAATATCGAACCCGGCACAAAATGCCTTGTCGCCAACCCCCCGGATAATCACCACCCGGATGTCTTCCTGTTTTTCAAGATCATCCATGGCTTCGGACATGGCCTGAAGGACCACGGGGTTCAGGGTGTTCCTTTTCTGGGGCCGGTTTATTTCCATGGTGCAGACCCGTCCCTTGGTCCAGATAATCAATTGCTTTTCCGTATCCATCAGATGCATCTCCTTTTACATACTGAAATAACTTTGGGATTTTGAAACCAGCAGTTAACAGCCCTTAAAGTCCGGTTTTTCACTGTACTCCCCGAATACTTCCCGAGTACCCCGCAAATCTCGCCTATGAAAGTATTCCTTCCGGACGGTTTCAGTCCTGAATCTCAAAGGTCAGCAGGTCCATCAGCCTGCCTATGCCGGCGGTATTTTCCAGGTTATTCAGTATCGCCAGAGCCTCCTCCGCAGCTGCTTCCTTAATCACCCCGGCGCAGCACTCCCTGAATTTTTCCTCTAGCTCTTGCGGGGTCAGGGGGTTACCCACCGATCCTTTAGGTATGTTCACCATGGCGGACAGCTTTTCTCCGCCGGTGGTGGTTACGATAACGGTGCTGTACTCTGCAAGGGGGTTGTCGTGCGATTTCTGTTCCGGGTCAACCCTCATGATCACTTTGTCCCGGTATTCCTTTACCCGGCTGTTGTTTACCCACTGGTCGGTGAAGTGCCTCAGTACCACCCTGCCTTCCAGAAGCGCCGTGGCCAGGCAGTGCTGCATGCTGAATTTTCCCTCCAGCCCCGTTTTTGGCCGGTCATGGATGAGTACCCCGGGTACCTTAGCATGCACCAGGCACTCCACCTCCTGGACATCTCCGGGGCTGACTCCCCGCTCGTGAACCAACTGCAGCATGGCGTCTATGGCCCGGTGGGTAAGGGCGCAGCACGGGTATTTTTTTACCATCAGCCCACCCAAATCGCTCAGTCCGAATGATTTGCCCAGGCTGTCAAGGGCGGGGCCGAAGTCATAGCTTCCCTCCCCGCAGAATACACTGGCGAACCCCATGGGGGCGTCCAGTATATTCCGGTCGGCGGTGAACCCCATCCCGGCCAGGGTGGCGGCCGTAAGCCCGGCAAAGGCCGCGTGGCCGGCGTGAAAGGGCTTGGTCATGGTGCCGAAATTCTGGCGCAGCCCCGAGGAGTGGGAGGCCGCGATGCCCATGGCGTGACGTATTTTCCCGCTGTCCAGCCCCAGAAGGTTGGCGCAGGCGGCGGCCGCCCCCAGGCAGCCCAGGGTGGAGGTGGTGTGCCAACCCTTAAGGTAATGGGGAAGGGCACTGGCCATGCCGATTTTGGTTTCCACCTCGAAGCCCGCCACGTAGGCTGCCAGCACCTGCTCCCCGGAGGCCCCCAGCTTATGCCCCAGGGCCAAAACCGCCGGCAGTACCGGGACGGTGGGGTGCCCGTGCATGGCCACGTTGGCGTCGTCGAAGTCCAGGGCATGGCCCGTGGTCCCCCCCACCAGAGCCGCCAGGGCCGGGGAGGTTTTGAAGCCCGCCCCCGGTATCCCCGAGGACGGAACCCCTCCCTGTTCCCTGGCCCACTGGATGATTATAGGACCCGCTTCTTCCCGGGAGCCCGCCACCATTACCGCTATGCAGTCGGTTATGGCCACCTTGGCCAGGTCCCTGACCTCCGGGGGTATGTCGCTGTATTTGAAACTCCCGACAAATTCAGCAAATCGTTCTGTGACTGAACCCATCAGGGCTACCTCCTTGATTTTTTCTTGTACTCTACGAGGCCCCCGGCCTCCACTATATCCAGTATGAAGTCAGGCAGGGACCCCGCCCTGTAGACGGACCCCGATGTATGGTTGAAAACCATGGCCGACCTCATGTCCAGCTCGATTTCGTGACCTCCTTCGATCTTCCCGCACCCTTCGCACTCCAGCACCGGGAGGCCTATATTTATGGCGTTTCGGAAAAATATTCTGGCGAAGGACTCCGCCACCACCGCCCCGACGCCCAGTTCCTTGAGTACGTCGGCGGCGTTTTCCCGGCTCGACCCGCACCCGAAATTGCGGCCGGCCACGATTACATCGCCGGGCCTGAATTTGGACACAAAATCCGGGTCCAGCCCCTCCATGGCGTGCCTGGCCAGCTCCCTGACATCCCCTATATCCAGGTACTTCCCCGGTATGATCAGGTCGGTGTCTATGTTGTCCCCGTATTTCCAGGCAAAACCCCTTATTTTCACTTCCCCGCCACCTCCTCCGGCCCGGCTATTAACCCGGCCACTGCCGAGGCTGCCACCACCGCCGGGCTGGCCAGGTAAACCTCTGCATCCTGGCTGCCCATCCTTCCCTTGAAGTTGCGGTTGGAGGAGGCTATGCACACCTCTCCCGGCGCCAGGAGCCCCATCTGAGCCCCGATGCAGGCGCCACAGGTGGGATTGCAGATTACCGCCCCGGCCTCGGACAGGGCCTGGATGTAGCCCATCCCCATGGCCTCCCGGTAAACCTCCCGGGAGGCGGGGATAACAATCATCCTTACCCCCGGCGCCACCGGTCGGCCGCCCATCACCGCCACTGCCGCCGCCAGGTCTTCCAGGCGGCCGTTGGTGCAGCTTCCCAGAAAGGCCTGGTTGATGGGCCTGCCGGCCACCTGATGTAGTGGCACGGAATTTCCGGGGCTGTGGGGGCAGGCTACCTGAATCCCTATTTCGCCGGCATTTATTACTATTTCCAGTTCAAAGACGGCGTCAGTGTCGTTGTTCATCACCTCCGGCCTGAACCCCAACCTGGGCTCCAGCCAGTCAAGGGTCTTATCGTCGGGTGCCACTATCCCTGCCTTGGCCCCCATTTCCACCGCCATGTTGGTAAGGGTCATCCGGGAGGAAACGCTCATGGCCCGCACAGTGCCGCCGGCAAATTCCACCGCCTTGTAAGTGGCGTACTCGGTGCCGAACCTCCCCAGCAGGTAGAGCATGACGTCCTTGGACGTGACATGGGGGCCCAGATCGCCCTCAATGACAAACCGGATAGTGGGCGGCACCTTCAGCCAGATCCTCCCGTCCAGGAACACCGCTGCCATATCCGTGACCCCCACCCCGGTGGCGAAGGCCCCAAAGGCCCCGTAGGTGGTGGTGTGGGAATCTGTTCCCACTATCAGCCATCCTGGCCTGACATGGCCTTTTTCCGGAATTACCTGGTGACAGATCCCCTCCCTGATGTCGTAAAAGTTTTTTATCCCCTGGGCGGCCACAAAGGATCTAATCAGGCTGTGGACGCCGGCGATGCGTTCGGTATGAGCTGGGGCCCAGTGATCCAGCAGTGATGCTATCCTTCCGGGCTCCCACACCCTGGCTCCCCCCATGGCAAAGAATTTCTGGGCCGCGGCCGCCGTCCCCTCATGAGTCATGGCCAGGTCCACAGCGCACTCCACTATTTCCCCCGGCCGCACCGAGGGCAGTCCGGCGGCCCTGGCCAGTATCTTTTCACTGATGGTCATGCCCACGGCAATGCCCCCTATTCCCCTGATGGATATATTTCTTCAGCAATTAGCCGGCCCATCTCCCTTGTGCCTACCAGTCTGCAGCCTTCCTCCATAATGTCAGCCGTCCGGTACCCCCTGTCCAACACCCTGCCCACTGCGGCTTCTATTTCCGAGGCCCCGTCCTCAAGGCTGAAGCTGTAGCGCAGCATCAGCGCGGCCGAAAGTATGGCGGCGATGGGGTTTGCCCTGTCTTCCCCGGCGATGTCCGGGGCCGACCCGTGAACCGGCTCGTAAAGCCCTATTTTGCCGCCGATGCTGGCCGAAGGCAGCATCCCCAGGGAACCTGTAACCATTGCCGCCTCGTCGCTGAGTATGTCGCCGAAGGTGTTTTCGGTGACTATGACATCGAACTGCCTGGGCGCCCGCACCAGTTGCATGGCGCAGTTGTCCACGTAAAGGTGATTCAGTTCTACGTCGGGGTAGTCCCTGGAGACTTCGTCCACCACCTCCCGCCACAGACGAGAGCAGAGCAGTACGTTGGCCTTATCCACCGAGGTCAGTTTTTTCCTCCTCCGGCGGGCCAGATCGAAGGACAGCCTGGCCACCCTTTCCACCTCTCCCCGACTGTACACCATGGTGTCTATAGCCCGGGGACCGTCTTCCCCCTCCTCCATTCTTTTCTCCCCGAAATACAGCCCCCCTGTGTTTTCCCTTACCACCAGGATGTCAGTGCCCGAAACCACCTCTTTCTTAATCGTAGAGGCGTTTTCCAGCGCCGGATACAGTCGGACCGGCCTCAGATTGGCGAAGAGCCCCAGAGTCTTGCGCATTATAAGCAGGGAGCCTCCCGCCATCCGGGGGTCTTTGTCCCACCTGGGTCCTCCCATGGCCCCAAAAAGTATGGCCTGGCTGTTCATAACCAAGTCCCTTGTCTCCTGAGGCAGGGCCGATCCCGTAGCCTCCAGGGCTGCCCCTCCGGCCAGCCCCTCCCGCATTTCCAGCGGGAGGCCGAACCTTCTGGACACTGCCTCCAGCACCATTACGGCCTGAGAAATGACCTCCGGCCCGATGCCGTCACCGGGTAAAACAGCGATTTTGTACATGCAAAGGACCCCGCTTTCCTGAATATGGATGTAGTCTCTCCCATCAGAATTCAGAATCCGGAAGCAAGAATCGAGACGCTTATGCCGCAGATTGCAGCACCACGAATAATGAAAATCCGGGGTTTAAAAAGAGTTTTTCAAGGATTTATTTAAGCAGTTGTTCGGCAGCAGCGTACGGGTCGGTGGACCTGTCGGCGATTTGGTGCACCAGCCTTTCCACCAGCCCGTTCCCCCTTTCCGGGGAGAACAGCCGGCCCAATACCCTGTCGGTGACAATCTGTTTCAACTCCAGCAGGGCCTTTTTGCGTTCGAATTCCTCCAGCAGCCCCAGTTCCCCGAAGGCCCTGCGGTGTTCTTCTATGGCCCCGGCAAGTTCGGCCACACCCCGGTTGTCCCTGGCCACTGTCCGGATCACCGGCTGCTTCCACGAGGATTTGGTGCCCATCTCCACCATCATCTCAAGGTCCGCCGCAGTTTTTTCGGCCCCCTCCCGGTCTGCCTTGTTTACTGCGAAAATATTGCCAATCTCCAGTATTCCGGCCTTGATGGCCTGGATCTCATCCCCCAGCCCCGGCGCCAGGACCACCACCGTGGTGTGGGCAAACTTCATTATATCCACCTCGGACTGGCCGGCACCCACGGTCTCAACCAGTATTACGCTGAACCCGAAGGCATCCATGGCCTTGATCACGCTGGCGCTGGCCCTGGCCAGCCCGCCCAGGTGCCCCCGGGTGGCCATGCTGCGGATATACACCCCGGGGTCGAGGGCCAATTCCTGCATCCGCACCCGGTCTCCCAACACCGCGCCGCCGCTGAACGGGCTTGAGGGATCAACGGCCAGCACCCCCACCGTTTTTCCGGCCGAGCGGAACCGCCGAGCCAGCCGGTCCACAAGGGTGCTCTTGCCAACCCCCGGCGGCCCTGTTACGCCCACAATGTGCGCCGACCCGCTTCTCCGGTGGAGGGAGGCCATGATTTCCATCGATCCCGCATATTCATTCTCGATCAGCGTAATCACCCTTGAAAGGGCCCGCTGGTCCCCCGAGAAAAACCTCTCCAAAAGCATGGTATCGCCTTCACTCCCCGGCCCCACCGCAAACTTCGCACAAGGCCTTTTAGTCATAAATGGTACTGCATTCCAGCAGTTCCACCGGCACCCCCACTTCCCTCTCTATGTCCAGGTAGCAGCGGCCGGTAAGGTCCCTGCCCCACTGACCGAGATTGAAGGGGGAAGAGGGAATCACCACCAGGTCTGGCCTGGTACCTGTTTTCCGTATGTACCCCGCAATGCACGAAATAAAGTCGTCCACCACCAGGAGATCGCCCATGAAAATGTTGCCCCCGAAGAATTTATTTTCCGGAACCTCGATGGTCAGGTCAATGCCCCCGAAAAAGTGGGATTCCCCGATCATCTGTTCAAAAACCGGCCTGACCAGCCTGGAGGACAAAAACAGCACCTTCCGGGCGCCCCGAGCCCGTATTACCTCGCCCAGCCTTTCCAGGTATCCGCTGCGCAACCCCGTTCCCATGAAAACCACCCCCAGGTGGCTCCCGGTCAGTTTGCAGTACGGGTAGGCGTGTTTGTCTGGGTCAATCCTGATCTCAATTTCTGTTTCCCCCCTCTGAACCCTTACTGACACTGCCCCGGACCGCCCTCTCTGCAGCAGGGATAGTATATCCCTGGCCTGAGGCCGGTTTTTGATGATAATACCTGCTATCCCCCTGATTACATCTCCAGGTTTTAATCCAGCCAGGTGGGCCGGGGAGTTCCTGACCACGCCGATAACCTCGGGGACATTTTTTTTAGGCCGGCTCAGGTACTCCTCGTACATGCCGGGCATAATCACCACCGGACAGCCGCACCGGAGGCGGATTTCCCGCACCTTTGCCACCGTTGCGGGCCAGAGGTCCTCCAGTTCAAGGGGCCTGGCGGGGGAAAAGTATCTTGAGTACCCGGGCAGGCTGACCTGAACCATGCGGGCGTCGTTGGCCCCGGCGTAAACCGCTGTCCTTTCAAGATCTTCCAGCATTTCAGCCTGGGATTTCAGGGGCCAGGGAACCACCACCACGGAAAAGGGGATGCCTGCATCCCTTAAGAGCGGCAGGGACCTGATGGCCGTCTCCGGCTTGGCGTCCTGCATCAGCCTTTTCCGCCGGCCGGGGCTGGAGCTGTTCAGCGATATATCCAGATAAACCGGCTTCAGACTGGCCAACTTTTGTATATTCCCCCGGGTGAGGGCAGATCCGTTGGTGGCAATCCGGAAAGGCTCGCCGGTTTTTTCCCGGAGGGCGGAGAGAAAATCCAGGGCGTGAGGGTGTGCCAGCACCTCGCAGGTGCTCCCCAGGCCCGGAAAAAGGCTCCTCCTGGCTCCTGGACTGAAATACCTGATCCGGGTCATAATTTCTTCGTATTCCTCTGAAACCTTCCTATTCGGGCCCCGCAAGGCTAGGGAGGGGGGTGCCCCCTTGTTGTAGCAGAAAACACAGTCGCAGTTGCAGCGGGTCCCAATGTGCTCGATGACCTCCGACGGGTCACAGGCCGAAGGCACCAGCCATTGGCTAAGATCCTTCAGCCGGAAGCCGTCAACCTTTACAGGCCTCCCCTGGCACTCAAGATCCACCAGGGACAGCAAGCTCTCCAGTTGCTTTTTGACCAGCTCGATAAGCGGCGAAAAAAGCGCCGCGTTTTTTATATCCTGGTACCCTTCCAAGGTGTCCCTGGGAGAGGCGGGCAGGGAGGAAAGGTCCCGGCCTTCCCTGCCCGCCCCCTCTTTCCCGCCGGAATGCCCGGGCATACTCTGATACAGGCTGTTAACCACCGACCTGTCGCTTAGCAGCTTAAACCCGTCAACCTTCAATTCTTGGTCTCCGGAACAGGGGATCAGTACGTCCAGGAGACTCTTGAGCAATTCTCCGGCCATTGCCGCCGGGCTTGCGGCCCCTGCGGAACTTTCGCCCGGAAGGTCCACCCTGTAGCGAAAAACGTAATCTTCCCGTGACAACGGCCTTCCCCCCTTGAATCCGGTCCTATACCTGTTCCTTTACATTTTCCCGGATGTACTGGGCTATTTTTTTAATTGAGGTACCGGGGCCGAACACCCCGCTGACCCCCTTTTCTTTGAGTAAGGGGATGTCCTTTTCAGGAATGATCCCGCCAGCAATAATCAATACGTCGTCCATACCCCTTTCCTTCAGCAGGCGGGCTACTTCCGAGAACAGGTGCTTATGGGCGCCGGATAGGCAGCTAAGGCCCACTACCTGCACATCTTCCTGCATAGCGGCCTGGACTATTTTTTCTGGAGTCTGCCTCAGCCCGGTGTATATTACCTCCATACCCTGGTCTCGCAGCCCCAGTGCAACCACCTTGGCCCCCCGGTCATGGCCATCCAGCCCCGGCTTGGCTATCAGCACCTTGATTGGTTTTTTGTGATCCATTTTTTCTTGCCCCCCTGCTATCAAATCTCCGACAATTCGTACTCGCCGAACACATCTCTGAGCACGTCGCACATTTCCTGGATCGAGACATAGGCCTTGGCGCATTCAATCATGTGGGGTATGAGGTTTTCGGTTTCGTTTTTGGCCTTCTCCTTCAATTCGCCCAGCAGCCGGCTGACAAGCCTGCCATCCCTAGCTCGCTTGATTTCGGTAAGGTTTTTGATCTGCTTTTCCTCGGCCTCTTCCCTCTTGTTCTCGTCGTAAGGGTGGGGTACAATTCTGTTGATGCTGATGTCCAGCTCTTTTTCGTCGGTGAAGCAGTTCACTCCTACCACCAGGTCTTCTTGCCTTTCTATCCTCTGCTGCCGCTCGTGGGCGCTCCTGGCGATTTCCCGCTGCATATAGCCGTTTTCCACAGCTGCCACCGCCCCGCCCATGTCGTCTATTTTCTTTAACTCCTCCCAGGCCGCATTTTCTATCTCGTCGGTCAAATGTTCGATGTAGTAGGATCCGGCCAGAGGGTCGATAACCTCGCTAAGCTTGGCCTCGAACAATAGTATCCTGCTGGCGTCCTCGGACAGCTGCTGCGCCTCAAGGCTCCAGCCCAACCCCAGGGGCTCGTCGTATGGTGGGTAGACGATGGGCGGGGCGCCGCTCATGGCCCCGGCGATGGCTCCCACAACAGCCCTGGTGAGGTTGTTCAGCGGCCGCTGGGCGGTGGTGCTGGAGCAACCGATATGGGCCCCCAGCACCTGGCGGATGAGCATGCTGCGGAAGTCCTGGGCGCCGAATCTTTCCTTCAGTATTTTGGCCCACATCCTCCGGGCCGCCCGCTGGAAGGCCACCTCCTTGAACATCTCCATGCTCCCGCCGAAGGCGTTGAAGGTAAATTTGGGGGCGAAGGAGTCCACCTGTAGCCCGGCGTTTACTCCCTCCTGCAGGTAGGCCGCCCCAATGGCCATGCTGAAGGCCAGGTCCTGCACACGGGTGGCCCCGGCCTCCCTGATATGGTACCCGCCAATGCTGGTGACGTTGACGTTGGGCATATACTTGATCAGGAACGTCAAGCTGTCCCTGAACAGCCGCATGGCCGGCCGAGGCGGAAATATGTACGTTCCCCGGGCCACGTATTCCTTGAGGATATCGTTCTGGGGCGTTGCCCTGAGCTTCTCCAGGGGCACCCCTCTCTTTTCGGCCAGGGCTGCGTAAAAGGCTATGATTATGTTGGCCGGGGCATTGATGGTAAAATTGGAGGCGATCCGGTCCAGGTTCAGGTCTCCCTGGTATGCCTCGTAGATTATCTCAAAGTCCTTTAGGGTGTCTACGCACACTCCCACCTTTCCCACCTCGCCCCGGACCAGAGGGTTATCGGAGTCGTAACCGATCTGGGTGGGAAGGTCGAAGGCCAGATTGGGGCCGCCCCGGCCTCCGCGCTGCTGGACCCCCTTGTAGTAGTCCCTGGTGTCCTCGGGAGTACCGTAGCCCGAATACCTGGACGCCCTGACCAGGCCTTTGCCCGCCGGAGGCGCCCCCTTTGCGGTGAAGGCGGTATACGGCATAAGGGGATAGGTCCCGGCAGTATACGGATAGAGCCCCGGGAAGCCCACCTTCTCCAGGAAGTCAAACCCTTCCACGTCCAGCGGGGTGTAAAACCTGCTGGGGCTTTTCTCCATTTTGAACCGGGCCAGGGCCATTTTAAGGGCCACTTCTTCCCAGAATTTTTTCTGTTCCTTAATTTTTTCGTGGTCCGACAAGGAATAACACCTCCGTGATTATTTCTCGCCCCCTTCCCCGGCGGCCGGCCGCCGGGCCCCGGGCTATTTCATGGTGGAGGGCAGCCACAGGCTGAGGGGGGTGTACAGCGCCGCAAGCAACAGTAGCAGAACTATGATGAAGAAGAACGGGAATACGCCCCTTACGATGTCCGACAGGCTAAGCCTGGTCATGGCCTTGATTACGTAAAGGTTAAGTCCCACCGGGGGTGTGATCACCGCCATCTCCATGTTGATTACCAGCAGCACCGCGAACCAGATGCCGTTTAGCCCCAGGCTTGTGATTATGGGGTAGAGTATGGGCACGGTAATCAATAGTATCGATACCACGTCCAGGAACATTCCCATAATCATTAGCAACACCATAATTCCGGCGATTACTCCCCAGGTCGGAATTTTGGCGGTGGCGATAAATTCCGTAGCCTTTTGCGGAACCTGGAGCATGGTAAACACCGTGCCCATAATCATGGCCCCCGCGATAATCATCAGGATCATCGCGCTGTTCCTGGTGCTAAGGGCCATTACTTGAGGGATGTCTTTGGGCTTCAGGCTTCCCGTGGCAATGGAAACTATCAGGGCGTAGATGACCATCACCGCCGCCGCCTCCAGGGGGGTGAACAGACCGGTGTAGATGCCCCCCAGGATGATCACCGGTGTCATCAGCCCCCAGGCCGACTCCTTGAAGGCGATGAACCTTTCCCGCCAGGTGGCCCTCTCCTCGGGCTGATACTGGCCGGTCCGGCGGCAGTACAGGTAGACGTAAAGGGTGAACAGCGCAGTCAGCAGCAGCCCCGGCATCACCCCGGCCATGAAAAGCGCCCCGGTGGACTCATCGGTTATGCTGCTGTATATGATCATGGGCCCGCTGGGCGGTATCAGTATACCCAAAGTCCCGGCCGCAGCCAGCACCCCGGCAGCCAGCCTGGGGTTGTACCCCCGGCTAATCATGGCCGGTATGGCGATTATGCCGATAGTGGCTGCGGTTGCCACGCTGGACCCGGATATGGCCGAAAAGATGGCACAGGCGATGACGGTGGCAATGGCCAAGCCTCCGGGCAGGTGTCCCACCCATTTGGTACACAGGTTGAACATCTGGTCCCCGATTTTGCTGTGCTCCAGCATCTGGGCCCCCAGGATAAACACCGGCAGGGCCACCAGGGTGTAGTCATTCAGCGACCTAAGGGCAATGACCGGCACCATGGGCCAGTTGGAAGCGCCGTTAAAAACCATGAAGAAACCCAGCACTCCGGTCATGGCCAGGGCGGAGAACACCGGCACCCCGCTGAAAAGAAAGGCCAGCAGCAGTATGATCATGCCCAGCAGCCCGTTCACGGTGAGCAGCCATGTCCCCAACGCCAACAGCGATACAAAGAAGGGAACCACCAGGTACGGGTTATCCAAAAGGCCATACACCGGCTGCGACCTGTTTTTCCAGGCCTCGGCGGCTTGGGAGGCCACCAGCTTGATGCACTGCAGGAACATCAGCAGCCCGCCCACGAATATGCCGGCCTGGATAATCCAAACCTTGATATAAAGAACGTTGGCCGTCACTTCCCCGGACCTCATGGACTCGCCGGTCATTTCTAAACCGTAATAGTACTACAGCGTAAATTAATTCCTGAACCTTGACAATTATCCGGATTCCAGAAACATCAACTTCTTTTTCCGATGAGACTGGTACGCAACAAAGTTGCGTCTTAAATGGTACCTCAATTCTGCCAGGGCCTTGCGGAT
>DYET01000201.1 GCA_020725625.1 Desulfovirgula sp. | reverse complement strand
TGTTGGGGCGATCCTGATTTGTCAAGCCAACATGTGTTCTATTTAAAACTTTTTTCCTCAAATTTTGGAGGAAAAAGCAAAAATGGCCCAAGGCTTCATGCCTTGAACCATATATACTTTCGGATTTCCGAGAGACTACACAAAGAATAAGGAGGGTTTTCAATGAACATTTCCATCATCGGGGTCGTTGGTGCGGGAATCATGGGTTCGGGCATTGCCCAGGTAGCCGCCCGGGCGGGCTTCAACGTGGTTATGCGGGACATCTCGGACTCATTCGTAAGCAGGGGGATGACCGCCATCGGCAAGAACATGGACCGCGAGGTTCAGAAAAACCGCCTCACCCGCGAGGAAGCCGACGCCGTCCTGAACAGGGTCAAGGGGACCACGGACTTGGGCGACCTGGCCGGCTGTGACTTTGTCATCGAAGCCGCCGTGGAGCAGATTGAACTCAAGAAGAATATATTCCGGGAGCTTGACAAGTTTTGCCGCCCCGGGACGATCTTCGCCTCCAACACTTCCGGACTATCCATCACCGAAATGGCCGCGGCCAGCGGGAGGCCGGCCAAATTCATCGGCATGCATTTTTTCAATCCGGTTCCGGTCATGAGGCTGGTGGAGTTGATCAAGGGGGCCGAGACCGACGACAGCACCTACGAGGCGGCCTCGGACCTGGCCAAAAAATTCGGCAAGGAGCCCATCATGGTAAACGAGGCACCGCTCTTTGCTGTAAACCGGATATTGGTTCCCATGCTGAACGAGGCCATGTTCGTACTCATGGAGGGCGTGGCCTCGGCCGAGGATATCGACAAGGGCATGGTGCTGGGGGCCAACCACCCCATGGGGCCGCTGGCCCTTTCCGACCTGATCGGCCTGGATACCCTTTTAATGGTCATGGAAACGCTGTATAATGAAACCGGAGATTCCAAGTACAGACCCTGCCCCCTTCTACGCAAGAAAGTGCGGGCCGGACACCTGGGACGGAAAACCGGCAGGGGCTTCTATGAATACGAGAGTAAGTAATTAAATTCTCATTCTGGATTCTGACTCCTGGATTCTGAATTCTGACCTTCTTGACCGGCTTCTTGGACTAATTACGGAGGTGGGACATCATGGATGAACGGGACGGATCTTTGGGCTATATTCCTGACGAGGCTACGGGGTCGGGCCAGTTCCTGATCCGCAAGGTGGAGGAAGCCATTTACCGTCACCCCGGGGTAGCCGAAGTGGCTGCCGTATTTCTCCCCGGCATAGACGGGAGATACGATCTGGCGGCCTTCATAGTACCATCGGATACAAGTCTGTCGCCCCAGATAATCAAGCACTTCGTGGAAAGCTCAGGTCACCTTTCACCTGATGAGTTCCCCCACCGCTATCACTTTGTGCCCGAAATACCCAAGACTCCCAGCGGGAAGTGCCAGAAGCACAAGCTGGTGCAGTCGCTGATCGGCGACGACTGATTATAGTTAAAATGGTTTCACTCACGAAAACCATAAGAGATGGGAGTGGTTGTTGGTGTGCTCGGGAAAAACCCCCTGGGAGATCGTCGTGGAATTTCACGGGCACTCTTGCCCCGGCCTGGCGGTGGGCTACCGGGTTGCCCAAATTGCGCTGAGGGAACTGAAGGAGCTGCGATCCCCGGATGAGGAACTGGTGGCGGTGGTGGAAAACGACGCCTGCGGCGTGGACGCCATCATGCTTTTGACCGGCTGCACGCTTGGAAAGGGCAACCTGATTTTCCGGGACTACGGCAAGCAGGTATATACCATCGGCAGCCGGAACAGCGGCCGGGCGCTGAGGATTTCCGTGAACGGGGAAGCCCTGTACAGGCCGGAGGGTCCGGTGGCCGCTTTAAGGAAGAAAGTATTCGAAGGCACCGCCACCCCTGATGAGAAGAAGAAATTTTACGAACACCAGGCCAAAAGGACGGATTTTATTCTGAACATGCCCGAAGGGGAGTTCTGCAAAACCGAGGAAATTGACTACAGGTTCCCGGGCCGGGCGAGAATATTCAATTCCGTGCGGTGCGCAGGCTGCGGCGAATACGTGATGGAGACCCGGGCCAGGGTAAAGGACAGCCGGCCCGTGTGCATTCCCTGCTCCGACGATTACAGCAGGGGCTGGTGATATTGCAAGGCCACCCGGGGCGGTGTTTTGTCACCTCCCGCGCCTGCATCTGTTACCCCGGTTGACCCGCCTCGGCCTTTTTCCTATTCTGTTCCCCCGGGTTCCCCGGGCGGCCCACCGCGCGGCCAAGTTCAGCTTCGTTCAGTTCGATTGCCTCCCGGGGGCATACTCTGGCACACAGGCCGCACCCAACGCATTTTGCAGGGTCGATAAAAAAACACGCCGTCCACCTCCTGCCTCGACCCGGTTTATGGTCATATGTAAAATTATAAATATCCGGCTTTGCTTCAGGTCAATAAAGCGCCGCGAATTACCAGTAATTAACATAAAAGTCCGTACGGACGGGCTTTTTTTATTCCTTTCAGGCCCGGGGGCAGCTGTCCAGCGTTTTTCTGGCCATCAGGGCTGCGCCCAGGGCGCCGGCAATCTGCGCCTGGGCCGGCACCTCCAGCCTTTGCCCCAGCCTTTCCTCCAGGGCCTTGACCAAACCTATATTCTTGGACACGCCCCCGGTTAAAACGATTTTAGGCCTTATTTCCACCCGGGCGGCCATGCTGGCAATCCTGGACGCCATGGCGTCGTGGATGCCGGCGATGATCTCCTCCCTGGTGGCTCCCGAGGCAATCCTGGAAATGACCTCCGATTCCGCGAACACGGTGCACATGTTGCTTATTTCCGCCCGGCTGGTGGCTTTCAGGGACAAGGCCCCGAAATCGTTGAGGTCCACCTCCAGGGCGTGGGCCATGACCTCCAGGAAGCGCCCGGTTCCGGCCGCGCACTTGTCATTCATCACGAAATTGAGGACCTTTCCCGCCGGGTCAATTGATATGGCCTTGCTGTCCTGCCCCCCCACGTCTATCACCGTGGCCGCTCCGGGCACCAGGTAGCTGGCCCCCAGGGCGTGGCAGGATATTTCGGTAAACTGCTGGTGGGCCTCTCTCACCGCCGCCCGGCCGTACCCCGTGGAAACTATGCGGACGAGACTGTCCTTTTCTATTCCCGCCAGCCTCAGGGCCTCTTCCAGGACGGCGGTGGCCGCTTCCGCGCTGTTGTATCCCCTGAAGGCCACCACCGAGGACGCCATTTCTTCATCCCTTAAGATCACGCACTTCGCCGTGATGGAACCGATATCGATGCCGCAGTAATACACTTGCATGCCTCCCACAAAAAGCTGTCAGCTGTCAGCTATCAGCCGTCAGCTTAAACACAAAGAATCCTTCTGTAGCCGTCGTTTATGACATGGGTCACTGCTCTGACAACTACAAGGAAATTTTATTAGCTGGCCGCGACTACGTCAATACTCTTTAAGCTGTTAGCTGTAAGCCGTTAGCTTTTCAGGACAGATTAGCCGCCGGACATGCAAGAAAAAAGACCCTGAAGGAGGGGCCCCAGCCCATTCTGTATTCTGTCTCCTGTCTCCTGTATTCTGACCCCGACTGCCGTCTCTTAAGCTAAAATCTCTCCGCCCAGGCCACCAGTGGCAGCTCAAACTTATGTAAAAGTTCCGGGCTTCCCGGCCTCACCCGGACGGTATAGCCGAAGGTTCCCTGGGGCAGGATGACCTGGCCGGTGAAGTTGAACAGCCCCGCCTCCCCGGTCCCGTCATACTGCATGGGGGCGGTGCTCAAATTGTAAAGTCCCTTCTCGGAAACACTGCCGTAAACGATTTCCAGATCAACATCATCGGGACTGATCGGCCCCAGGTGGACGGAGGCCTTCAACATCAGGGTTTCGCCCACATTCATCTCCCTGGTTACATTGGTTTCCACCCGGGCAATTTCCACCCGGCCCCAGTTTTCGGTCAAAAACCGCTTGTACTCCTTCATTTTTTCGGCCAGGGCGTAATTGTCCCGGGTGAAGCGCTGGCCCCTTTTTATCAGCGGGACGTAAAACCTGTCGGTGTATTCCTGCACCATTCTTTCGGTGCTGAAAACGGGAGTGATGGTCTGCATAGAGTTCTTCATCATCTGCACCCATTCCCGGGGAAAGCCCATTTCCTGCCTGTAGTAGGCCGGAGCAACCTTTTCTTCAAGCAGGGTGTAGAGGGAGTAACAGTCATCCCTGTCCTGCATCTCGTCGTCGCTGTACCTGCGCTTTTCGCCGATGGCAAAACCGTTCTGGCCGTTGTAGGCCTCGGGCCACCACCCATCGAGGATGCTGACGTTGATCACCCCGTTGGCAGCGGCCTTCTGGCCGCTGGTGCCGCTGGCCTCCAGGGGGCGCCGGGGGGTGTTCAGCCAGACGTCTACTCCCTGCAGGAGGTAGCGGGCCATGTCTATGCCGTAATCCTCCAGAAAGACTACCTTCCCCCTGAACTCTTCCTGGTTAGAGGCGTCGTAGACCAGCTTGATCAGGGCCTGCCCCTCGGCGTCGGCCGGGTGCGCCTTGCCTGCAAAGATAAACTGCACCGGCCTTTCCGGGTGGTTGACCAGCCTGGACAGGCGGCCCCGGTCCCTGAAAAGGAGGCCGGCCCTTTTGTAGGTGGCGAAGCGGCGGGCGAAGCCTATGGTCAGCACGCCGGGCTGCAGAAAGCCTTCCACCTCCCGGATGCGCTCGTAAGGCTCCTGGTTCCTGGCCCTCTGTTTCTTCAGCACGTTCCTGGCGAATCTAATCATTCTTTCCTTAAGGGACTGGTGAACCACCCACAGAAGGTTGTCCGGCAGGTCGAAGTTATTCTTCCACATCTGCCTGTCGGTAACCCTCTCCTGCCAGTCGGATCCCAGGTAAATGGTATACAGGTCCTTTATCTCCTGGGCCAGCCAGCTGGACGTGTGAATGCCGTTGGTGACGTGGGTGATCGGAATTTCCTCCACCGGGATCTTGGGATACAGGTGGGAGAACAGCTCCCTGGAAACGTCCCCGTGCAGGCGGCTCACACCGTTGCAATAGCCGGACAGGCGAATGGCCAGCAGGGTCATGTTGAACATCCCCCGCCCCTGGTCCCAGCCCAGGTTTAGGAACTCCTCCCTGTCCACCCCCAGGTCGCCGTACAGGTGCCTGAAGTAGTGATCCACCATCTCGGCCGAGAACAGGTCGTGCCCGGCCGCCACCGGGGTGTGGGTGGTAAAAATGGTGCAGCTCTTCAATACCTCGACGGCGGTGTCAAATGAAATGCCCTTTTCCACCACCAGTTCCCGCAGCCTCTCAACCAGCATAAAGGCTGCGTGGCCCTCATTGATGTGCCAGGCCGAGGGGTTGATGCCCAGCCTTCTCAGCGCCCTGACGCCTCCCACCCCGAGAAGGATTTCCTGGGAAATCCTCACGTTCCGGTCGCCGCCGTAGAGCTGGCCGGTGATGCCCCGGTCCTCGATCCCGTTTAAGGATATATTGGCGTCCAGCAGGAAAAGGTCAACCCGCCCCACCCTGGACCTCCACACCTTCACAAAAACGTCCCGGCCGGGAAACTCCACCCCGATCACGACCTCCTCTCCCCTGTGGTCAAAGACCGGCTGGATGGGCAGGTCGTAGAAATTGTAATAGGGATAGTGCGCCTCCTGCCTCCCCTCGCGGTTTATAATCTGGCTGAAATACCCGTGCTTGTAAAGCAGCCCCACACCAACGAAGGGCAGTCCCAGGTCGCTGGCCGACTTCATGTGGTCGCCCGCCAGAAGGCCCAGGCCGCCGGAATAAATAGGGTGCGATTCGTGCAGGCCGAATTCCGGAGAAAAGTAGGCGATCACCCTGTCCCCGAGGCCGGAGAATTTTTGTTCAAACCAGGACCGCCGGCTCAGGTAGCGTTGGAACTCTTCCGTCACCTGCCTGTAAACCTTCAGGTATTCCTCGTCCTGGGCGATTTCCTCCAGTTCTTCCTCGTGCACCAGCAGGAGGAATTTTACCGGATTATGGTTAACGTCCTCCCACAGCTTCTCGTTTATCCTTTTGAACAGGTTCTGGGCGGGGACATTCCAGCTGAACCAGAAATTCCGGGCGATGTCCGCCAAACCTTCAATCTGGCGGGGCAGCCTGGGCTTTATGGATACCGTCCTGAATGAATACATGGGGCACCCCCTCAAACCCTTGGGTTTAACCTGTATTCTACCAGTAGATTCCTATTTCCTCCTCCCCCGGCCAGCGGAACCGGCCCGGTTCAAAATTATTCTTCCAGGGTGTAACACTTTCCCCATTGGCAGCCTAATATAGTTAAAAAAACTTTCACAGGCGGTGTTATAAAAATGCATGGACCCAGAAGGAAACCCCTGGTATGGGGCAGTTGGCCTTCCGTAACCAGACACCCTAAATTTACTTCTCATCCTTTTGACGATTCGGACAACCTTGCCAACCCCGGGAAAGGTAAATCCCCGGCCGAAGAAAAAGCGGTGGCAGAAGAAACGGCAATCGCCCCCCCGGAACCCGCTGAAACCGTGACGGGGGAACCTGCGGCAAGCCCCGCTGAAAAGCTTGAATCCGCCCCCGCGGAACCAGTTGCCGAACCCGAAGCAAACAGCAAAACCGCAGCAGTTGGAGCAGTGGAAACACCGGTAAAACCTGCTTTTCCACCAGGGGAAAAAGAAGCCGCAACCCTGTCCATGCCCGGCCCCCCTGCGCCTCCCCCGGGAACCTATTATCCGCCGGGTCCTCCAACCGGCCCCTATGTTCCTCCCAAGCCCCCGGGCGGCCCTTACGTTCCCCCGGGACCTCCCAGTGGACCGGCCTTCCCCGGCATGGAACTGGCCAGGGCATATATACCGATCCAAATGTACGGCCCTACGTACAGCCCCCGGGAAGCCCTGGAAAAGGGAACGCTTTTTCCCGAGCTTTGGCGGCCCTATCCTATATAAGGAGGTGCATTTTGGGTGGAAAACAAAAACCAGGCCCAGAGGTTGATTCAAATACAACAGCTGCAGTTTACCGCGGTTGAGCTAAACCTTTTCCTGGATACTCATCCGAACGATCAGCATGTTCTAGCCCTGTATAACCAGGTACACCAGCAATTGATTGAGAGTGTAAGGGCCTATGAGCAGGTTTACGGGCCCCTGCTGAACTATGGCTACTCCCCTGCCCTGCAAAACTACTGGGCATGGGCCGAAAACCCCTGGCCCTGGGAGCTGAAATATTAAAAGAAGGGATTAGTGAGCATGTGGATTTATGAAAAAAAATTGCAAATCCCGGTGAGGGTCAGCGCTCCCAATCCCCGGCTGGCAAAATACGTCATCACCCAGTACGGCGGGCCCGAAGGAGAATTATCAGCTTCTTTGCGCTACCTCAACATGCGCTACTCAATGCCGACCAACCGGGCCAAGGGGGTCCTCACCGACATAGGAACCGAGGAATTGGCCCATATGGAGATAGTGGCCACCCTGGTCTACAAGCTTATTGAAGGCGCCTCTATTGAGGCCATCAGGGCCGCCGACCTGGGCGCCCACTACGCCGACCACGACAGGTCACTTTACTGGGTAAACGCCGCCGGGGTACCCTGGGTAGCTGCCTATGTCTCGGCCACCGGAGACCCCATCGCTGACCTGCACGAAAACATGGCCGCCGAGCAAAAAGCCCGGGCGGTGTATGAAAATCTTCTCCACCTTTCGGACGACCCCCTGGTGAACGATACCCTGCGCTGGCTTCGGGAAAGGGAGGTCGTCCACTTCCAGCGCTTCGGCGAAACCCTGATGCACGTGCAGGAATACCTTGACCGGAAAAAGATATTTTAATAAAACAAACAGGGCCCGCAGTAGATTTTGAACTCCCTGCGGGCTAATTCTTTTTTAGCAGTGCTTGCGGACCCGGATGCAGTCCACCACCGGCCGGTCTGCCGAAGTGCATGAAGCCCCTCTGCTCCATGCCGCTCACTTTTCCCTGAAACGTCAACCGCCGGCAGGGCGGATGACGACCGGGGCGTTTTAGGACGCCTGTCTCCCCTTACCGTCAAGGTAAGCTCTCAATTTTTCAATCAGCTCCCAGGGCCTGTCGGCAACCACCGACCCCGCGGCGGCCAGCACCTTCTTCTTGTACTCCGCCCCCTCGTCCTCCCCGGAGGCCACCGCCCCGATATGCCCCATCCTTTTGCCCTTCGGCGCCGATATTCCCGCAATAAAGGAGAAGACCGGCTTTTTCATGTCCTTTATGTACTTAGCCGCCTCTATTTCCTTGGCGCTTCCAATTTCACCAATCATAACCACGGCGTCTGTTTCGGGGTCTTCTTCGAAGAGTTTCAGGTAATCTACCGGGTTCCGGCCGATTACCGAATCTCCACCGATACCTATCGCTGTAGATATCCCAATATTATAATTTTTCAACAGGTGGGTGAAGGTGATGGAAAGGGTCCCGCTCCTGGAGATCAGCCCCACCCTTCCGGGAAAGGCAACAGACGGGGCCAAGGACCCGATCAGGCACTTGCCCGGGCTGATCATACCTATGGTGTTCGGCCCGACAATCCAGGTCCCCTGCTTGTTGGCCAGGCGCCTGAAATAAACAGTGTCATGCAGCGGTACACCTTCCGTGGCGATGACAATCAGCCTGATTCCGTTTTCAATTGCCTCCAGGGCGGCGTCCCGGGTGTGCGGCGCGGAAACGTATATTATCGATGCATCTATTTCATGGTGTTGCCTGGCTTCGGAAATGGTGTTATAAATTGGTATGCCGTATATTTCCTGCCCCGACCTTCCCGGTGACGTCCCGGCCACCACCTTTGTCCCGTACTTCTTCATGATCAACGTCTGGTTCCTGCCATAAGACCCGGTTATATTCTGCACCAGGACCCTGGTGTTCTCATCGATTAGAATAGCCAACCTATATCTCCCCCTCCAGCAGTTTTTGCAAGTGAACAAAAGTGTCCTTCATCTGAGGGAACACCCTGATCCCGGTTTCCTCGAGGGTCTTAACCGCCGTGGGGTAATCCATTTCATTAAGCGCAGCGTCGGAGGCGTAGACCAGGGCAATGACCGGGACCCGGCAGCCCCTTTCCCTAATTCTATCGGTTATGCCCAGTACCAGACTGCTCAACTGGGTGGCGGAAAGGACCAAGGTGATGACCAGGCATTTTATTTTCAAGTCCCTGTTTATTTTATCCAGGACCAAATCGGTCATTTTCCGGACCGTAACAGGGTCGGCCCCGCCCTTGGCGTCGATAAAATCGGCAGGCACGCCCCCCGCGTATTTGATCATGTCCAGAACAGTCATGGTAAGCCCGGCACCAATGCTCAAAACTGCCACGTCTCCATCCAGGTCGATAAAAATAATATTGTTTTTTTCGGCTTCCAGCTCAAGAGGGCTCTTTCCAGTAGTCTCCTGGACAATTGCCTGCATAATTTCGCCCTGCCTGAACAGTGCATCGTCGTTGACGACCACCTTGGCGTCGCCGGCGTAAACCGCTCCGTCCCCGGTGATGATCAGGGGATTGATTTCAACCATTTCGCAGTCGTAATCAACCAGGGTTTTATAAAGATTGTGTATAACCCCTCCCACCGTTACTACTTCCCTACCCGCCAGTCCCATCCTGCCGGCCAGGTCGTAACAGTGATAAGGCAGGAACGGCCAGGAAGGATCCACATGATACCTGCAAACCCGGGCTTCCTCATCCTTGGCCAACGATTCGACCTCCACGCCACCCCTGGAGGACCCGATGAACAGGGGCATGCCCTCGGAGCTGTCAATCATGAAACCAAGGTATATCTCCTTTTTTATGTCCAGCGCTTCTTCCAGCAAAAAACCATGAATTTGCTCGTTGTTAATATTTAGACCCTGCATCTGCGTGGCCGTGTGGCGGTAGCTGGCCCGATCCACCATTTTGACGCCGCCCAGCTTGCCCCGGCCGCCGGATAGGACCTGGACCTTAAGAACAGCCCGGCCGCCCAGATCGTCCAAATATTTTTCCCCTTCATTAACATCCTTGAAGAAAAACGATTTCGGCACCGGAATTCCTTTTTTTTCAAACAGTTTTTTGCCTTCACACTCAAGCAGCTTCAAAAACAATTCTCCTTTCAGCTTCTGGGTGGTGAGTATATCAACAGGAACTTCAACCTGTCCGGCCCTGGGTTGGATATTTCGTGGTAGACGCCGGCAGGGATAGAAATCAGACAGCCGGCTTCCAGTTCGGCCCTTTCTTCCCCCACCATGGCCGACATCCTGCCTGAGATAATATACATCGCCTGCTCACAACCGGCATGGGCGTGCCCTTCGGCATAACCTTCCGGTCCCATCTCCCCGACGATCACCTCCACGTTTTTCAGGCTCCCCAGGCTGCCGCCCGCCAGGCGCCGGTTGCAAGTGTCGCTGTGCCCCGGCGGCGTGTATGCATCCACCGATTTTTCACTGATAAAATATTTCATCTCGAGACCTCCCTAATAGCCCATGATTCCGGGCAGCCAGGTGCAGATCCGGGGAAAGGCCAGGAGCACCAGAAGGGACATGAATTCGATGATCAGCAGCCTTCCCGTACCCCTGAAGGCCACGTCGATGGGAACGTTGGCGGCGCTGGAGGTGACGTAGACGTTCATCCCCAGCGGCGGCGTGACCAGGCCTATCTCGGCGGTCTTGGTGATGACAATGCCGAACCAGATGGGGTCAAATCCTAAAGACATGGCCAGCGGAAAAGTGAGGGGCACGGTCAGGAAAAGTATCGCCAGCTGGTCCATTATACAGCCCAGGATCAGATAAATGGTGATCACAATGGCCATGATCACCCACCTGTTTACCTCCAGCCCGCCCACGAATGAGATCAGGCCCTGGGTAACCTGGGTGTAGGTCAAAAAGTACCCGAAAATCATGGCCCCGATGATAATCAAAAAAATCATGCTGGTGGTTATAGCCGTCCTGCCCAGTGCCTCCTTAATTTCCGGGAAGTTGATTTTCGAAATGATCATGGTTAGTATAAAAGCCACGAAGGAACCTATGGCCCCGGCCTCGGTGGGAGTCACGGCGCCGGTGTATATCGACACCAGTATGACCAGGATGAGCAACAGCATGGGCCAGATGGTTCTTAATGAGGAGACCCGTTCCTTCATGGTGAAGGCCTTGATGGTGGGGGCCAGTTCGGGCCTCTGGGTGACCCACAAATAAATCGAGCCGATGTACCCCAAGGCGGTCATCAGGCCCGGGATGATTCCGGCTATGAGCAGTGGCCCGATGGGCACCTCGGTCATGATCCCGTACAGGATCAGTATGATGCTGGGGGGAATCATAATCGCCAGGGTACCGGCCACGGCCACCACCCCGGCGGAGAGGGAGTCGTTGTACTTGTACTTGCGCATTTCAGGTATGGTGGTCTTGGCCATGGCCGCCGCCGAAGCAGTACTGGAACCAGATATGGCCGCCATCCCGGCGCAGGCCACCACGGTGGCGATGGCCAGCCCCCCCCTGATGTGGCCCAGCCAGCGGTAAGAGGCGATGAAGATATCCCTGGTCATCCCGCTTACCGAGGCCAGCTCAGCCATCAGGATAAACATCGGGACGGTGGTCAAAACGAAGCTGGCCGCGCTGGAATAAGGAGTGGTCTGCAGGATTCCGCCGACCAGGTCAAACCCGTTGACCAGCCACAACCCGATCGCCCCTGCAATGCCCAGGGCGAAGGCAACCGGCGTACCAATGGCCAGGAAGAGGAGAAGAAGAAAGATCGTGATAAGAATTGTCACCTGCTTATTCTCCAATCTTTATTTTTTAGGCCGGAAGCAGGCCTGGGAAAAACCCTGGCCAGCTTTTCGGCCGCCAGGATAATAATTCTAACGGTAAGGAGTCCACCACCCAGGGGGATCCAGACATACGACAGGAAGGTGGGCCAGGCTACCACGCCCACTATGGTTTCATTATTTATCCAGGCCTCCCAGGTTTTCAACCACCCCTGGTAGGTCATTATTGAAAAGAGGACCACGGCCAGGGTGCTGGTCAGGATGAACAAAACGTCCCTTACCCTATCCGGTATCAACCTGGCCACTATTTCAACCTTGATGTGCCCGTCCAGCTTGTAGGTGTAGCTTATACTCAGAAATACAACGGCCACCATCAGGTAGTTCTGCACCAGTTCAAAAGAACCGGCGATGGGGTTGTTGAAAAAATAACGCCCCAGGGAATCTATGGTTATGACCATCATCATTACAAAGATGGCCGCCAGGCCGATGCTGTGGCAAATAAACTCCAGCCGGTCAAAAAATTTTATAATAATCTTCATGTTATTCTCCTTGCGGGGCCGCACCGGATAGTGCAGCCCCGGAAATTGTTCCTACTTGTATTCCCTGACGGCTTTTTCAAAAGCCTGCAGCACTTGCGTTCCGGCCAGCCCCTTCTTGTCCAGCTTAGAGGCCCAGTCGTTGTTCACGTTTTTGGTTCTGGCGTTTAGATCGGACAGCGTTTTCTGACCCACCTCGTAGATGTTCAGCCCCATCTTTTTAAACTCCTCACCCAGCGCCTTGACATTGTCGTCCTGGTACTTGGCGCTGTGCTCCACCGTTTCATTGCCGGCCTTGATCATGGCCTCCTGGATGTCCTTGGGCAGTGACTTCCAGACCTGCTCGTTGATGCAGTATGTAACGGCAAAGGATCCCATGTTGACATTGGAGGTTGAATACTTGACTATCTTCTCAATCTGGTATGGCTTAAAGCTGGTAAACGGCAGCAACGTTCCATCCAGGGTCTTTCTCTGCATTCCGGTAAAGATTTCCGTGGCCGGCATTGAAACCGGGGTTCCCCCCGCCGCCTCGACGATCAGTGACTGAATGCCGGCAGTTCTCAGCTTGACGCCCTTGAGGTCGTCTATGGTGTTGATTTTCTTATCCACGGTAACTATTTGATAAGGAGGAAGGACTGTGGCCAAAACCGGGCGGACATTGTTGGGAAGGAACTCCTTCTCCAGGAGTACTTCATTTACCACCTTGTGGTAAGCCTTCGACCCCTGCAGCGATGACACGTATTCCGCGGGAAGCTGCCCAACGCTGCTCAAGGGCATTTTATCCGAAAAATAGCCCACCCCCACATAGGCAACGTCCACCACTCTATTCTTGACGACGTCCAGCAAGGCATCGGCCTTGCCCATCTGCTCGGCGGGATAGTACTGGAACTGCACCCTGCCGTTGGTGTACTGCTTTACTTTTTCGGCCCAGTACACCCCGGTTTCCTTGGCCAGGTAATGGTTTTCCGGGAATGAGTGGGCCAGCTTCAGGGTAATCGTCTTTTCCGCCGCGGGAGATCCCTGCTTTTGTTCGGTCTTGCCACCCCCGCAGCCTGAAAGAACCAAAACAGCCGTCAAAAAACTTCCAAGGATCAGGAACAAAGCTCTTTTTTTCATTTAACACCTTCCTTAGATTTAATGATCATCCACCTGGAAAACCTGCGAATCCCCCCTTTCATTTTAGAAACCGGTGGGCCCCTTGGGGATGCGCCCGGTCCTGATGCACTCGCTCCTCAGGCGGCGGCCCACGATCTTCTCCACCATCCTGCCGATTTCCAGCACCCGGTCGACGTCCACCCCGGTGTCGATGCCCATTTCAT
>DYET01000026.1 GCA_020725625.1 Desulfovirgula sp. | reverse complement strand
GCGTCCCCGGCCCCGGAGAAAGTATCAAGAAGGGTGGCCTTCAGCATCTTGGCGTGGCGTTCGATGGTATCAAGCTGCTGGGCGGCCATCTGCATGGTGACACCCTGAGCGTGGATGCTCCGGGAGGTGTTTTTGACGATTTCATCAAACTGTCCAAGGACGGAGGACAGCTTGGAATACTGGAATTTGCCGGAAGCGGCCTTGAGGATAGCCTCATTTAATTCATCCTGGCTGATGGTGGCGTCCTTGGTCGCCCGGGCCAGGTCAAGAATAATGTCGTAGGCGGACCTCAATTGCCCGTTTGCATCGTACATCTTGACGCCGATCTGCTCGATCTCCTCCCGGACCTTCTTGGTGGGGGCGGACAACTGAGCGAACACGGTTTTAAGCATGTTGCCGATGTTCGCCCCCGGCAGGCCGGTGGCCCGGACCGCCGCTGCCCCGACACCCATAAGCTGGTCAATGTCGGTCTTGGCGTTCTTGGCGGCAGCCGCCGACCTTTCGATAATTTCAATCAGGTCGGTGGCCGAAGCCATAGATTCGTGAGACAGCCGGGTGAGGCTGTCCATGAATTTACTACTGAAAGCGAGAACCTCATTTGTTGATTTAAGCTCCTTGCCGTAGACGGCAAGGGCCGCCTCGTTCCCCCTTACGGCCTGCTCCAGCTTCACGTTATCAATGACGTTCAAAAGAATGGAGTTGTTTACCAGGCCCATCACGGTTTCAACCTCTTTATACATCCTGCCGAAGGACCGCCCGGCGGATATCACTTCATCCACACTGGCCCCATACTTCTGCATCAGGTCAATGGCCTCTTTGGTGGCCTGGTTATATGCCTCCTGATTGTGGGCAATCTCGGGCAGGACGGTCTGGAGGCCCTTCATGCCCTTCTCAACGTCAACAAGGCCCTCTTTTAAAACTTCAAAGGTTCCATAAATTCCCACCCCGGCGATCAACCAATTTAGATGATGAGCGGTCATCTGCGGGCTAAACAGTCGGTCCATAAATGCCCGGTGCTGCCTGGCCCGGTTCTCGACAGAAGTAAAGTAATCCCTGGCGAATACCGTGTTCTGCTGTAATATTTGCCTGTTTTGTTTTGCAATGCTCGTTACCCCGGCCTGGGCGGAGGTCTGGCTAAAAGCCGCCGCAACCTGGGCCGCCGTCTGTTTCGCATGGGCGGCCAACTCGTCCAGGGGGCGGCCCAACCTTCGCAGTTCTTCCGCAAGGTCTTTTGTGCCTTTAATGGCCTGGCTGTAGTCAATTCCGATTCTGCTAATGATTTTTATGAAGCTATCGTCTTCAGGCATTTTATATCACCCCTTTCAGTGTTTTTCTGATATTACGCCCGGAAAGCCTCGTCCGGCAGGTCCGGCTTTGATTCAATACCGAAGTATTTACCATACCGCCGCTTGTACTCGGCTTGCAACTGGGCCACCTTCTCCCGCAGGTCCTTGATGCTGGCCTCGTCCTCCTTGATAAATTCAGTGTACATTTTGATCTGCCGCTCCATTTCGGCCTTGCTCAAGTTTTCCATAATATGGCACACTCCTTTCATAAGCCTTTTATTATTTTTAGGACTGCTTCAGCCAGTCCCGCCGGCCAGGGCCGGGGCGGGGGAATGGCGGGGACCCGGTATCCCCGCCCCAGCCGGTCCTTGAGGGCCAGCCGGTATAAGTATTCCTCGCAGGTGGGGCAAAGGTTATCACTGTTTACTTCTGTAGCCTCAATCTCATAATTACACCGCCGGCACCGTTTTAAGCTAACCGCCGGAATGTTGCGGGGAATCACTTAACCCACCTCTTGGGCCGTTCACGCTCAACCTCTTGCTCCACACGTTCAGGAGAAGTCGTGCTGCCCCCTCGCTTAAAGCGCCACCAGCCATCAATATAAGCAGTGAGGCTCTTTGCAAACCACCCTACCAAGGTATAAATGCGCCGCTGGTCCTGGCTATTGGTGTCGCGGAGAATATCGTATTCCTCCTTGGCAAATTCCCACATTTGCTCCAAACCAGCCTTGACGACACTCATCAAGTCGTCCGCCGCTTTATCTGCTTCGGTTTGGATTTTTTCCAGCTCCTTTAATTCCTCTGGGGTCAGAGGTCTGGGCGGCTTGGTCTCCGGCCAGGCTTCTTCAATTTGTCGCATTAAATTTTCATCATTGGTCCTTCGGGCGTAGGCTTTCAGGTCTTTCTTTAAAGTCTGCATGGCCTCCCAATGCCATCGTTCCAAATTCCCAAACCAGCCATCCCCGTATGCCTCTTGACGGGCGGCAAAAGCCTTGGCAACTAACTCCTCCGTATCCTTGATCATCTTTTTGACGTTAAATTCCGGGATTTTTAGGGGTTCTTGAAAACGCACCTGCCTTTTTTCATTCTCCCGGAGTGCTTCAACAACCAGGTCAACTTGTGCGTTCATGGCCCGTGCTGCGCAGTCGCGGGGGCCGACAACCTCTCTGAGCTTCATTCTTTAACACGCTCCTTTATCCAATCTTCGATAACCGCTTCAAACAACCGGGCAATTTCCCGGTCTTGAAAATCCCGGCAGTCAAGGGTCACGCGCCGGGGGCGGGACACACCATCGCGGAGAATGGTTTTTTCAATGGACAATTTTCCGGCTTGTGGAAAATACTCAACTTTAATAAATCGGTTTTGTGCAACTTGCGGGGTTTCTTCTTCCCAAAATCTGCCAGTCAATTGAATTGCTCCTTTCATTTGGTATTTCACCAAGGGTCATCTTCGTTAACCGCTGCATCTGGTTGTGGGGATGCAACCGGGTCCAAAACCGGGCTTGCCTCAATGTCGATAACCTCGCCGGCCCCGCCGCCCTGGTTGTCTTGTTCCTCGCCGGCCTTGACCCGAAGAATCGGGGCAGGATCGTGGTTTCCGGGGCCGGGGGCGGCGGGATTGGTGGCGGCGGGGCCGGTGGTCAGTTCCACCGCGCCGGAACCGTCCTGCCAGGCAATGCGCAAGGATATAGTGCCAGGCGGAGGGGCAACCTTGCTGATCAGGTCCTTCCTCTTGTCCATTAGAATGCCAAAACTTACCACCAATTGTTGAAGCGGTAAATTATGAACGTTTTCCCTGATCCGCTGCAACAGCTCTTCAGTAACCACATCTAGCTTCCCCACCAGCGCCATATTTCGCTGATCCACAAATTCAGCGAAAAATTCCCTCACGCAACTCGTAACCGCATTTTTGCCAATGCCGTATTCTCGGGCCACGTCCCGCCCGGTCTTGCCGTCGATAAGGACGGCCCTGGCCACCGCCTCCCGTAGTTCCGGGGAAAGTTTGTTTACCGGTTCCAACCCTTCAAGTTGGGCCGGCAAAGGATTTATGGCTTCAACTTCCTGGGTCTCCTGCGGGGGCGGGGTGGTTTCCTTTTTTATTCGATATACTGTCAATACAGGATCACCTCACTTTCTGTTAAAATGGTGTTTGTGGCCGGTTACGGCTTGCAACGCAAACACGGCCTGACCCCGTCCTGAAGGGCATCGTTCCGGCTTATATACGCCCTGGCCGGCCTCTTTAACCGGGAAGCGTACCAGCATCCCCGGCTGTGGAAAATCAGTTTTTCCCGCCGCCCGGAAGTATAGCCGGATGCCAGGTATCTTGCTTTAGCAGTGTTTTTCATCTTTTTTTCACCACCCTTCTATCTCGCTTTCTGTTTTCCGCTTGATCTCCATCGTTAAAACACCTCCGGGGAAGTGCCAGGAAGGCCATGTTCTGATGTTGACATCTAAACCGTACTGATCGCACATGGCCACCAGGTCCCGCATTGCATTCAATGTCAGACAATACGGCTGAGTAATATATGCATACGGTTTGCCGTCTTTAAGCCACAGGCTATCATGGTCAGCCCCCGGAGGATAACAGGGAACCCCTGAATAGTCACTTTTTTGACTGCACCGCTTCCCCAAGAGACGACTTAAACAGGGATGACCCGCACTAAGCTTCAGGCCGTGCTTTTCAGCATATTGCCTGTAATACTCTTCCCATGTGGCTTGTGCATAAACCCTTAACGCAGCGTCCGCACCCTCTGCCTCAACCAGAGCAAGTAAAGCTTCTACTGCCTGGGAGTATAATTTACTGGGTTTTTTCACAAATTTTCTCATAGATGCCACCCTCTTTTACCATCTCTTGTAGTCCCAGTCAAAATTATCACTTTCATTGTCCTGTTTGCTATCTATTGTTAATTCATTTATGTTGCTATCATCTTTGCTGTCAATAAGCGCAATGCCGCGATAAATTTTAGTCCTTATCCTAGGATTAGGATGTAAGCCACGCCAAACTTTTTCTTTGAAATTAAGTTCAATTTCATCATTAAATGATCTTTGTGAAAAAGGCTTATAACCGTTTTCGACGCACCAGGTTTTATATTCCGAATATAAACCACTGCGACTCACATATACATCAGGTTGTATAATGCATTTTTCATCAACAAACGTAAGGACATTATTACTTTCACGCTTATATTTCTCAACCAAGTCTTTGCTTTCGTTTGTCTCGGAAAAGCGGAAGTTATTTGCAATTAACCTCTCCAAACCTTCAAGCGCCCAGAGAAAAATGCCGTCCAACTCATTCAGTAATTTAGCTTTTAATTGTAAATCTCTTTCGTTTTCCGGTATTACATTATTAAAGCCTGCAACAATCCATCTTCTAAAGAAGGCAGAAGTTTTGTCGAGTGTACGCGGAAATTGATTCGCGCTGAATATTAAACGTGCATAAGGTTTAAACTCAAATGGTTGTTTAAATTTACGCTCAGCAGTTATTGTATCTTCGCCCACAATACTCTTAAAGATAGCCGCATCTTCCAGGGGTTTCGCCGGAATATCCGGGCAAATATTGGCCAGTTTATTTGCCAAGTTCGCCACCCGAAAGCGGTCAGTCAGGTCTTGAAGACTAATTGCTGAACAGTTAGTTGTCCCGAGTAGATTTAACATGACGTACAAGAAAGTTGATTTCCCGGACCCGCCGGGGCCATATAGCAGAAAAGCTTTTTGCGCCCGAGTGTCTATGATTAACAGATAACCTGCGATTTCCTGAATTAAAATTTGACTATCCGGTTCAAGTGCACGGTTTAAATAAGATATGAAAATTGGGCATTTAGCACCTGGATTATAATTGCAATTTAACTGGATTGTACTTAAATATTCCGGGTCATGAGGCAGCAATATTCTTTTCGGCACATCATACATACCATTTTTGACGTTTATTAAAAAAATATTTTTATTTAACTCATAAATTTTTTTCATGCTCAAAGTTTCGATAATAAAGAGTGTTTCTTCATATCTTCTTTTTTTGAAGTTGTTACCAAGCAAATTTAAAGAAAGTTTTCTAACAGATTCCTCTCCGCCCGGTGCATAAACGCCATTTATGTATTCTCGCAACTCCTCGCCAGAGTATATAAATTTGTGTTTTGACATTATGTCATCAGCCAGCAGTTTCGGGATAAATGTACCATCAATAAAATATGGCGATTCGTCTTCAATTGAAGCCTTCTTTTCTCCAATCTGTCCGTCAGCTTGACGAAGACGGATATTAATCTCTTTTTTAATAGCTGGTTTTCCAATACCCAAGGGCTTTAAGACTTTGGTTAATTCATTAATCGCAACATCCTGTAATGTTGCGGAAAGATGCTTAAATTTAGGGAAGATATTAATTTTGCAAAACGTAAGTTTATTATCGTTATCTACGTTCCGCAACTCAAAGAGCATGTTTTTTATTTCATTGAAATGCTGCAATTCTTCGTTAATGTTATGACTGTCGTCCTCTTCCAGGCCCAACAGCACGGCGGCTTCAGGGTCATTGTTAACTTCATTTTCAAGCGCAGTAGTTAAATTAAATTCCACGTTGTCCACTCCTTCACCGCCGGTTCTTTAAAAAGGCTGAATTTCTCTTCGTCGGTGCCATTTTGTAAGATATCCAGCCAGTGTTCAAAAACAGGTTCTAAATTCAATAAACCTGGAATGGCTTCTGCAAACGCCGGGTCATGATGTATTGACTTATCAATGCATCGCTTTATTACACAAAGCTTTAAATAAGTGCCCTGGCACCAATTATTGAATACAGTTTCAAGCTCCCGCCGCCGGGCTATCTCCTGGGCCTTGGCCTGAGCCTCCCGGACTTCGCGCCGGGAAAGGGGTCGCCGAGTGCTTTGAACGGGAATGCCGAAATCCCGGGCAATCATCAAGGCCGCTTCGTGTGGTCTTATGCCGTAAACCCCGGACAGCAATGAAATGCTATCTCCAAAAGCATGGCACCCGAAACACTTGAAACGGCCCTCAGGAAAAATAACAAAACTTCCAGTTTTTTCATTATGTAACGGGCATAAGGCAGTCCAACGGTTGCCCCGCTTTTTAAGCTGATTCCCCGGGAAGTAATGCGAAAAAATATCGGGCAAGGGGATCTCTTTAGCCAACTGAAAAATATTCTCTGAAAACATCTTTGAAATTCCTTTTTGTACATTTCGTTATACCCGTAAAACAAGGAAAAAATTACGTAATACCCACATAGCAGGGCATAATTATGCCTTTTTCAGAAAATCTTCAACAGCCCAAGCTGGCACTAAAATACGTTTTCCAGCGCGGACACTTTTCAATTCCCCTGACTCAATCAGTTTATAAGTTAGGTTCTTAGAAATCCCTAGTAACTGCTCGACCTCTCGCGGACTGTATGCTCTCCTGCCGACTTCTGCATTTTTTAACGTCATTTAAAATCCCTCCCTGTTGCTTTCTATACTTTTATTATGTTATAATTAACCCAGAAAAGCAAATCATAGCATTAATGGTAAGAGGTAAAGCAAAAATGGGAAGCCCAAAAAGCTTTTAGTTACTGAATATGTGTTAATTAAAATTAAACGAAAAGGATTAAACGAAAATGGGAAAATTTATTTTGGCGGCAGGACCAACGGGGCAGATTTTGATGACAGAAAAGGAAGATAGTACAGGTAAAGAATACGAATGCGATCACTTCCATATAAGTTCGTTGCTGCTCCAAAGGGCAAAAAAATACGGCCCGGAAAAGGCGGTCAAAAATCTCTCACGCATTGCCACAGGAAACGAAACTCAAGAAGAACCCATTCAAATTGATTCATGGTCAGCGTTTTTAACTCATCAAAATCCTTTTGCTATTGAAGTTGAAGCCTTGCAATATGCCATAAATACATGGATAGCTGAGCAGAAACCCCCCGCTTTGTGGAATACAAGCTTTTTCGCCATGTTCTTTGAAAAGCCGGAACTGTTACCTGAAGGCTTGGCGGCCGAAGCTTTTTTGTATCGCTGCCGGCAGCTACAGACCAGGCCGGAAATTAATTCAGAATTGTTTAATGGACAGCTTACCACGTTATATGAAAGTGATACCCTGCTTCCCCTGGCATGGGCCGAAGTGTGGTATGCGCTACAAAACAAGCTGAGGTTTAGAGTTTGTCCATATTGCGGGAAAGTTTTTAAGTTGCCCAACAACGCTCCTTTTAAATCTTACTGCGGGGATGCCGACTGCCGGCAAAAATACCTTATTGATTATCACGGCGGACTAGAGGCTTACCGGGAGTGGGAAAGGGTGCGAAAAAAGAAACTGGGCGGCGGAAAAAGAGGAAGGCCGCGCAAGCGGAAGGATAATGGTAATGGTGACTGAAGAAGAGAAAAGGGAAATGGAAATTTTTAACTGAACGGGTTTGAATGGAGTGGTTGAAAACTTAAAAAAAGGGGGGTTATTGAAAGTCTTGTGCTTGTAGGGTTTGGCGGCTGGAAGAAATTAACTGAACGGGGTGAACCACTTTAACGCTATTTAATGTTTTTTTGAGGGTGTGTGTTTTTAAAAGTGATATATATGCGTTAAATATGCTGGGGGAAAGTTTAAATAGGAAAAAGTGGTTCACTCTGTTCAGGTAAAAATTACCAGAAGGCTTAGGGTGGCGGTGGCGGGTGTCTGAAAAACCAGTTCGCCAGGGAGCTTACTAAGTAATAAAAGAAGGGAGGATGATAAAGAGGTAAAAAAAGGGAGAAAAGTAAAATAATAACATATTCAAAAGGGAATAAAAGGGAGGTAAGATAAAATATGGCAAAATCTAAGAAAAAACGGAGTGCAAACGGAGAGGGGTCCATCGTCAAGCTGAAGAATGACCTGTGGCAGGCCCGGTGTACGGTGGTGGACCCGGCAACAGGGGAGCGCAAGCGCCTGGCCTATTATGGTCGAAGTAAAATTGAAGCCAGGGACAAAATGATCGCAGCACAGCACCAAGTGAATACCGGGGTTTTTGTAGCCCCCAATAAAAAGGATACCTTTGGGGTCTGGCTTACCACTTGGCTGAAGCAGTACAAGAAGACGAAATTAAGGGCCTCCACTTTCGCGTTATACGAGACCATTTCCAGGACGCACATTCAGCCGGCAATAGGTGATATTCCGCTTCAAAAATTAGAAACCAAAGACGTTCAGCGGATTATCAATTCCCTGTATGAAGAAGGAAAATCCCATACCCTTATCAAGCATGTTCACCTTATTGTAAGCGGAGCCTTGAAGCAGGCCGTTAAAGAACAGAAAGTGTTCCGTAACGTGGCCGATGCCGTTGAAATGCCAAAGACGGAAAAGAAGGAGATTAGGCCGCTTTCTAAGGATGAAGTGAAGAAATTTATGGAAGTGGCACAAAAAAGCAAATACTATCCCGCTTTTTTACTGGAAATGGGAACCGGCCTGCGGAGAGGTGAATTACTGGCCTTAAGATGGTCTGACCTGGACCTTAAAAAAGGGACCCTTACCATCAAGCAAACAGTGTCCAGGGTAGCCCTGCCGGCCGGTGACAATAAAACACAGCTTATGTTTCAGCCTCCGAAGACCATCAAAAGCCAACGTACAATCAAGTTAAAGGACAACATCTTAAAGGTACTCAAAGAATACCAACTGGCTTCCGGGGCAAGGGCAGCAGGTAATAAGGATGCGCTGGTATTCCCCGCCAAAGACGGCGGCCCACTTGATCCCCGGGCCTTTACCAAGAGATACGAGACCCTTCTTAAGAAAGCCGGCATACCGATAACAAGTTTTCATGCTTTGAGACACACGGTGGCCGTCCTTCTCCTCCAGGCCGGTGAGAAGGTGAAAAATATTCAGGACTTACTGGGCCATGAAAAGTACAGCACCACGATGGATATATATGCGGATTACATACCGGAGGAAGAAAAAGAAAAGACAGCGGAACGGATTGACGCGCTGCTCGCCGAGTTAATATAAAAATCCCTGCTCCTTATGGAAGGGCAGGGATGTGGTGGATAATAGGCCAGGGGATAGCGGCCCCTGGCTTTTGCCTTTGAATTGTAGAACAATTCTAATGGCATACTAATTGGCATACTGCCTATATCTAAAACCTTAAAAGCTGGTGGGGATGACTGGTTTCGAACCAGTGGCCTCTTGAATGTGAGTCAAGCGCTCTCCCGCTGAGCTACACCCCCGCAGACTGCTTATCATGTGCAAAGCCTATTCTACCACAACGGTGGGGGCTTGGCAAGAGTGCCGGGAAGGAAATTTCTTGTTTTGACCGCTACGGCATTCAGTGCGGTGCCGGTGTTTTTATTCATATTCTTTCCTTTGTTATACGTTTCCCGGCCCGTTAGTTATTAAATCTTCGCTGTGTTAATGCCGATATGTTAAAAGGTAATGGCGGGATTTTAAGCAGGGAGTTCTAGAACACAATTTAAGTCGAAAATTAGATAAAAAAATGGTAAATACATGAATTTTGCATAAGTATAGGAAGGAAGTCATCCAGAAAAAGCGAATAATCCACTACAGGGTGCCGGTTTCACCGATACCCGGTATAAACTCGCGGGGGGCCGTGTGCGTTTGAAGCGGAAAACCACGATGAAAAAGTCCAGTCACGAGCGCTGGTTGATTACTTATGCAGACATGATTACTTTGCTGCTTATTTTTTTCATAGTTATGTATACCCTGAGCAGGATTGACGTACAAAAGTTTCAGTACCTTTCTGCGTCCCTGGCCAAAGCCCTGGGAGCGGGGGGAATGGTGCTGGACACACCGGGCCCGTCGGTGGTCCCCGGCATAGCCGGATCAGTGCCCCAGGCAGCCCAGGAGTCCGGGGACAATCAGCGGCTGGAGAATGTAATGCGGGAATTGGAAAAGTACATCAAGGAGTCAAACCTGCAGGCAAAGGTTTCGGTTACCACGGAGGAAAGGGGATTGGTTCTTTCCTTTCAGGGCGAGGTTCTCTTCAGGCTGGGATCCGCCGAACTGACCCCCAGGGCCAGGGAAATCATCCAGAAGGTCGGTCCGATCCTTGAGAAAATGCCGAACTACCTCAGGGTGGAAGGCCATACGGACGACCTTCCCATTGTAAGCGCCCCGTACCCCTCCAACTGGGAACTTTCGGCGGACAGGGCCAATAGTGTTTTGCAGGAGTTGCTGAAAAATTATAACATTTACCCTCAAAGGATGTCCGCTGTGGCCTACGGAGAATATCGGCCCGTCGTGCCCAATGATTCTGATGAAAACAGGCGGCTGAACAGGCGTGTCGATATCGTGATTCTGCGCAGTCAGTACGGGGTGACAGAGGCGGCTTCAGCGCAGCGGCTGAGTAGCGGCAGATAGCGGCAGATAATGAAGAGTTAAAAAAGCCGGAAAGGGAGTTAACATGGATCTACCGCTTGTTTTGGGACTTTCACTTGCAGTTTTTTCACTGGTCGGCGGGTTTTTGCTGGAAGGCGGTCATGCCGGTGCCTTGTTTAAGTATACCGCGGCCATTATAGTGTTCGGGGGTACTATAGGCGCCACAGCCATCAGCTACAGTCTGAACGAACTGAAAAATGTTCCCAGGCTGTTCAAGATAGCCCTTTTTCCCAAGGAAATGGAATTGGCCCAGGTAATCGACCTGATCGTGGGCCTGGCCGATGAGGCCCGGCGGGAAGGGCTGCTGTATCTGGAGAACCGGCTGGACGAAATTAAAGACCCTTTTTTACGCAAGGGGATCCAGTTGGTGGTGGACGGAACCGACCCGGAACTGGTACGCAGCATTATGGAAGTTGAGCTTTACGCCATCGAGGAAAGGCACCATATAGGCAGTTCGATTTTTGAGACAGCGGGAGGCTACGCGCCCACCATGGGGATTATCGGCACGGTGATGGGCCTGGTGCACGTGCTGGGGAACATGAGCGACCCCAACTCCCTGGGTCCGGCCATTGCCGTCGCCTTCATGGCGACTCTCTACGGGGTCGCCAGCGCCAACGTGCTCTGGTTGCCCCTTGGGGCAAAACTGGCCAACCTGAGCAAAAAGGAATCCCACCTGCGCCAGTTGATGATTGAAGGAATTGTATCCCTCCAGGCCGGCTACAACCCGATCCTGATCAGGGAAAGGCTTTCGGCCTTCCTCACTCCCGCCCACCGCGGGCTTGACAAGGATGAGGAAGAAGAGTAATGCGCCCGGACCGGGCGCGGCAGAAGGGACCGGGTCTTCAGAATTTTTCCGGTCGACGGGACGGGAAGGAAAAAGGACCGTTGCCGGCGGCCAAAGCCCGCGGCTTTTTTTGCGTTGATTAACGTTGATTAAATAGGTAATACTGCGTCGGAAGGTGTGAAGGAAGATGTTTAAACCCGGCGGTGGAAGCTCGGAAGAAAAGGTTGTGGTCTTCAACCTTAGAGACCAGGTATACGGAATCGACATCGATTCGGTTCTGGAAATCATCAGGATGGAATCGGTCACCAGCGTTCCGGGAACCCGGGAATTTATAGAAGGGGTGATCAACCTAAGGGGCAAGGTCATACCCATCATGGACCTGAGCAAAAGATTAAATATGCCCCCGTGCCGGGTCTCGGAGTCCAGCAGGGTAATTATCGTGGAAGCGGGGGGTGTCACGGTGGGGATGATTGTGGATTCGGTGTCGGAGGTGCTGCGCATCCCGGTTTCCGCCATTCAGCCGCCTCCGGCCATGATTGCCGAATCCAGCGTTAAGGCCATTAATGGTATCGCCCTGGTGGATGAAAGGCTGGTTATTCTGATCGACCCCGGCAAAGTCCTGTACGAGGAGGAAAGGGACGAGCTTGCGAAAATTGGCGTATAATTCAGGAATTTTTTAAAGGGTGGTGCCGTTATTGTTTAGCGATGTTGAAATGGTGGTCTTCATGGAGGAGCTCGAGGAAAAGATCCAGTCCATCAACGATAACGTGCTGCTGCTTGAAAAATACGGCGGTAGCCCTGAAGTGATTCAGGAAATTTTCCGGGCGGCACATACCATCAAGGGTTCCTCCGCGGTGATGGGCTTTGAAAAGATGGCCGGCCTGACCCATGAAATCGAAAACATTTTTGACCGCTTGCGCCAGGGAACAATGCAGGTGAACACCTTTTTGGTGGACATTCTTTTTGAGGCGCTGGACAAGCTGAAAATGCTTAAGGATGAAATCACCCGGGGAGCCGACGATGTGCAGGTGGAGAATATTCTCCTGAAGCTGAGAAGCATCCAGGCAGCCGGCGGGGCGGAAGTTCCGGCAGGCCGTGAGGCCGACGGCGGCGCCGGCTTGGTTCTATCGACAGAGACTCCCGACCAGCTTGACGATGTGGTTATGGCCACGGTCCGGGAAGCCGAGGTGAGGGGATTTCAGGCCTTTTGGGTATTCGTGGCCATAGATTCCGGCTGCCAGATGAAAAATGTCAGGGCGTTCCTCATTTTTGAAACGCTGCAGCAAACCGGCGAAATCATCCACAGCAACCCCCCGGCTGAAGAAATTCAGGACGGAAAGTATGACCAGGGCTTTTCCCTGGTGTTTATCACCAAGGAGGACATGGGCCAGGTCAAGAACCTGCTAATGTCCATCGCCGAGGTGAACACGGTGGAAATAGTTCAGCTGGATTCCCGGGAGGTCAATGGGTTCCAGGAGGAGTCCGACGAGGACGGCAGGGAGGAGGCAAAAAATGACGGCGTCCAGCGTGCAGCCGCTGGCGGCGCCGATAAAACCACCATCAAGACGGTCAGGGTGGACGTCCAGAAGCTGGACACCCTGATGAACCTGGTCAGTGAGCTGGTCATCGACCGGACCAGGCTGGACCGCTTCGTGGATGTGTTTGAGAGCAAATACGGGTCCGATGACCTGGTGGAGAATATCGTTGAGATTTCCAACCATCTGGGACAGATTACGACCGACCTGCAGGACGAAATTATGAAGGCCAGAATGCTGCCGGTGGCCACTGTATTCAACCGCCTCCCCAGGATGGTGCGGGACATCGCCCAGAAGCTGGGCAAGGAAATCGATTTTGTGGTCGAGGGGAAGGAAACCGAACTGGACAGAAACGTGATCGAGGTAATCGGCGACCCGCTCATACACCTGATCAGGAACGCCATCGATCACGGCATTGAAAGTCCGGAGGAACGCCGGCGGCTTGGTAAGCCCGGCAAGGGCAGGGTCGTCCTGAAGGCCTCCTATGTGGAAAGCCACATCGTCATAACCCTGACCGACGACGGGCGGGGAATGGAATTGGAAAAGATTAAAAAGAAAGCCCTGGAAAGGGGTGTGGTCAGGCCCGATGTACTTGCCAGAATGAGCGAGAGGGAGGCCATGGACTTGATTTTCATGCCCGGATTTTCCACTGCCGAGGAAGTCAGCGACGTCTCCGGCAGGGGCGTGGGCATGGATATCGTGAAGAGCCAGATTGAACAAATCAACGGCACGGTGGAATACAGCTCCGAGGTAGGCCGGGGAACAATATTCCAGATCAAGCTGCCCCTGACGCTGGTGATTATCAGGGCGCTGATGGTGGGCATGGGGGATCAGGTATACGCTTTCCCGCTGTCCAACGTCATGGAAACATTGGCCATCAAGGAGTCCGACATCAAAATCATCCGCCACAGCGAGGTCATTGTGGTCAGGGGCAGCGTCCTGCCGCTGCTGCGCCTGGCCAACCTGTTCCAGATCGACAGCGAACGCGGCAACGGCAAGCTTTACGTAGTGGTCCTGGGATCCGGGAACAGGCGGGTCGGGGTGGTGGTGGACAGGTTGATCGGCGAACAGGAAATAGTGATCAAGTCCCTCGGCAGGTACCTGGGCCAGATGACCGGGCTATCCGGGGCCACCATCCTCGGCGACGGCAGGGTGGCGCTGATAATCGACGCCAAGGGCATAGTCAAGGACGCCGGCAAAGAGGAATTGGCATATGCCAATTAGGGTTCTGGTGGTTGACGACTCCTCCCTGATGAGGCGGCTGATTACCCGCTTCCTGGAAGAAGACGGCAGTATTAAAGTAATCGACACCGCCGCCGACGGCGAGGAGGCACTTCGGAAGATCCCGAGACTTTGCCCCGACGTCGTCACCCTGGACGTGGAAATGCCGGTGCTTGACGGGCTGGCCACCCTGTCCAGGATTATGCGGTCCTTTCCACTGCCGGTGGTTATGATCAGCGCCCACACCACAGAGGGTGCCAGGGCCACCATGCAGGCGCTGGCCCTGGGAGCGGTGGACTTTGTGGCCAAGCCCGCCAGGCCGGGCGAGACCGAGACCATGGTGGCGGACCTCAAATTCAAGGTCAGGGCGGCCGCCCAGGCCACGTTGAGAAGGCACCCGGCCTTACTGCCCAGGACCACGGCGAAGCCGGAACCGTTAAAAGCCGCGGGAGAATCCCGTGCAACGGCGGCGGATTCCCGGACCGGCCGCGGCAAAATCGAGGTGGTGGTAATCGGCTCCTCCACCGGGGGCCCCGCCGCCCTGCAACAGATTATTCCGGCCCTGCCGGGCGATTTGCCTGCCGGGCTGGTCATCGTGCAGCACATGCCGCCGGGGTTTTCCGGACCCATGGCGGAACACCTGGACAGAAAGTCGAAGTTGAAGGTGAAGCATGCGGTCAATGGCGACAGGATAGGTCCGGGGCTGGCACTGGTGGCGCCCGCGGGGTACGACCTGACCTTCAGAAAGGGACCGGGCTGGTGGACCGTAAACCTGGACCCGGGTCAAGGCCCGGTGCCGCCGGGGGGCTTCAGGCCCTCGGTGGACACGGTTATGAATTCCGCCGCCGAAGTATTTCGCAGCCAGGCAATGGGGGTTCTGCTTACCGGCATGGGAAAGGACGGGGCCCGGGGGATGCTGGCCATAAAAAAGCAAAGCGGCCCCACCGTCGCAGAAGCCGAAAGCACGTGCGTGGTATTCGGCATGCCCCGGGCGGCCATCGAGGCCGGCGGGGCGGACAAGGTCCTGCCGCTCCACGAAATAGCCGGGGAGATTGTGAGGACGGTATGATGCTTTTGGGAAGGGGTTGGCGGTCAGAATACAGAAGGCAGAAGACAGGAGAATAGCCGGGCGTTGGGAATGACAAAAAACTTGTTAAAGTTTCTATCACACTTGCCGATAATATGTGTGAGAAGGAATATACAAGAGCAGGGTGTTAACCATGAAGATTAACGGATACGGCAGTATCTACGACATATTCAGGGCCTACAATGCCCAAAAAAGGCAGCAGGCCGCCAGAGACAGCAGGAGCGTGGCGGACGGGGAAGACACCTTGGTGCTTTCGGACCAGGCTAAGGAAATAAAGGATATCCTGGCCGGCCTGAAGGATGTTAAAGAGGTCCGGGAGGAGAAGGTGGACCGGATCAAAAGCCAGATCAAGTCCGGCAGTTACCGGGTGGACGCCCTCAAGGTGGCCGGGGCCATGATAGAAGAAATAATCCTGGACAAACAGGCGTGATTACGGAGGATTACCAGGTGGAATCACTATTCCTCGATCTCAAAAGAATCCTGGAGGAAGAAAAAGAAACTCTCAAGCAGTTGTCTGACACGGCCCGGAAACACAACCGGGCTTTGCGTCAGTTTGATATGGACGCCCTGAAGGCCGCTGTCCGGAGGGAAGAAGAAGCGGCGGCCCTCCTCCGCCGGCAGGAGGAAACGAGGAGGATCATCGCTTCGGAACTCGCGGGGAAACTGGGCCTGCCGCAGGATGCCACCCTGAGAGCCTATGTGGACAAGGCCGCTCCCGACCTGAAAGGGGAGCTGGCGGACCTCCTGGACAGCATGGCGGGCATTGCCCGGGATCTTGCCGAAACCAACGAGATTAACGGCCTGCTTGCCAGGCAGGCTCTGCGCGCCAGCGAGATACTGATGACGGCCCTTGGTTACAGGGAAAAACAGACGTACACCCACAACGGGCGGATCGCCGGGGACGACAGGCCGCTCCTGCTGCTGGACAAGCAGGTTTAAAGCCGGTTTTTCCCGGCGGGCGGCCGCCGGCTTGACGGGCCGGGCCGAACGGGATTTTGCGCCTGATGCCCGCTGGTTTGCAGTATTTCACTGAAAAAGGTGGTTTAAGTTATGCCGGGCACTTTCTTCGGACTGGAAATCGGCAGGAGAGGAATCCAGACTCACCAGAGGGCGCTGGACGTGACCGCCCACAATCTGACCAATGCCAGCACCGAGGGGTACAGCAGGCAGGAAGCAGTATCCGTTGTCACGGACCCCTTCACCAGGCCGGATCTCAACAGCGCGGCCGGCCCCGGCCAGATGGGCACGGGTGTTAAAACCAGCATGATCAGGCGCATCAGGGACGAATACCTGGACCCGCTGATCCGCAGGGCCAATGCCGACCGGTATTACTGGGAGGATCAAATCACCGCCTTAACCCGCGCCGAGGCATGCTTTGCCGAGCCGGCCGCCTCCGGCATCCTGGACCAGCTGGTAGAATTCTTCAAGAGCTGGCAAAACCTCAACAACAATCCGATGGACCCCGGCGTAAAGGCCGCGGTTGTCGAGACGGGAATCCAGCTGGCCTCGCTGATGACATATACCCACAAGCAGCTGACCGATATCCAGGGGGGGCTGGTCAGGCCCGGGACGCTGCCCCACCAGGTGGACGGCGGGCAGATAAAAGACCAGGTGGGCAGGGTCAACGACCTGCTGGTGCAGATTCAGAACCTTACCACGGATATAATGAGGGTATACAGGGTGGGGCAGCAGCCCAACGATTTGCTGGACAGGCGGGACCTGCTGCTGGACGAGCTGGCCCGACACGGCCCCCTGGTGGTAACGCACAGCACCGTTAACGGCAAGCCCACCGGGGAAATAACCATGAACTTTTTCGGTGTCGACATCACCACCAATCCCCCCTCGGCAACCAACTTTTTTTTGCAAATAAACGACCTGCCGGGACCCGATTACGGAAACCTGGAACTGCACGAGGCCTCCCTGGGGATGGTGGCCGACCTCACCGCCCTGAGGGAGAACACCGGAATGGGAGGATCCCTGCTTGGCCTTGAAAGGGCCCGCCAGGACATCATCCGCTTCAAGGGTTACCTGGATGATATGGCCGTAAATTTAAGGGGCAAGATTCGCGACAAGAACAATACCCCGCCGCCGGCGGCAGTACCGGACTTCTTCCTGGGCTCCCTGGCGACCCTGGATTTCAGGGTAAACGGCGCGGTGGTCAGCGACCCGAACGTTATTGACGGCACCAAGGCGGGTAGTATCGCAGTGATCAGGACCGAAAAAATGGACGCCTTCAGGGATTACACGCTGGAACAGTACTACGGCCTGCTGCTTACCGACGTGGGCAACAAGGCCCGGGGTGCGGACGGGATGGCCGCCAACCAGCAGGCCATCCAGGAGCAGCTGTTCAACTTAAGAGAATCAGTTTCCGGGGTTTCGGTGGACGAGGAACTGACCAGGATGGTGCAGTTCCAGTACGGTTTCCAGGCCTCGGCCCGGGTGATCGCCATGATGGACGAATTGCTGAACGAAGTAATCAATCGCCTTAAACCGTTATTCTAAGGGGTGTGTCAGTTGCGCATAACCAACCGGTACATTTACAACAGCCTCAATAAACATATTCAGCAAAACCTGAACCGGGTGGCCCGGACCCAGGAGCAGCTCTCCACCGGAAAAACCATGCTGCGGCCCAGCGACAAGCCAAACAACCTGAGCCAGCTGTTGACGGTGAAGGCGAGCATTTCATACCTGGAACAATACGACCGCAACCTGGACGACGGCCTCAGCTACCTCAACCTGAACGACAGCACCATGCAGACCCTGGGGGACATACTGCACGCCGCGGCCGAAATGGCCGTCCAGGGGGCCAACGGAACATATTCCCAAAATGACCTGGCCGCTCTGGGCGAGCAGGTCGACAAAATGATTGATCACGTGATAGACCTGGCCAACTCCAGCGTGGGCGGCAGGTTCATATATGCCGGCACGAAAAACAGCTCGGCTCCCTTCCGCAGGGAGGGAGACAGGATCCTGTACAGCGGGGACTTGAACGGCATTTACAGAGAAGTTTTGTCGGGGGACCAGTACCGCATCGACGCCCCGGGAATAACCGCGGGTTATCAGGTGGTGCCGGTGGTGTCCTCAAACGCCGTTCTGCCGAAGATAACCCAGCGCCCGGCCGATTTGGCCAGCACGGGGATTTTCATCATTACCCGGACGGGAGTAGATACGTACACCATCACCAACCCCACCAACCTGGACGGCGTCACCCCGGCGCCGGACCTGGTGGTGGACGGCTTTGCGGTGGACGGTTCCGGCAACGTGATTACCATCAACGGCCCAAACAGTGAACTGGCGGGCCTTCAGATAGACATGACGGGGACTGACGTGGGGGACCAGTTTAAAATAGTTGTGGACAATGAGCCCGGGGTCTTCGGTCACGGGGAGGAGACCGCCCCCGGCTCAGGAGAATACGTGGTCTACGACCCAACGGTGATCAAGGACCCCATCGACATGGGCATCTTCGACATACTGTTCAGACTCAGGGACTCGTTAAAAGCCGGGGACTACCAAGCCACCGGTGCATGTATCGGAGAAATTCGCTTCAAGACGGACCAGCTCCTGCAGAGAAGGGTGGGCGTCGGGTCCCGCACCAGGCACTTTGAGGCCCTCAAGGACCAGATCGTAGACCTTGAATTAAAGCTGAAAGATTTCCAAATGAAACTGGAGGGCGCCGACATGTACAAGCTGTCCATTGTTCACAGCGAGGAACAGATCACCTTCCAGGCCTCCCTGGCTTCGGGGGCCAATATCATGAAGGTGTCCCTCCTGAATTTCCTGAAATAAATAAGACCGGTTTAAGGATGTGATGGCCGGTGAAAATAGGAGCCGGCGGGCTGCAGGCCATCATCGCCCAGGACGCAGCCCGGGGGCTGGAGGGCGACAGGATCAAAACCGCCGCCGAGGCGGCCCTGCAGCAGAGCGACGACCCCAATGTGCGCAGGCTGCTGCACGAGTTGAACAAGGCGGTGGAGCGGATGCGCCGGACCGCCGAAATGTTCAACCAGTCCATGGAGTTCAAGGTAAACACGGCGGACAGGAAAAAACCGAGGATAACCGCCCGGGACCGGCGCACCGGTGCAAGCCGGGATTTTACCCTGGAGGAGGCAGAGGCCTGGCTGGAGGAGATGGGCCGGAACCCGGGCGCAAAACTGAACGGGTATGCCTGATAAAGGCGGCCCAGGACGGGTAATCTATAGGCGAAAGGCTTAAAGAACTTGGAAGGCGGCGGGTAAAGGCATGGAAAACAACGGCAGGCAGACCGGCGTGGTCATTTCTTTTCCCTGGGGAATGCCCGGCCTGGATTACAACGAGTACATACTGAGTTCCCTGGCCACGGACTCGCCCTTTTACTTCCTGCAGAGCACCGCATGCCCGGAAGTGGGTCTGCTGCTGATCAACCCCTTTTCGGTATATGAAGACTATGAGTTCGACCTGGACGAAGAGTCGGCCAGGCAGCTGGAAATAGGCGACCAAAATCACGTGGCGGTTTTCTGCACCGTAAACACCAGCCTTGGCGCCGATTCAGCCACCGTGAACCTGCTGGCCCCCATTGTGATCAACAGCGACTGCCTGCTGGGAAAACAGGTTGTATTGAACGACAAAAGGTACTCCCTCCGCACGCCCCTGGTTATATGCAGGGGGGATCAAGGGGAGGGACGCTGAGGTGCTGGTGCTGGCGCGAAAGAAGGGGCAGTCCATAGTTATCGGCAGGAACGTGAGGGTTTTCGTGGCCGAGGTGTCCGGGGAAACCGTACGCCTGGGCATCGAGGCGCCGCCGGAAATGGAGATATTCCGGGAGGAAATTTACCGGCAGCTGCGGGAGGAAAACACCGGGTCCATAACCACCCCCATGGAGGCAAGGGGGTTTCTGAGCAAAAACACGGACAAAAAAATAAGAATTATACCGGAAGGCTCTTAACTCCGCTTGTTTTTTGTCGAAATAAATAATAAGCCGGTTTTTCCCGGGGCGGCCGACCGGGAAGGTAATACCGCACGGAAGCGGTAAAAAAAAGTTCATGGAGGAATGAAAGGATGAGGATCAACCACAACATTGCGGCTCTAAACACCTACCGTCAGTTGAGCAACAATGGCGTTCTCAGCAACAAGTCGCTGGAAAAACTGTCATCCGGTCTTCGCATCAACCGCGCTGGAGACGACGCCGCCGGTCTGGCGATAAGTGAAAAGATGAGGGGCCAGATTCGCGGATTGGACCAGGCTACCCGTAATGCACAGGACTCAATTTCACTGATTCAAACCGCTGAAGGTGCCCTGAACGAAACCCACAGCATTCTTCAGCGTATGAGGGAACTGGCCAACCAGGCCGCAAACGACACAAACACCGATGTCGACCGCGGGGAAATACAGAAAGAGATTAACCAGTTGGCGGATGAAATCGACCGTATCGCCAACACCACTGAATTCAACACCCAAAAGCTGCTGGACGGCAGCAAGGTGGGGTTGAGGGGTGAAATCAACGGTAAAGTGACTGTCCAGAACAACAGCAGCATATCGAACTTTACAGCCACTGCTGCTGACACGGATTTACTGGATACAACAGGAACCATCATAATTACGCGTCATACCGATGCGGCAGGGGACACAACCGACTTCACCATCGGGGATCCCAACGGTACCGGAGCCAGTCTTTCTGCTTTAACAACAATCACAGGGTTCGGATCTAATATCACCATAACCAGTTTGGCCACGATGAAAGTCGGAGAGAGCATTACCATCAGCGTAAGGAAGTACGAAGCTGCCCTGACAGACGTATCGAAGGCGATCTCCACCCAAATCGGCGCCAATACCGGCCAGAACATGTTGATCGGCATCAACAACATGCAGGCCTCCGCCCTGGGGGTCCGGGACGCATCAAGCGGTGAAGCCGTGGATGTTTCTACAGCGGAAAAAGCAACCGCAGCCATTACCTCTATCAACAACGCTATCGAGCTTGTTTCCGCGGAGCGCTCAAAGCTCGGTGCTTACCAAAACCGCCTGGAGCACACCATAAACAACCTGGGAACGTCTTCCGAAAACCTCAGTGCCGCCGAATCCCGGATCCGCGACGTGGACATGGCCAAGGAAATGATGGAGTTCACCAAGATGAGCATCCTGCAGCAGGCCGCCACGGCCATGCTGGCGCAAGCAAACCAGCAGCCCCAGGGAGTCCTCCAGCTCCTGCGGTAATAGTCGTCAACAACGAAGAGGCCTTAGGTTACCTAGGGCCTCTTTCCCGTTCCTTGGGCAGTTGACGCCCCGATTTTTCCCGTTTTCTGACCCCGAAACTAAAACAAATACATACAATAACTTATAACTTATAACTTAGGTGCCAGGCACTTACATCTAACTTAGGTGCCAGGCACTTACATCATAGGTGCCAGGCACTTACATCATGAGGCACTTACATCGTGCATTATGGGCCCCTGGGTGGATAAGTTGAAGGAAACTGACCGGGGAACAGCTGGAATACATGGTCGACGCGATTGACAGTTTTTATCACAGAAGAGGTTAATGCGATGAATGCAAAGCAAAATATCGCCGTAGTGGGCGCCGGGCACTGGGGAATAAACCTGGTCCGCAACTTTTACGAACTGGGCTTTCTCAAAGCCGTATGCGACTCGTCCCCGGCACGCAGGCGGGAGTTCTCGGAAAAATACCCGGGCGTGCGCGTGGAAGGCGATTTTGAAAATATTTTGAACGACCCCGGGATCCAGGGGGTGGTCCTGGCCACTCCTGCCGCGACCCATTTTCCCATGGCCAAAAGGGCCCTGGAACGGGGCAAGGACGTATTCGTGGAAAAGCCGCTGTGCCTCGACCCGGGCGAGGGCAGACAGCTATGTGATCTGGCTTCCCGGAACGGGAGGATACTGATGGTGGGGCACCTGCTCCACTACCACCCGGCCGTAAAAAAGATAAAAGAGATGGTGTTTTGGGGCAGGCTGGGAAAAATACACCATATTTTTTCCACCCGGCTGAACCTGGGGATTTTCAGGTCCGAGGAGAATGTCATGTGGAGCTTCGCCCCCCATGACATATCGGTGATTATCTCCCTTACCGGGTCGCTCCCCGCCAGGGTGGCGGCCGTGGGCACGGCCGCCCTGAGGCCGGGACTGCACGACACCGTGCACCTGCAGATGGACTTCGGGGAAGGCCTTTACGGCAGCGTGTTCGTCAGCTGGCTAAACCCCTTCAAGGAGCAGAGGCTGGTGGTGTCCGGCCACAGGGGGATGCTGGTGTTCAGCGACACCCTGAAGAAAAACAAGCTGCTGTACTACCCGGAACCGGTCTTATGGGACGGCCTCAACCCAAAGCCGGACAGAAAGGAACCGGAGTCCGTGCCGCTGGAGGAAACCGAGCCGCTAAAGGAAGAATGCCGGGCCTTTGCGCTGGCGCTGGAGGAAAGAAGGCCGCCGGTTACAGACGGCGGGGAGGGGCTCAGGGTATTGACCGTCCTAGACGCCGCCCAGCGCTCCCTGGATAGCGGCGGAGAGTGGGTAAGGGTCAGGGGGTGGCCGGAGGAGGGCGGTTATTATGCCCACCCTACGGCGGTGATAGATAGAGGTTGCTCCATCGGCCCGGGCACGAAGATCTGGCACTTCAGCCACATCATGGGCGGGTCGGAAATCGGTGAAAAATGCAACATAGGCCAGAACGTGGTTATATCGCCGGGGGTCAGGCTGGGCAGGAATGTAAAAGTCCAAAACAATGTTTCCGTTTACACCGGGGTGGTCTGCGAGGACGACGTGTTCCTGGGTCCGTCGATGGTGTTTACGAACATAAAGACGCCCAGGAGCGCGTATCCGCGGAACACCGCCGGAGATTACGTCAAAACCCTGGTCAGGCGGGGCGCCAGCATCGGCGCCAACGCCACCGTGGTGTGCGGGGTGACCATAGGCCGTTACGCCTTGGTGGGCGCCGGGGCGGTGATCACCAGGGACGTGCCCGATCACGCGGTGGTTTACGGGAACCCGGCCCGGGTCAGGGGATGGGTCTGCAAGTGCGGTGACGTTGTGGTCCGGAACGGGGAAACCGGGATATCGTGCAAGGGGTGCAATACGAATATAAGTCCCGGTGGGGGCGGCCTCCGGTAAGAGAGTGACGGAAAGCTGCGTTCAGAGTTATATTGCTTCTCAGAGGATAAGAAAATTATGGGAGTTTTTACCTGCCAAATCTGACGCCGACCCGGCTAAAGTTTCTTTTTCCCTATTCCGATATATTGGTATAACAATAGTTTTTAAAAAGGTGTTCTGGGAGGAGCAGAAGGTAATGAGCACCCTGCGCATAGGCGGGCTGGCCACCGGTATGGACATTGACCAGATAGTCAGCGACCTGATGAAAATCCAGCGCATGAGGCTGGACCGGATAAAACAAAACAGGCAGCTTTTGGAGTGGCAGCGGGCCGATTTCCGTGCTGTCCATGCTTCGCTGGTAACCTTGAGGGAAACCGCCTTTAAATTGAGGGTACAGGGCACCTTCCTGGCCAAGTCCGCCACCTCCTCAAACGAGACTGCGGTCACTGCCACCGCGGGCACCTCGGCCGCCGCCGGGACCTATAGCGTTACGGTGTGGCAACTGGCCCAGGGGATCACCAAGGGCAGCCAGGCCGCCCTGCCGGACGAGAAAAACCCCGACGGCTCAGTGAAGACATTGAAGGAACAGTTCTCTAGCCTGGCCGACAGCATCACCTTCACCCTGGAGGGCAAGGTGGGTGACGGCGGGGCGCGGGTTTCCCGGGATTTTGTCATCGATACCACCACTGCTACTATCAACACTTTGGTGGCGCAAATCAACGAGCACAGCAGTTCCCTGGGCATCAGGGCCAGCTACGATTCGACCAACAATAGGTTTTACCTGACCACCACCGGTACGGGATCGGATTACGGGATCAGGGTGGTGGACGACCAAAACGGCTTTCTGTCAGACGCTGCGGGCGCAGGTACCGGTACTTTAAATCTGCTTTTGCAGACCGGAACCATCTACGAGGGACAAAATGCCCTGTTTGATTTCGGCGACGTGGCTGGTATAACCAGCAAAACCAACACCGCCGCTGTGAACGGGATAACCCTCTATCTGAAGGAGGGAGGGGGCGCCACCGGTACAATTACAGTACAAGCCGACGTCGACGCGGTTTACAGTTCCATAAAGGCCTTAGTTGACCAGTACAACGCCACCATCGACCTGATTTACAAAGAACTGTCGGAAGAACGTTACCGGGACTACCTGCCCCTGACCGACGACCAGAGGGAGAAGCTCTCGGACGATCAAGAGGCTAAGTGGGAGGAAAAGGCCAGGAGCGGCATGCTTCGGAACGACGCCATGCTTTCCATGTACACCGCCAAGTTCCGCCTGGCCATGGGCAGCGTGGTGTCAAGTATTGAGCCGGCAGAAGTGGACGGCAAGACTGTAACCCACAACAACCTCGCCTCCATTGGCATCGTAACAGGTACGTATGCAGAAAAAGGGAAGCTGTACCTGCGAAATGACGGGAAAGACCTGAGAAGGGCCATCGAGGCCGACCCCGAGGGGGTCATGAATTTATTCACCCAGAACACCGGGGTGCCCGGGGAAATGGGAATCGCCCAGCGCCTCTACGACGATCTGAACGGCGCCATAAGAAGCATTGTCGACAAGGCCGGGGCGGAATCGACGTTCAGTCTGTACGACAGCAGCACACTGGGCAAGAAACTGAGGAAACTGGACGGGGAGATAGCTAGGTGGGAAAACCTCCTGGTTAAAATGGAGGAACGCTACTGGAAACAGTTCACTGCCATGGAGAAGGCCATAAACAAGCTGAATACCCAAAGCATGTGGCTGGCCCAGCAGTTCAGCTACGGCCAGTAAAAAATCTGATACAGGGAGACGTATGAAATGAGTCTGGCAGCCAACCCATACTGGCAGTACAAGCAGAATGACGTGCAGGGAGCCAGCCCGGGCTACCTTACGCTGATGCTTTATGACGGCCTGGTTAAATTTCTCAAGCTGGCGCTGAAGTCCATTGAAGAAAAGGATATCGGCGGGTCGCACTACTCCCTGATCCGGGCCCAGGCAATTATCGCCCATCTGAACGAGACTCTGGACCATAAGTATAAAATATCCCAAAACCTGGCAGCCCTTTACGACTTCATGATCCAACGGCTGTTGCAGGCCAACGCCAAAAAGGACGCCCAAATGATCGGGGAGGTGCTGGGGCTGGCCGAAGACCTCCGCGACACCTGGAGGCAGGCGGTAAAGCTGGCCAGGGAGACCGGCCTGTAAAATGAAATCGCGAGAAGATAAAGAGGTTTTGCTGCGGCGGCTGGAGGAACTTTACGGCAAGAAGCACGCCCTGCTGGCGAAAATGCTTGAGCTTACCTCCGCCAGGGCCGGCCTGGACGAAGCTGACCTGGCGGAAGAAATACTGGACCTGGTTGAAGCCAGGCAGGCCGGCATGGAAGAAGTGGATGCGGTCGACGCTGAAATAATGAAAATAGACAACCTTTTGAGCCGAACGGAAGGTGAAGGCTGTCCGGACAAACCGGCAGGGGAGCGCCTTGCCGTCCGGGAGGCAGTGGGCGACTTGCGGCAGCAGTGCCTGCGGCTGGTGGAGGAAATGCAGGAAATGGACCGGCTGCAGATGCCCAAACTGCAGTCCCAGTTGGCGAAGCTGGGGGAACTGCGGGAAAAGCTGGGAACCGGCCGGCGGACGTTAAACGCTTACCGGGCCGGCGTGTCTGACCCGGGCGGCGTGTTTGTCGATAAAAAGAGATAGAATACTATCCTTTCTTTGGGGGAATAAAGTTGAAAGTAGAGAGTCTGCGTAATTCAGCGCCTGTGGAACCCGTCAGGCTCGACCCAAGAAAGCAGGCCGGAGAAGCAGTAACGAAAACGGACAAAACCGGAGAAAACCTGAAAGAACAAGAACAACAGGGAGAAAGAAGCAGTCTTGAAGAAGTAAGGGCCGCCGTCAAACTGCTCAACAAGACCATGGAAAGCTACGGCACCCACCTGAAGTTTAGCCTTCACGAGAGAAGCGGGGAGTACATGGTCAAGGTGATTAACACCAACGACAACACGGTGATCCGGGAGATACCACCCGAGCGGGTTCTGGACATGGTGGCCTACTTTAAGGAACTGCTGGGGATCATTGTGGACAAGTTTATTTAAAGCTCTTGGGTGATGACATTGGGTCAGTCGTGCACCATATTTTTCCGGCCGGTGGCCGGCGCTATTTTTCCGGCCGTTGCAGAAGTTGTATAAAGAATGTATATTTGAATAAATCTTTCCACTGTTTTCCGGTCAATTTTCACTGTTTTCTTCGCAAGCAATACTCTTCAACCGTTCCAGCCCTCCAACATATGCTTAAGTTTTTATGAGTTCTTTTTGACAACTGTTTTTTTAACCATCCCCAACATCCCCCCGTTAATTTTTATGTACAGTGGGGCGCAGTCCCAGTGCTTTTTTGCCGCCAGCACGGTGAAACGGCAGGTGTAAACCTTTGCCGTGCACATTTAAGAATAATCATTTTTAACCCTGCAGGTAATTTCAACGGATAAAACCGACAGAATGCCCGATAAAGAACGGTATACAGCGTTTTTTTTTGACAGTATCGATCAAAAACCGAGGAATATTTTCAGGCACTGCATAATGCTCTTGTGCAATAATATCGCGAGTTCTGTTGTGGTGCCCGCACCCGACCGAAAAAACAGCCGTTTAATGCTGGGCAGGGCCCTGTCATTCTTTAAAAAATATAGTAGAAAATTGGTGGAATTTAGCAGGAATAAAAATAAAGTTGTTGAATAAATAGGCTGATCAATTAGTAATACTTGTCAAATGTACTAATTTTTAATTGATTATTAAAAATTTTTTTGGAGGTGTGCCGGTGAATTTTTTTGACAGCCCGGTAATCATTGCCCTGGCAAAACAGCTTGATTCTGCCGCCCTCGCCCAGAGGGTTATTGCAAACAACGTGGCCAATGTAAATACTCCGGGGTTTAAAAAGTCCCACGTCTCCTTTACCGAAGAGCTTAAAAGAGCCCTTGACGAAAGGGCCCCGGCCCTGGTCACCTCGCACCCCAGGCATTTTGGGGGGGTCCAGGATATCAGGCAGGTTTCCCCGCGGGTGGTGCAGGAGCGCGACACTATCATGAGGTACGGCCGGAACAACGTGGATATAGACCAGGAAATGGTGAACCTGGCGGCCAACACAATCCTGTACGACTTCAGCGTAAACGCCCTTTCTGCAAGGATGGGGCTTTTGGGGTACGTCATCAGAGGGGGTAGGTAAATATGCCGTTGTTTGACAATTTCGCCATCAGCGCTTCCGGAATGACGGCCAACAGGCTGTGGCTGGACCTGATCAGCAACAACATAGTCAACCTGAACACCGCCGGAAGGCCGGGGGATCCAGGCTTGAGGCCGTACAGAAGGCAGATTCCAGTTTTTTCGGAAATGCTGGAAGCTGTGTCCGGTTCGACACCGGGGAGGGAAAGGTTTAAGGGAATGGGGGTGCGTGTTCACAGGGTCATCGAAGACCCGGCGGAACCGAGGATGGTCTATGACCCCAGCCACCCTTACGCCGACGAAAGGGGCTATGTGGCTTTTCCCAGCATCAACGTGGCCAATGAGATGGTCAACATGATCGCCGCCACCCGGGCATACGAGGCCAGCGTGACGGCATTGAACGCGGCCAAGGGTATGGCGCTGAAGGCGCTGGAAATCGGTAGGGGATGATGCCCCGGCAGAATACAGGAGACAGGAGACAGGAGAGTATCACCCACTATTCATTTTTTTGAATCGGGGGTTTTGAAATGAATATTTTGCCGGTTCCAATGGTATTGCCCCAATCCTTGACGGGGACAGATAGTCAAAACAAGGCTGCGGAAGGGGGCAAATCATTCGGGGAAGTTTTGAGCAACGCCCTGGAGGAGGTAAACAGGGCACAGCTGAAGGCGGACGGGATGGTGAAAAAGTTTCTTACCGGGGAGATTCAGGACATCCACCAGGTTACCATCGCCATGGAGGAGGCCAAGCTGATGATGCAGCTGGCGGTGGAAGTAAGGAACAAAATAATCGAGGCGTACCAGGAAATATCCCGGATGCAGGTATAATCCGGTGATTTAAAGAAGCCGGCCCGGGACGGCAGGCATTTGACGGGGGTGAAGCGCCGGCGTGGACCTCCTTTTGCTGATGACTGAACGGCTGACGACTTGGATAGGGTGTGGTTAGGTGAATTTTAGAGAGTTGCTGGCCAGGTTTGGTGAAAGGTGGCAGGCGATGAGCCAGGCCCGGAAGGCTGCCGCTGTCTTGGCAGCCGCAGGGATAGTAGTCAGCCTGGCTGTTCTCGGCCAACTCCTTTTTAGAACCCCTTACGCGCCGCTGTTTACCGGCCTGGACCCGAAAGACGCAGGCAAGATCAGCGAGGAGTTGAAAAAGGATAAAATACCATACCGGATTGCAAACCAGGGCAAAACCATAGAAGTGCCGGAAAAAATGGTTTATGAAACGCGTATAAGACTAGCCAGCAGCGGAGCTTTATACAGCAGCGGGGTCGGTTTTGAACTGTTTGATCAAAAAAAATTCGGAGTCACTGAGTTCGAGCAGCAGGTCGGATTTCAGAGGGCCCTGCAGGAGGAACTGCGCAGGACGATAGTACAGGTAGAGGCGGTGGAGCAGGCCCGGGTCCACCTGGTGCTGCCCAAAAAGAGCCTTTTCATCAACGAACAGGCCGAACCCTCGGCCTCCATAGCCCTCAAACTGAAGCCCACCGCCAGGGTGTCACCGGAGAACGTCCGGGGGATAGTGGAGCTGGTGGCCGGCAGCGTTGAAGGGTTGAAGCCGGAAAACATCCATATCATCGATATGCAGGGGAATTCACTGACCGACGGCCTGAAAATAGGCGACAAGTCGGCCGTGTTCGCCAAGGCCGCCCTTGACCGGATCGAAATCAGGCGGGCATTTGAAAAGGAGCTGGAAACCAGGATCCAGGGCATGCTGAGGCAGATTCTGGGGCCGGGAATGGCAGTGGCCATGGTGACTGCGGACCTGGACTTCGACCAGCAGCAGTATAAGGCTACCACCTACGACAAGGGCCAGGTTCTGAGCGAGCACACCGTTTCCGAAACCGGCACCGGTCCGGGAGGTTCCGGCGGCCCGCCCGGCACCGATTCGGACCTGCCGGGCAGGAGTATTCCGGCGGCCGGCGGAAGCAGCGGCGGTTCAAGCTACTCAAAGCAGGAAGCGAAAACCAACTACCAGGTGCCGGCCAAGGAAGAAGCCGTGGTCAAGGCTCCGGGGGGAATCCGGAGACTGTCGGCGGCGGTGGTCCTGAACGGCAACTACTCCCAGGTGCAGCTCCAGCAGATCCACGATTTGGTTGCCGCGGCCATAGGCTACAACAGCAGCCGGGGAGACCAGATCGCTGTTTCTAGCATGGCCTTTGATGATTCGGAGAAGAAAATTATCGGTGCGGAACTGGCCAGGCAGAAGGCCAAGGAGGAGGAGCGCCAGAGGTACCTTACATACGCCTTCCTGGGCGCCTGCGGGCTGGCCCTGCTGCTGGTCATGTGGCTGTACATAGCCGTCCGGCTGCGCAGGAGGGCTGTAAGGGCAGCCGAACTCAGCCGGCAGGAGGAGGCCAGGAAGAAGGCCCTCCTTGAGGCCGAAGAGGAAAAGCTTGAAATGCCCAAACTTACTGCCAGGCAGGATGAACTCAGGGAAATCGCCACCAAGAACCCCGAAGAGGTTGCCGAAATACTGAAAATCTGGGTGAAGGAGTAATGCTTTATGGCCATACCGGCTAAACTCACCGGACTCCAGAAGGCCGCCATTATACTAATCACTCTGGGAGCGGACCTCTCCGCAAAGGTGCTCAGGAAAAAATTCAACGATGATGAAATAGAGAGGATAACAGGGGAAATTTCTCTTTTTGAAAACATTCCCAGGGATGTCCAGAAGGCCGTGATGGATGAGTTTTTGCAGTTGCTGCAGGCCAGGGAGTACCTGATGCGGGGAGGCTTCGACTACGCCAAGGAAATCCTGGAAAGGGCCGTGGGACATCAGAAGGCCATAGAAATCCTGGAGAAGGTGGCCGTCAACATTCAGAACGTCCCCTTCAGCAGCCTGAGAAAAACCGATCCGAAGCACCTTTTCAATTTTATCAGGGACGAGCACCCTCAGACTATTGCCCTGATCCTGACCTACCTCCACCCCGAACAGTCTTCTATGATCTTGGCGGCGCTGCCCCCGGAGCTTCAGGCCGAAGTGGCCAGAAGGGTGGCCATCATCGACCGCATTTCGCCCGAGGTAATCAAGGAGGTCGAAGGGGTGCTGGAAAAGAAGATGTCGATGATTATTCCCCACCATGAACAGCATGCAGGAGGCATCAAGACCCTGGTCAACATTCTAAACAGGGTGGACCGTTCCACGGAAAAGACCATTCTGGAAGAACTAGAAACCAACGACCCGGAACTGGCCGACGAGATCCGCAAGCTGCTGTTCGTGTTCGAGGACATCATCAAGCTGCATGACGTGGCCATCCAGAGGGTGCTCAGGGAGGTCGACCAGAAGGACCTGGCCAAGGCCATGCGGGGTTCCAACGAGGAGGTGGCGGCCAGGATTTACAAGAACATGTCCAAGCGGGCGGGTGAAATGCTCAGGGAGGAAATACAGTTCATGGGCCCTGTACGCCTGAGAGACGTCGAGGAGGCCCAGCAGAGGATAGTCCAAATTATCAGGAGGCTGGACGAGGCCGGCGAGATTATTGTTGCCCGGGGTGGAGAAGATGCCATTATCCTGTAAAATCCTAAAGGGCCCGGCGAGTACCGGCGGCCGCAGGGTGCTGGAACTGAGGCACCGGTTCATATGCGAGGCGAAGCCGGAGGAAGCCGTCCGGAAGGAAGTTGATCCCGCCGTAATTGCCGGGAAAATTCTGGACGAGGCCGAGGCAAGGGCGCATGAGATAATTTGCGGTGCCCTGGAGGCCGCCCGTGAACGGGAGGAGAGAATTATACAGGAGGCCCTGAAAGAAGCCGGAAGGATCAAGGAGAAGGCCAGGGAAGAGGGCTTCGAGGCGGGAAAAAAGGAAGTCCTGGACGCGGCCGGGGCCGAGGCTGCCTCCATCCGGGACCAGGCCAGGTCGGTGCTGAGACAGGCCGAGGAAATCCGCAGGTCGACCCTAAAGGCGGTGGAATCCGAAATTGTCCACCTGGCCATAGAAATAGCGGAAAAGGTGCTGGCGGTAAAGCTCGACCTTCACCCCCAAGTGGTTGTGGATATCGCCAGGAAGGCAATAAACATGCTGCACGAAAGGGACCAGGTGGTGCTTTTCGTTAATCCCGGCGAGGCACACCTGTACGAGGAAAGGCGGGAAGACCTGGTCAAGCTCCTTTCACCGAAGGGGGAACTGCACATAATTGCCGACCATGATGTAGGCCCCGGGGGCTGCGTGGCGGAAACCGAATTCGGACGGGTGGACGCCACTCTGGATGCACGCTGGAAAGCCCTTTTGAAGAACCTGGAGGAAATCGGGCGGTGAGCAGCGGGTCCTTGGAAATAGACATGGAAAAGTGGAAGCGCAGGGTGAGGCGGCTAAAACTGTTCTTCCCCGAGGGGCAGGTTACCAGGGTAATCGGCCTGACCGTAGAAGTAAAGGGCATTTCGGCCGGCATAGGGGAGGTCTGCGACATCATCGTGCCCGGGGAGCCGATGCCGGTAAGGTCCGAGGTGGTGGGCTTCAGGGACAAGTCTACCCTGGTCATGCCACTTGGTGAACTGAGGGGGATCCATCCCGGCTGCAGGGTTGTGCCCCGGGGAAAGTCACTGACCGTAAGGGTGGGGCCTCACCTCCTGGGGAGGGTTGTAGACGGGCTGGGAACGCCCATTGACGGGGCTGAGCCCCAATGGGAAGAGAGTGAAGAGGTTTCCGTCAACAACGCACCGCCCGGCCCGCTCGCCCGCTGCCGCATCACCGAGGTGCTGCCCACCGGGATCAAGGCCATCGACGGGCTGATCACCTGCGGTAAAGGCCAGCGGCTGGGAATATTTTCGGGCAGCGGGGTGGGTAAGAGTACGCTGCTGGCGATGATCGCCCGCTACGGAAGTGCCGACGTCAACGTGATCGCCCTGGTGGGGGAGCGGGGGCGAGAGGTCAGGGAGTTTATAGAAAGGGACCTGGGCCCCGCAGGGCTGTCCAAATCCGTCGTGGTGGTGGCCACCTCCGACCAGCCGGCCCTGGTAAGGCTCAAGGGGGCCTTTGTGGCCAGTTCCATTGCCGAGTACTTCCGGAACCAGGGCAAAGACGTGATGCTGATGATGGACTCGATCACCAGGTTCGCCATGGCGCAGCGGGAGGTCGGCCTGGCCGTGGGTGAGCCGCCGGCCACCAGGGGTTACACCCCTTCGGTGTTCGCCCTGCTGCCGCGTCTTCTGGAAAGGTCGGGGATGGGCCCGAAGGGATCGATCACCGCTTTCTACACGGTTCTGGCGGAGGCCGACGATATGAACGACCCCATTGTCGACACGGTAAGGGGGATACTGGACGGCCATATCGTACTGTCCAGGGCGCTGGCCTCCAGGGCGCACTACCCGGCCATAGACGTCCTGGAAAGCGTCAGCCGGCTGATGCCGGAATTAGTGACCGAGACCCATTTTCAAAAGGCCATGTGGGTGAGGGAAAGGATGGCCGTTTACAGGCAGTCGGAGGACCTGATCAACATAGGCGCCTATGTGAAGGGTACCAATCCGGGCATAGACGAGGCCATCAGCTGTTACCAGCCGATAACGGAATTCCTTAGACAGGACTTGAACCAGGGGTTCTGCTTTGAGGATGTCATGGCCCGTCTGGAAAGCATCGGCGGCAGCAGCCAATAAGGCCAAAAATGATGAATTTTGTCAAAAAACTATTGCCAAGATTGTCATTATAATGAGAAAATATGGTAAAAGTGTCTGGGCGGCGGGGCGGTGCGAAAACCTTTGAAGAAGTTTTCCTTCAGACTAGAACCACTGCTTAAGTACAGGTCGGATCGGGAAGAAAGGGCCGTTATGAATCAGGCCCGGACCCAGAAGGAATACCAGGACCGGCTGGACGTTTTGGAAAACATTAACATAAAACTGAAAAACGCCTGGGAGGCCGGTCTGGAAAGGGCCACGGCCGATGAGTGCCTGGCCAGGTCCCTGTACATCGATTACCTGGCGGCGTCCAGGGACAGGCAGGAGAAGGCCGTCGAAAGCACCCTGGGGGAACTGGAAGAGAGGAGGCGGGCGGTGGTCGAGGCCCGCAAGGACAAGCTGGTTCTGGAAAAGCTCAAGGAAAAACTTTACCTCAAAAATATGGATGAACACAACCGGTGGGAGATCAAGACCATCGACGACCAGTGCACCGCGATCAACCACCGCTCCCGGGGGGGTGATTTATGGCCGGGTTCTGAGGGGATTACTCATGAAAATTAAATATGGAAGGAGGTGTTTAATTGAGAGCCGAAGCCGCAGCATTATACTTGGAAAAACCCGGAGTGACAGCACTGCTGCAGATTTCCCGGGAAGACGCCGGCACGGCTCCGTCCGCCGGTTCGGGAGATTTCCTCCTGGCCCTGGTGGCCGCCATGACGCAGCAGAATATAACCTCACTGCCGCCCCAGGGCCGGCATTTAGGTGAACAGCCTGTTATGGAGGGGACGTGGCAGGTGGAAAACCAGGATGCGGATGCCGGCGGCCGGTACGGGACCGGGCCCGGAGGGGAGATCGCCGCTGCCGACTGCCTGCATGGCCCGCTGACGGCAAGGGATGCGGTATCAAACCCCTTGCCCCTGCCGGCGATTTGTTGTCCGGAAATCCAGGCGGATCCGGATCGGTTTCAGCAGACGGCCGCTGCCGGAAAAACCCCGGCGGACCCAGAACCGGTCATGGTCTTGGCGGACGGAAGGGAAAGCGGCCCGGAGGCTGCCGGGAGGACCGGCAACGCCCCCATGGGGGAGGCAGGAAGTCCCTCCGGAGTGGCCGCTGAAACCGGACCGCCGGTCGGTCCTGAAGCCGAGGGTGAGGTGATGGTTGCCCCGACAGCCCGTGGCGGTTTTGCGGGCGACCTCGTGCGGTTCAGCTGCGCCGTAAAAGCTGATGCGGACCCGGAGGGCCCAGGGGATTTTCCGGGCGGCCCCTTGAACCGGCAGGTGCCGGAAGGGGCGAAGGCCGCCGGCTTGCCGGCAAGCGGGGACCGGGCGGGACACGGCGGACAGGAGGACCTGCAGGTGAAGTTCCGGGACTACGGATTCCGGCCCAGGCCGGCCGCCGGCCAGGCCCGGCTTTCCATGGCCGGAGAAAAACCACCGGCGGAGGCCGCGGTTCAGCCGGGCGGCGCAAACGCGCCGGCGTTGCGGGCAGGGGGCGGCGTGTTACCGGCTCCCCAGGGCAAAAACCCGGATGCCCTGTCCATACTCTTGAAACCGGACGCAGTATCCGTTCCCTTGAAGCCGGATGCAGTATCCGTTCCCTTGAAGCCGGATGCAGTATCCGTTCCCTTGGAACCGGATGCAGTATCCGTTCCCTTGGAACCGGACGCCGGTGAACCGGCAGTGCGACACCCGGTCGCCGGCAAAGGCGACGGTGGAAATGGCGTTAAGCCCGTAATGGCAGGCGCTTCCCCGGCCGGCGGGCCTGATTTGCGGGGTGCCGCCGGCGAACCGGACGGAAACGGGCAGGAAACGAGCGTGGACCAGGCCGGCCGTTTTGAAATCCCGTTCCGGGCGGACAGGGGCGTTCAGCACGGGATGCCGGGCAATCCGCCCGATCCGGAGGCCGGCATTACATCAGTCAAACTCCCGGAGGTGGCATTGCACCACGTAATCAGGTCGCTGAGGAGCATGAATAACGATCAGGGCCGGGTGACGGTGATCAGCATCAAGCTGGAACCGGAATGGGTGGGTGAGATAAAAATAAGACTTTCCTATGCCAAAGGGGAGCTTGCCGTCCACTTCTTCACCTCCAGCGGGGCGGTCAAGGAAGCCGTAGAGGGTTCGCTGCCCCAGCTGAGAGAGGCGCTGGCCCAGCACAATATCAACCTCGGCGAGGCGGCCGCCTTTGTAGGGCAGGAAGATCAGGGCAACGGGCGGGCCGGCTTCTGGAAACCGGGGTACGGGATCAGTGAACCTGTCGTCGGAAGCGCTGCCGGAGACTATCCCGGTGAGCCCGCAACGGTTTATTCCGGGGAAAATCAAAAGTGCCTGGACCTGTTGATTTGAGGGGGTGAACAAATGGAGACAAACTCGGTCTCGCCCAGTCTGGGCCTTCCCGGCAAGCAGCCCAGGACGGCTAAAAAGGTGCTGGACAAGGAAGATTTCCTGAAACTGCTGGTCAGCCAGCTGAAAAACCAGAACCCGCTGGACCCGCAGGGCAATGAAGAGTTTATCTCCACCATGGCCCAGTTCAGCTCACTGGAGACGCTGGTTTCCCTGGACAAGACGGTTCAATACGGCCAGGCCATGGCCATGATCGACAGGCCGGTCACGGTGCATCCCCCGGGGAAGGATCCGGTCAGCGGCAGGGTGGAAAGGGCCGGCATCGTTGAAGGAAAGGTGGCCGTGTTCGTCGATGGGAAGGATTACAAGCTGACCGACGTCACCCAGGTACTGTACCGGGACCCGGCCCAGGGGCCGGCCACCGGAAAAGATCTTGTCCAGTCGGCGCTCCTGATCGGCAGGGAGGTAACGATCGTCGAGGGGCAGGACGTGATCAGGGGCGTAGTGGAAAAGGTGGGATTGGATCAGGGGTCGATACGGGTTTACGTGGGCGGAGCCGCCTATGACATCACCGGTATTACCGAGATAAACGCCGGCCCGGGGGAGGAAATTCCCGTGCAGGCAGCCGGAAGTACCCCAACAGCCGGCAGTACCACAACAACGGACACATCGGGGGTTGAAAACGGTGAAGGTGATCCAGGGGGAACCGGGTAGCGGCCCGGCAGCCATTCAGCGGCCCGCAACCGGGGTGACCCGGGGGAAAAACGTTGCACCGGCGGGGGGGAAAAAGCCGGAAAAACCCTGGCAGCAGCCGGTTCCGGCAGTTTCCTTCGAGGGCATACTGGCGGCCGAGCTGGAGCGGGCGGGGCGGCTAAAACTGTCGGCCCACGCCGAGCGCAGGCTGATGGAAAGAAACGTTATCCTCAACCGGGAAGACATGCGGAAGATTGAGGGAGCGGTGCAGAAGGCCGCCGGCAAAGGTTCCAGGGAGTCCCTGGTCATATACGGGGACTTGGCCCTGGTGGCCAGCGTGAAAAACCTTATGATCATCACCGCCTTGGAAGGAAAGGACATGCAGGACCACGTCTTCACCAACATTGACAGCGCGGTGATTATCAGGTAACAGCCGGCCCGAAAGGAGGCTGTGATGCCGCTGAACGACCGAGGCGGCATGTTAAAGTATCAAGACTGGGAGGTTTGAAAAATGATCAGATCTCTTTACTCGGGCGTGTCAGGCATACGCAACCACCAGTTGCGTATGGATATTTTGTCCAACAATATTTCAAACGTTAACACCACCGGTTTCAAGGCCGCGCGGGCCAACTTCCAGGACAGCCTTAACCAGGTTCTGAGGGGGGGCGGTGCCGGGCGCAACCCGATGCAGGCCGGCACCGGGATTTCTACGGGCAGCATCGGGACCAACATGGATCAGGGCCCCCTTCAGATGACGGGCCGCATCCTGGATTTGAGCATCCAGGGAAGCGGGTTTTTCAAGGTAAGTGACGGAACCAACGAGTATTACACCCGGGACGGGGCGTTCTTCATCGACGTAGACAACTATATCGTCAACTCCGGAGGCCTGAGGCTGCAGAACGACGCCGGGGACATGCAGTTTACCGGTCAGGTGGCCAGCCTCAGTATCGACAAGAGCGGGGTGATCACCTACTATACCACCACTGCCCCGAATACACCCGTTACACTCAACATCGAGATATACACCTTTAACAACCCGGAGGGGTTGCTAAAGGCCGGAAACAGCCTGTACAAGCACGACGACCTGGTAAGCGGGCCTCCTGGAGTCCACACGCCCGGCCAGGACGGATCGGGGACCATAGAGTCGGGATACCTCGAAATGTCAAACACCGACTTAAGCGAGGAGTTCGCAAACATAATCACCACCCAGCGCGGCTACCAGGCCAGTGCCAGGGTCATTACGGTGTCCGACACGCTTCTGGAGGAACTGATTCAACTCAAGCGCTAAGAACATCTAAAAATGGTTGCCCGGCCCGGAGGTCGGGCAACCATTTAGGGCTGAAAGGACTGAAAGGGTGAAATGGCAGTTAGAACAAAAAAGGATCTTGCCGACAAGGAAACCTCCGAAAAAGTTGTCGTGAAGAAAAGATCGAGAGTTTTGACCGTCCTGTTGTTCCTTTTCGGAACCGTAGCGGCTGCAGGACTGGTGATAGGAGCCTTGCTTTATTTTGTGGGCATTCCGGGAGTTGTTCCCAAGTTGAAGGCCCCCGCCCCGCTTTCGTACGAAACGGTGGAACTCGGCGAACGGGTGGTCAACCTGGCCGATGCCGGCGGAGGCCGCTACCTCAGGGTCCGGATGGTGCTGGAGTTTAAAAAGAATGAAAAGCTGGCCGGGGAAATAAAAGAAAAGAACGCCCAGATCATGGATGCGGTATTGAAGGTTCTGCGCAGCAAAACCGTCGACGAAGTAATGCCGCTGGACCGCGAAGAGAAGGTCAAGGCCGAATTGATGTCCGCCGTCAACGGGAAACTGAAAAACGGCAAGGTTGAGCGGATTTACTTTACCGATTTCCTTATCCAGTGACCTCAAGGGGGTGGTGAATCTGATCGGACAGGAGGAAATCAGGGAGCTTTTAAGGCGCATGTCGAGCCCGAACGTGATTAAAAAGGTCGAATTTCCGGCCTTTAACGTTCCCCCCGGAAAAGACGGAATGAAGATCAGCATCAACTTCATCGACGACATCCAGGTGGTCATAACCGCGGAACTGGGCCAGGCCACCATGAAAATAAAGGACATCCTTAAGCTTACCGAAGGGTCTGTAATTGAGCTTGAACAGCCGGCCGGGGAAAACGCTCAGATTTTAATCAACGACCAGAAGCTGGGCACCGGGGAAGTGGTGGTTATAGGCGGCAACTTCGGGATCAGGATGGAAAGTATCTGCCAATTCGATCGAAAGGAAAGCTTCGGTAAAATATAGTGGATACGGAATTGTTGACGGCAGCCGTAAGAATAATCATAACGCTTCCGCTGGTGGCTGCACTGGCGTATTTTTTGATTAAACACGGGCTGGCCAGGCGATCGCTCTTGCCCGGCGGGAAGCGCCGCATGCGTCTTGTCGAACAGGTCCCCCTGGGCCCGAAGACATCCTTGAGCCTGGTGGAGGTGGGAGGGCGCTATATCCTGCTGGCCCACTCCGAGAATGGCTTCTGCGTTGTCAGGGAGATGGAGGAACTGCCTGCACCTGTGCAGTGGCAGGAACTGGAGGCCGCTGACTGGAGGCAATTGCTTCGCGGCCCGTCAAAGGGCGGCAGGGGACAGGAGGCGGGAGACAGGAGGCAGGGATCGGGAGACGGGAGACAGTAGAATTGTATGAGACAAAAGGTTAGTCTTGCGTTTTTTCTTACCGGGATTGTCCTTGTGCCGGCGGTGGCCTATGCCCAGCCCCTGCCGGGGATTGACTTGCGGGTCAGCGCCACCGAGACACCGGGCCAGGTGGTGGACAGCGTCAAGCTGCTGGTGCTGATCAGCCTTATTGCCCTTGCTCCGGCCTTTTTGTTGATGGTAACCAGCTTTACCAGGATAATAGTGGTTCTTTCTCTGCTCAGGGGGGCCATAGGCGTTCACATGACCCCTCCGAACCAGGTTTTGATAGGCCTGGCCCTGTTTTTGACGGTCTTCATCATGGCCCCGGTATATGGCCAGATAAATGAAAACGCCATCAAGCCGTACATTGACAACCGCATTACGCAACAGCAGGCCTTTGAAGAGGCGTACAAGCCCCTCAGGGCGTTCATGCTTAAGCAGACAAGGGAGAAGGACCTGGCCCTGTTTATCGCCCTGTCAAGGTCGGAACGACCCCGCAGCCCCGAAGACGTGCCTTTATCGGTACTTGCCCCGGCCTTCGTCATCAGCGAGCTTAAAACAGCCTTTCAGATTGGGTTCCTGCTTTACGTGCCTTTCCTGGTGATAGATATCGTGGTGGCCAGCACCCTGATGTCAATGGGCATGTTCATGCTTCCGCCGGTGATGATTTCCCTGCCCTTCAAGCTTTTGCTGTTTATAATGGTGGACGGCTGGTACCTGGTGGTCAAGTCCCTGGTGGAAAGTTTTTAATCGCGGAGATGATACGGTGACTGATGCATTCGTTATTCAGACGGTCAGGGAGGCCCTGATCATGGTGCTGATCATCGCGGTGCCGGTGCTGGCCGGGGGCATGCTGGTGGGCCTGATCGTCAGCATCCTGCAGGCCACGACACAAATCCAGGAGCAGTCCCTGTCCTTCGTGCCCAAGCTGATCGTCGTGCTGGTGCTGCTGATCGCGCTGGCTCCTTGGATCAGCAATGTTATGGCGGGCTACACCACAGAACTGTACGCCAAAATCCCGGCCGCGGTGAAGTAGAAGAAGCCGTTCTCCCCGCCCCCGGGATCTCGGTTGGAAAATTCTTTGAGCTTAGCGGGTCTTGAAAGATGTTGAATTACGATCTGGCAGTCACCTTCTTGCTGGTCTTCGCCCGGATTGGATCTTTTATTGTGGCGGTCCCCCTTTTCGGAGGGCCCAACACTCCCGGCCAGATCAAGGCCGGAATGGCCTTTATTGTCTCGTTGATCATGCTGCCCCTGGTGAGCGGCCCCCCGCAGCCCCTGGCCGGCGGCCTCCCGGGGTTCGGCCTGGCACTGGTCAGGGAAATCGGGGTGGGCCTTATGACCGGCATGTTCTGCAACATGGTCCTCCAGGTTTTGAATATTCTGGGGCAGATCTTCGACCTTCACGTGGGCTTTCTTATGTCCAGCTACTTCGACCCGGCGGTGGGGGGCCAGATTACCCTGACGGCCAAATTCCTGTACCTTACGGGGATTGTGCTGTTTTTCACCCTCGATGGCCACCACATGCTTTTGCTTGGACTGGCCAGGAGTTTCGACATATTGCCCATTAACACTGCGGTGTTCACCGGCAGCTGGATGCCGGTCCTGATCAAGGCCTTTGCCAGGATGATCACGGTGGCGGTACAAATCAGTGCCCCGATTATCGCCGTGATGCTGATTATCGACATCTGCCTTGGCCTTCTGGGGCGAACGGCTCCACAGATGAATATCTTCATGCTGGGGTTCCCCGTCAAGATAGGGGCCGGCATACTGACCCTGGCGGTGATGGTCCCCCTGCTGGGGGTGGTCTTCCGGTCTCTGTTCAGGATGATGGAAAGGGACCTGTACACTTTGCTGAAGGGACTGGCTCAGGGTGGCTGAAGCCGGACAGGAAAAAACCGAACAGCCGACGCCCCGGAGGCTTCAGGAGGCCCGGCGCAGGGGGCAGGTGGCCAAAAGCAAAGACCTGTCCGCGGCGGTCGTACTGATGGCTGCGGTAGCGCTCTTTTACGCCGCTGGCCAGAGCGCCGTCGCCGGCCTGGAACGGTACCTTGTCTGGTATTATACCAACTGTGCATCCTTCGGCCTTCCGGAAAAAGAGCTTTACTGGGTGTTGATAAGAAGCGCGCTGGACCTGATGACGGTTTTCGTCCCGGTACTGATGGTTGTAATGGCCGCGGCGATGATTTCCAACGTTATGCAGAGCGGCTTTCTGCTGGCACCTGAGGCCGTAAGGGCCAAGCTTGACCGGATCAGTCCCCAGGAGGGATTCAAGAGGATATTCAGCGTCAACAGCCTGGTTGAGCTGGTTAAAAGCATTTTCAAGGTCGCCGTGGTGGGCCTGGTCATCTACTTGGTGGCGGTAAAGTATGTTCCCCAGCTGCTGCTGGTTTATTTTAAAAACCCGGCCCAGGAAGTGCTGGAGATAATGGCGGTCGTAACCGCGGTAGGAGCCGCCGGGGGAGGATCCTTCTTGATTCTGGCCCTGGCCGACTACTACTACCAGCGCTATAACTTCTATAAAAACCTGCGCATGACAAAGCAGGAAGTAAAGGACGAGTACAAGCAAACCGAAGGGGACCCCCAGATTAAGGGGTGGCTTCGCAAAAGGCAGCGCGAGGTGGCCATGAACAGAATCAGACAGGAGGTTCCCAGGGCCACGGTGGTCGTCACCAATCCCGTTCATTACGCAGTGGCCCTGAGGTACGAGGAAGGGGTAACCCCGGCTCCCCTGGTGGTGGCCAAGGGTGCCGGCGACATTGCCCACCGCCTGAAGGAGATAGCCGTGGAAAACAGTGTTCCGGTGGTGGAAAACCCCCCCCTTGCCCGGGTACTTTTTCAGCAGGTGGACGTAGGAAAGGAAATACCCGCCGAACTGTACCAGTCCGTGGCCGAGGTGCTGGCAATGGTGTTCAGACTTAAGGGATGAACCTTGGAGGGAAAACGTATGCCTCCCGCGACTCCCTCAACAGTTCTGAGAGAGATAAAAAAACATACCGACCTGATTGTGGCGGCCTTGATCATCGGTATCCTGCTGATGATTATCATACCCGTTCCGCCCGGCCTGCTGGACGTATTCCTGGTGGCCAGCATCTGCCTGGGGATGATCATCCTGCTGATTACCATGTTTACAACCGAGCCCCTACAGTTCTCGGTTTTTCCGGCCCTGCTGCTGGTGACCACCCTTTACCGCCTGGCCCTGAACATTTCTTCAACCAGGCTGATCCTGAGCCAGGCCCAGGCCGGAAAGGTGATCGAGGCCTTCGGCACTTTCGTGGCCGGGAACGATTACCTGGTCGGCTTCATTGTATTCATCATCATTACCATCATCCAGTTTGTGGTTATAACCAACGGCGCGGGCAGGGTGGCCGAGGTTGCGGCAAGGTTTACCCTGGACGCCATGCCCGGCAAGCAGATGAGCATAGACGCAGATTTCAACTCGGGCCTGATCAGCGAGGCCGAAGCCCGGGAAAGGCGGAGGAAACTGCAACGGGAGGCCGACTTCTTCGGGGCCATGGACGGCGCCAGCAAGTTCGTCCGCGGCGACGCCATCGCGGGGATACTGATTACCCTGATCAACATCGTGGGGGGCATCGCCATCGGCCTTATCCGGATGGGGATGTCCATCGAGGAGGCCCTGGGGGTCTATACCATCCTGACCATCGGCGACGGGCTGGTGGCCCAGGTGCCGGCCCTGCTGATATCCACCTCGGCCGGCATCCTTGTCACCAGGGCCACCTCGGACAGCAGCCTGGGGCAGGAGATATCATGGCAGTTCACCCGTTTTCCGAAAATCATTTTCCTGGTGGCCGGTATACTGTTCATCCTGGGACTGGTCCCGGCCATGCCCAACACGCTGTTTCTGGCCGCGGCCTTCGGGACCGGGTACTTGGGCTACAGGTTGACCGCGGGCACCCGGGCCAGGGAAGCCGCCAGGCAGGAGGCCGCCGCCCGGGAAAAGGCCCAGCAGAAGAGGGAGCCGGAAAGCGTTACCGCCTTCTTCCAGGTTGACCCCCTCCAGATAGAAATAGGTTACAACCTGATTGCCCTGACCGATGAGATCCAGGGTGGGGACCTGCTGGGAAGGTTGTCGGCGGTCCGCCGCCAGTGTGCCGCCGAAATGGGCATTTACGTGCGGCCGATCAGGATCCGCGACAACCTGCAGCTTCCCGCCAACGGTTACGTGTTCAAACTCAGGGGGGAGGTGAGCGCCTCCGGGGAGTTGATGCCGGGTTATTACCTGGCCATGGATCCGGCCGGCAGGGAGGACGGCGTCGGCGGCATTCCTACGAAGGAGCCTACCTTCGGGCTGGCCGCCTGGTGGATTCACCCGTCGGAGAAGGAAAAGGCCGAAATAATGGGGATGACGGTGGTGGACTGCTCCACCGTGCTGGCAACCCACCTGACCGAGTTTATCAAAAACAACGCCCACCACCTGCTGGGCCGGCAGGAGGTAAGGGAACTGCTGGACACGATCAAGGAAAAGGACCCGGCTGTTCTGGAGGATCTTTCCCCGGACGTGATTTCCCTGGGGGATATTCAGAAAGTACTGCAGAACCTGTTGCGCGAAAGAGTGCCCGTCAGGGATCTGGTTTCAGTCCTGGAAGCAATTGCCGACGGCGTACGCATGAACAGGGATGTCGATTTTCTCACCGATCACGTCAGGCAGGCCATGGCCAGGACCATCTGCCGGCAATACGCGAACAGGGAAAACAAGCTGGAGGTCATCACCCTGCACCCAAGGTTGGAGCAGGCCATAGTGGACTCCATTCAACCCACCCAGCTGGGCAGCTACCCCGTACTGGAGCCGGGGCTGGCCAGGCAAATCTTGGAAGCAATCCGGGAATCGGTGGAGAAGATCTCCTTAAAGGGTATTGTTCCGGTCATTCTGTGCTCACCCCGGGCCAGGCTGCCTCTGAAGAGGTTTACCGAAAGACACCTGCCCGGTTTGGCAATACTTTCCCTCAATGAAATCTCCCCCGGTGTGGAGGCGGAGGTAGTAGGGACGGTGGTGCTTAATTGAGGATAAAAAAATACGTTGTCAGGGACATGAACGAGGCCCTCAAACTAATCCGGGAGGAGATGGGTCCCGAGGCAGTAATCATAAGCAACTACAGGCTCCCCCGGAAAAGCCTGTTCGACTTTTTCACCCCCAGAATGATTGAGGTGACGGCGGCCCTGGAGGACCACAAGAAAACGGTGCCTGCGGGGCAACCCAAGCTTGGCGGCGGAGGAGAACAGAGCGCCCGCAGGCTCCTGCAAATGCTGAGGGAATTCGACTCCTCCGGAACCAGGAGGGACGGCCACTGGGCCGGCCGGGAGGGGTTCAGGTTGCTTTACGGAAGGGACGGGGGCAGCCTGCAGGACGGTTTCCGGACACAAGTTCCATTCGACATGGTCCTCAAAAATGAAGGTAATTTCCTGTTAAATAGAGAAATAAATTTTCACTGGAAGAAAATTCTTGCCAGCCTGGAGATTAATGAAAGCATTGTGGAAAGCCTCCTCAACAGTCTTCGGGAGGCAGTGACCGGGCAGGGCGAAATTGGAGAGACCGGGGAGATGCACGAGGCCTACCTGATCATCCTGAAAAACAAGATCGCCAGGCTTCTGGAACCGGCCTACAGGCCCTCGCCGCGGCACAGGATATACGCCTTCGTAGGTCCCGCCGGGGCTGGCAAGACCCTTACCCTGGCCAAGCTGGCAACCCATTACAAGGCGTACGAAAACAAAAAGGTCGCCCTCATCTCAGCCAGCCACAACGGCTACTGTCCGGGACACCCGGAAGTTCTCGGGTATTACGGCGGCCTCATCGGCGCCCCGGTGGAGCAAGCAGGAAGCAGGGCGGAACTGATCGAGGTGGTCGACAGGCACGCCGACAAAGACTTGATCCTGATTGACACCGCCGGCACCAATTCAAGAAATGTTGGGTCGATGCTGAAGTTGAACAACCTGCTGCAGCCCTTTGAAGGCCGCCAGGAAATTTTCCTGGTCATGAGCTCGACCACCAAGGGCGCCGACCTGATGAGAACGGCCCTGGAATACCAGAAAATTGGATATTCCAAGCTGATCTTCACCAGGCTGGACGAGACCGACACCTGCGGGTCAATCCTGAACGTCGTATGCAGGATGGGGGTACCGGTGTCATTTGTAGCATATGGACAAAACGTGCCCGACGACATAACCGCGGTCAATCCAAAAAAGCTGGCAGGCCTTTTGCTGGGGGGTGCAGATCGATATGTGGAACAAGGCCTCCAGGTCCGCTAGACCACCAAGAATCATAGGGACATACAGCGATCGCTCTTACGCGGCGCAGCCGGGCAGGGATGCCGAAACCCCGGCAGCCAGGGTAATCGCGGTTTCCAGCGGCAAGGGAGGAGTGGGGAAAACCAGCCTGGTGGTAAACCTGTCCATAACCCTTGCGGCGATGGGCCAGAGAGTGGTTTTATTCGACGCCGACCTGGGACTGGCCAACGCCGAGGTGCTGATGGGAATTACTCCTCACCGTACCCTCTTTGACTGCCTTTACGGCGACAAGGACCTTGAAGACATAATCATCCCGGGTCCCTACGGGGTCAGGCTGATTTCCGGGGGGTCCGGCTTTCTGGAACTGGCCAACCTGGACAGCGCTAGGCGCCAGCAAATCATCGAGTCTCTATCCTACTTCGACCGGGAGACCGATTTCCTGATCATCGACACGGGAGCCGGCATTTCCAAAAATGTTCTTGGGTTCGTGGCCGCCGCCGGCGAGGTCATTGTGGTGGTCACCCCGGAACCAACCTCGCTTACCGACGCCTACAGCCTGATCAAGGTTCTGGCCATGTTCAAGGTCCATCCGGAGGTCATGCTGGTGGTGAACAGGGCCGGTGATGAAAGGGAGGCCGTGAGAACCGCGCAGAAGATTGAAAAGGTAGTGGGCCAGTTCCTGCAAATAAGGGTTAACAGCATAGGCTGGATAATCGAAGACAAGACGGTGGGCCGGGCGGTAAGGGACCAGGAGCCCTTCAGCATGTTCTCTCCGCACAGCCCGGCTTCCCAGAGCATATCCAGAATCGCCAGGTATTTGGTTACCGGGCAGCGTCAGTCATGGGTCCCTTCGGCCCCCGGGGTCAGGGGCTTCGTTCAAAGGCTGGCAAGGCTGTTTAACTGACAGGAGGTTTCGGCCGTGCTGACCATACGTCAGACTCTGATGGTTGAGTACCAGCTGGGCCTGAAGTACGGCAGGTTGGATAAAAAGGACAAGGAATTGATCATCAAGTAGGTAAATAAGCAGTTAGGCGACCGGGACTGATGGTGTGTGGGCATGGCCGTTGAAAGTCTCTGGAAAGAATTCAAGCGCACTAGAAGCAATAACCTCAGGAACCAGCTGGTGATGTCCTACCTTTGGCTGGTCAAGTACCTGGCCGGAAGGCTTGCCATCCGCCTTCCTTCCTTCATGGGCCAGGAGGACCTGGAAAGCTGCGGGGTTTTCGGCCTGATGGAGGCTGTGGAAAAGTTCGACCCGGACATGGGCATAGATTTTGAGACATATGCTTACAGGCGGATCAGGGGGGCCATGATTGACGAAATCAGGAAGGCGAACTGGCTTCCCCGCACCATGTGGCAAAAGCTGCAGGATCTTCAGGCGGTGAAGGACAGGCTGGAAAGGGAGGAAAGGCTGAGCGAGGAGGCCCTGGCCGCCGAACTGGGGGTAGCCGTGCAGGATCTGAGAAAACTAGAGTCTTGCTATCACCGGGCCTTCGCGGTGTCCCTGGATGAAAAACTGGCCGTTTCCGACAGCAACGGCTTCAAATTGAGCGACCTGGTGCAGGATCCGGAAAGCCCCGACCCCTTCGACCTGGTGGTGGAGGAAGAAGGCAAAAAAATTCTGGCCGAGGCCGTCAAAACCCTTCAGGAGAAGGAGCAATTGCTGCTGGCGCTGTATTACCAGGAGGGGCTTACCCTCAGGGAAATCGGGATGGTGCTTGAAGTTTCGGAGTCCAGGGTATGCCAGTTGCACGGGCGCAGCATAGCCAAGCTGAAAAAAATCCTGGCCGAGAAGTATTCATAAGCCGGCCTGCTTATGCCCGGGATAGCCCGGCTGGGCCGTATGCCGGCAGGCTGCTTTGCTGGCAGTGGGTTAAATATCGGAAGTCGGAGAGTAAGAAGGGGGTCAGCAAATGATCAGAGGTATTTTCACCGCCGCCTCGGGACTGGGGGTGTTACAGGCCCGCATGGACGCTACCTCAAACAATCTGGCAAATCTTTCCACAGCCGGGTTTAAGCAGGACAGGGTACAAATGGCTGCATTTCCGGACCTCATGCTGCAGGAAAGGGTCAGGGTTAGCGTGGGCGGTATCGGCATGGGGGGCTGGGAGCCGCTGGGCCGCACCAATCAAGGGGTTGTGGTGACCGGGGTATATACCGATTACAGTCCCGGAATCCTGCACGAAACCGGGAGGGAAACCGACCTGGCCCTGTCCGGGGAAGGATTCTTCGCCTTTGAGGCCGGAGGTCAGGGGGAGGCCGGGGTGTTATACTCCAGGGACGGGGATCTTCACCGGGACAGCGAGGGGTACCTGGTCAATTCAAGGGGCCATCGCATTCTGGGGGAAAACGGGCCGGTCAGGGTAGGGCCTGGCAGTTTCACGGTCAGCCCGGAAGGTTTGGTGACCACCTCCGACGGTGCCCAGACCAGGTTGACCATTGTGAATTTTCCGGATAAAACCAAGCTGGTCAAAGAGGGGGACGGTTACTTAAGCGCCCCCGCAGGAGAGGCGGAGGCGGCCGAAAGACCGGGAGTGACCCAGGGGTTCCTGGAAAAGTCCAACGTGGACGCCACCGCCGAGATGGTAAACATGATTGAAATAGTCCGGGCTTACGAGGCTGTCCAGAAGATCGTCCAGGCCCACGACCAGCTTCTGGACAACGTCATCAACCGGGTGGGGACGGTGAAGTAGAATGATTAGGTCCCTTCAGAACAGCGCGGCCGGCATCAACGCCCAGCAGGCCCGGATTGACGTTGCGGCCGGCAATGTAGCCGGGGTAAACACCGATGCCTATAAAGGCCAAAGGCCCTCCTTTGCAGACCTGGTCTACGAAAAGATGGCCGACTCCGGCAGGCCGGTGCGGGCGACGGGGAAAAAGCCGGTCCACGGTTCCGGATCCCGCCAGGCGGCGGTGATACGGGATTTCAGCCAGGGGACCCTGCGTGAAACGGGCAGGGAAACTGACCTGGCCATAAGCGGTAAGGGCTTTTTCAAAGTGCTGATGCCCAATGGAAGCGCAGCTTACACCAGATGCGGCAATTTCAGCCTGAATGCCGGCAGGGAACTGGTTACCCAGGAGGGGTACAGGATTTACCCGGAGGTGGTCCTGCCTGAGGGATGCCGGGAAATCATGGTGGACAGGAACGGGAAAATCAGGACCAGGGGTGCCGATGGGAGAATTGCCGACCTCGTTGATTTGACCATTTATGATTTTGTCAACCCGGAGTCGCTGAAACCCATCGGCGGCAACTTGTTTGCCGCCACCGACGGGACCGGCCCCGAGGAGGAGGGAGTTCCGGGGCAGGGCGGGTTTGGAGAAATCGTGCAAAAGAGTCTCGAGTCATCCAACGTTGATTTGGCTTTGGAGGTGACGGAATTATTGGAATCCCAGAGGGCATACCAGATGAACGCCCGGGCCCTTCGGATGACGGACGAGATCTGGGGTATGGCCAACAACCTCCGCAAGTAATCTTTTAGGGGGCAGATAATGGAACTGGCGGCAAAAGACAATGCTGAAATTCAGGTAGGCATAGCTGATTATAAGATTGCCAGGAATCCGGACCGGCTGATTACGCTGGGATTGGGGTCGTGCGTGGGGGTAAGCCTTTATGATCCGGTGGTCGGGGTAGGTGGACTGCTGCACGTGATGCTGCCGGACAGCGCCCAGTTCAACCAAGTCAGCAAACCGGCGAAATTTGCCGACTTGGGCATTCCGCTTTTAATCAAGGAAATGCAGTCTGCAGGTGTAAGCATATACAGGCTACAGGCGAAACTGGTGGGGGGCGCTCAGATGTTTTCCGGGCTGGACGATAAATTAACTCTTAATATAGGGCAGCGAAACACCGATAAATCAAGAGAAATACTAAAAAAACTGGGAATACCGATAATCTCGGAGGAGGTCGGTGGCAACCGCGGGAGGACGATGATTCTTGACACCCGCACGGGTGAAGTACTGATCAGAACACTGGGCAACAAACTGAAGGTGATATAAGGTTGAACTTCGAGGAATTCAAACGCAGGATGATGGTCCACTTCAGGCTGGACCTGCACAGCTACAAGGAAAACCAGCTGAAAAGAAGAATCGACAGCCTCCTGTTCAGACAAAAGGTCAACAGTTACGCTCAGCTTTTTCAATTGATGATGGCCGACCGTCTGGCCTACGAGAAGTTCCTTGATCACCTTACCATCAACGTTTCGGAGTTTTTCAGGGATCCCGCGAGATGGCAGGAACTTGAAAAAAAAATTCTCCCGGATTTGCTGCAGGACCGGGGAACGCTGAAATTGTGGAGCGCAGCCTGCTCCATCGGGGCAGAGCCGTACTCCCTAGGGATCCTTCTGGACGAACTGAGCCCCGGCCGGCCTCACCAGCTTGACGCCACCGACATCGACAAAACCATCCTGGAGACGGCCCGGGCCGGAAGGTACAGTCAGGACGCGGTTCGCAACGTGAGCCGGGAAAGGCTGGCCAGATATTTTGAAGTATCCGGGAACACTTACCAGATTAAAAATAACATAAAAAACAAGGTTTCCTTCAAGAGGCACGATTTGCTTACTGAGGACTACCCGCAGGGATATGATTTAATTGCCTGCAGAAATGTGACCATCTATTTCACCAGGGAGGCCCAGGACAAAATCAATCAGAATTTCTCGCGATCCCTTCGTCAAGGTGGGGTCCTCTTCATCGGCGGGAGCGAGATGATCTTCAACCACCAGGAATTGGGCCTGGAAAAAATACTGCCCTGTTTTTACAAAAAAAACAGTAAGGTCTGAAAGGAAGGATGAGAATGGGTAAAACCCCGGAGCTGTCCTCGGTGCACATGGACGCTCTACGGGAAATTAGCAACATAGGCATGGGCAATGCCGTGACATCGCTGGCTCAGCTTTTGAACAGGCGCATCAGCATGAGTGTGCCGTTGGCCGCTTTCATGCCCTTCGAGGAAACGGTAGGGCTGGTAGGAGGACCTGAAGAGCTGGTTTCCTGCGTCAGTGTGAGGTTGTCGGGTGATGTGCCGGGGATGGTGTTATTTGTCTTTAATTCCTACAGCACTTTAAGACTGGTTGACCTGCTGATGGGAATGGAACTGGGGACCACGCGGGAACTGGATAAAATGGGTCAATCCGCCGTCATGGAAGTGGGGAACGTGCTAGCCGGGTCGTTTATCAGCGCTATTTACAGCATGACCTCCCTGAATATGAAGTCGGCCGTACCGATGTTCGCCTACGACATGCTGGGAGCGATTCTCACCTCGCTGATGGTGGCCAGCGGAAGGACCGAGGACAAGGCGTTGGTCCTGGAAACCAGGCTGTTTCAGGATCGGGGGGAGTTCAGCATAAGCGGGCACTTTTTTATGCTGACCGAGCCCGGGTCCATCCAGAAGCTGTTTGATGCTCTCGGTTTTTCTGATCCTCAATGATTTTTGAGTTACTTAGTTTTTTATAGGCTGGCAACAGGCGGCTGACAGCTTTTACGAGGAGGGGTAATTGTGGGGAAAAAGATTCTTATAGTAGACGATGCAGCCTTCATGCGCATGATGATCAAAAACATCCTGGTAAAAGGCGGGTATGACGTGATCGGGGAGGCCGAAAACGGCAGGCAGGCCGTGAGCATGTATTTGGACAGCAAGCCGGACCTGGTCACTATGGATATCACCATGCCGGAAATGGACGGCCTGGAGGCGGTGAAGGCGATCAGGTCGACTGACCCGTCCGCCAATATAATCATGTGCAGCGCCATGGGCCAGCAGGCCATGGTTATGGACGCCATTCAGGCGGGAGCAAAGGACTTTATCGTCAAGCCTTTCCAGCAGGAGAGGCTTTTGCAGGCAGTGGAGCGGGCCCTCTCAAGGGGGAGATAGCCGGTTTAAGGTTTCCTTCCAAAAAAGCCGGGGAGTGTTTGTGATTGCAGGAAATTTTGTCCCAGAGTGAAATAGACTCGCTTCTTGAAGCGTTGACTACAGGCAAGCTGAACGTCGAGGAGATCAAGCACACGACGGCACCCGCATCCAGCAGGCCCTACGACTTCAGGCGGCCGAACAAGTTTTCCAAGGAGCACCTGCGCAGCCTGGAAATGCTGCACCAGAACTTTGCCAGACTTTTGACCAGCTTTTTTTCCGGCTATCTGAGGGCAGCCATAAGCGTCGAAGTGGCCTCGGTGGGACAGGTGATTTACGAGGAGTTCATGCGGTCGATCCCCAGCCCGACCGTGCTTACCATTTTTGAATGCAGCCCCCTTGAGGGGGTCGCCATAGTGGAAACCAACAACCAGGTGGTATTTCCGCTGATCGACCTGATGTTTGGCGGGCCGGGCACAGCCACGGACAAGACCAGGGAACTGACTGACATTGAAATAACCGTAGTCCGGAAGCTTTACGACAGGGTGCTGGAACACCTGGCGGCGGCATGGCACGACATTTATGAAATCAAGCCCTGCATCACGGCCATAGAGTCAAACCCCAGGATGCAGCAGCTATACTCGCCCAATGAAGTGGTTGCTCTGATTACCCTGTCCGTTTCGATCGATGACGAGCCCCGGGGTCTGATGAACCTGTGCATACCGTTTATAGTGCTTGAGCCAGTTGTCTCCAGACTTTCGGTAAGACAGCAGTTTTTGCGGCAGTCGGGGGGGCCCAAGGATGATGAAATTAAATGGATTAAACACTGGATAGGTTATTCCGAAGTGAACATGGAAGTGATTCTGGGCGATACTTTCATCACGGTGAATGACTTTTTACAGTTGCAGATCGACGATGTGCTGGTCCTCTCGCGAAAGGTTGATCAGGACCTGGAGATGCATGTAGAAAAAGAACTCAAATTCGGTGTCCAGGCCGGCAGGGTGAACAACAACCTGGCGGTCCAGGTGGTATCCCTGATTGAGGGGGTCAAGGAAATTGACTGATAATAAAATGCTCAGCCAGGAGGAAGTAGACGCCTTGTTAAAAGGAACGGCCGTTGGCGAGGGGGAAGGCCCGGCTGAACCAGAAGCGGGGCGGGATCCGGCCTCGGACGATTCGCCTTGGCCCGATGAGGACTTCAATTTGCTGCTTGAAGAGAACGAAAGGGATGCCCTGGGGGAAATCGGCAACATTTCCATGGGGGCGGCGTCCACTACCCTCTCGGAACTCCTGCGACAAAAGGTGGTAATCACCAGTCCCAGGGTGAGGGTAATCTCGCAGCAGGATTTGTTTGAAAGCTTCAAGGTCCCTTACATAATTATCCGGGTGGAATTCAAGGCCGGCTTGAGCGGCTACAACGTGTTGGTGATCAAACTAAGGGATGCCATAGTCATGGCCGATTTAATGATGGGCGGGGACGGGACGGTATCGGCCGAGGAAATCAGCGAGCTTGAACTGAGCGCGGCCTCCGAGGCCATGAACCAGATGATCGGGTCTGCCTGCACGTCTTTGTCGACGATCTTCGGGAGGAAAATCAACATATCACCTCCGATTACCACAGTGCTGGACAACTCCGGTTATGAGAAAATGAGTCTCGACATAGAGAACGGCAAGGTGGTGGTGGTGTCCTTTGATATGAAAATAGGAGACCTGCTTAACACAGAGATTATGCAGGTTTTGAGCATAGACACGGCAAAAAAGGAGGCGGCCTTGCTCTGGTTGAGTCTTACCGGAACCCCGTCTGCGGAAGAGGAAACTATCCAGGAAGGCGAATTGGCCGAAGAATCAGGCGATACCTGGCTGTCCAGGGACTTCTGGCCCGGTGAAGACGAAGCGAACCGGGGCGGCGGACCGCCGGAGAAGGTGCCCGTGACAAACAATACCGCAGCTGATCAGTGGCCGGCGCCGGAACTGGGAGCGCCCCGGCGGAAACCGGAGATGCACCAGTTTCCGGCCAGAGATATATCGCTCTCCGGGCTTACTCCGGAAGAGAAAAATAAACTTGAACTGCTGCTGGAAGTTCCGCTAAGGGTCAGTGTGGTACTCGGCCGTACCAGGAGGCCCATCAAGGAGGTGCTCAACCTTACCCCGGGAGCCATCGTCGAGCTCAATTCACTGGTGGATGATCCCGTGGAGGTGCTGGTCAACGGCACGCTGGTGGCCAAGGGCGAGGTGGTGGTGGTAAACGAGAATTTCGGGGTCAGGATAACGTACATCATGAGCCCGGAGGAAAGACTTCGGCAGCTTAAATAATAAGGCAGAATCCAGAATAAGGAGGGAGGACCTTTCATACCGGAGCCTTTTCCGGAGGCTGACTAACGTCTCTTGGCGACGGAGCATACGGAATGCCGGCAAGGCTGCAGGACGCGGCCGGAGCCTTAAGTGTGCATGGACGCACTTACGAGGGGCGTACGGCAGGCCGTAAGCGACAAGTCTAGAGCTGGTTCAGCCGGAGGATTGAGCAGCGAGGCCTTAATCCACCCCCGGCCCCGAATTTTCATTGTTCGTGGTGCAGCATTGTTGCGGCATGAGGGTCTGGAGTCTGACTTCTGTATTCTGAATCCTGACGGGAAATACTCTCAAAGTAGACTATTGATGACCAGCCCCGTAATCACCTTGGGGTAAAAGAAAGTGCTCTTCTGGGGCATTTTTTCACCGTTGGCGGCCACCTGGGTGACCTCTTCGACCAGGGTGGGGTTTAAAAATATTGCCAGCTGGTACTCCCCGTTGTCCACCGCCGCAAGGGCACCCTCCTCCTCCCTGGTGTAGGTTACGTGTTCGCCTCTGGCCAGCAGTTCGGGACCAATACCGAGGTGCTTTTCAATGATCAGACAGTGCAGTACCGATACATCCAGGCCCTGCCAGGCCTGGGACCTTCCGGGCGGCATCAGGTCCTTCAGGCCGTTCTCATTTTTTAGTGAGGCCAGGTACAGCCTTCCGGCACCCGGGTAGATGCCGAAGACGTGGCGGTGGAGCCGCCGGCCGCTGGTGTCGGTTCCCAGGTCGGCCAGCCGGGTCAAGAATTCCTTGAAGTTGTCCCTTTGCGGGGACAGCCGAAACTCCTCCAGTTGGAAATCTTCATCAAGCCGCCGGGGAAGGGCGGAAACGTCCCCTTCGCCGGCGTTTTTGATCAGCCGGTGGGTGGGCAGGATGACCAGACCGGGGTCGTAAAGGTTGACCAGCGCCATCATAACGTAGTTGTAGGCCTCATTGCCAGTGTCCCCGCTGCCCATCCGCTCGGCCCTGTAATTAAGGGCCGTTTCGTACCGGTGGTGTCCGTCGGCGATGAAGATGCGTTTTTCCTCCATAATCCGCTGCACCGACCCGATGGCCTCCCGGTCGCTGATTACCCACAGGCGGTGGTCCTCGCCGTTTTCATCGCGGAAGGCGGCATCAGGGGTCCGCCCGGTGACGCTATCCCTTAGAATACGGGTTACTGCCATTTCCGGGTCGGCATAAAGGCTGAAGATAGGGCTGAAGTTGGCGCGGCAGGCGCGCATCAGTTCCAGCCTGTCGGCCTTGTGCTTGGGCATGGTTTCCTCGTGGGGAAGAACTATCCCTTTTTCGTACGGCTCCAGCTTCACCGCGCAGATGAAGGCGGACCGGACCTTTTTCCGGCCGCCGGCCGAAAATTCCTGGTCGTACAGGTAAAGGGCCGGCTCCCGGTCCCGGACCAGAACCCCCTCCCTGATCCATTCGCTGTAATAGGCGGCGGCCCTGCTGTAGCGGTTGCTCCCCGGGCAGTCGTCCTCCAGGACCTTTCCGTATTCCAGGCGGATGATGTTGTATGGGTGCCTGAGGTAGTACTGGTCCTGGGCGGCCTGATCGATGACGTCGTAGGGAGGCGTCACCACGCTGTCCAGGTTTTTTACTTTCTCCGGGTTGTATCGGATCCCCCTGAAGGGAATAATGGTGGCCATTATATTTATTTACCCCCTATAGCAAATTATATCGGGTCGGAATTCAGAATCCAGAAGTCAGGATTCAGAATGATTATTTAAATTTATAAGGGTTGTTTTAAATTTGATTCTGGATCCCGACTCCCTGTATTCTTTTCCGGTTTTTTTGTCCACCGGTCCCCGTCGCGCTGCCGGTACTTGGCCATCATCCGCCTGAAGGCATCTTCCAGGTCGATGTTCAGAGAGTTGGCATAGCAGATGATGATGAATAAAATGTCGGCCAGTTCCAGGGCCAGGTCGCCTGACGGCTCCAGGGGCTTCTTGGGCTTTTCGCCGAACCGGTGATTGACCTCCCTGGCCAGCTCACCAACCTCTTCGGTGAGCCTGGCGAGCATCGACAGGGGGTGCCAGTACCCCTCCTCAAACTGTCCTATCCAACGGTCGACTTCGGCCTGCATATCCTTGATCTCCAAGCGGGCTTCACCTCATGAATTCTTAAAACAACATAATTTTATCAGTTTTTTGGTCCGGGTTCCACTTTTATCTGTTAAATGTCTGCGTCAAGATTTAGTAGGTAGAACTCCCAGTATTTTTTCTATTGTATTTAGAGATAG
>DYET01000025.1 GCA_020725625.1 Desulfovirgula sp. | reverse complement strand
CTGGTGGGCAAGGACATCGTGCGCTTCCACACTATAATCTGGCCGATAATTCTAATGGCCGCCGGAGTGCCCCTGCCCAGGCAGGTGGTGGGCCACGGCTGGTACCTCCTGGACAGCGGGAAGATGAGCAAGTCCAGGGGCAACGTGGTGGATCCCCACGTGCTCATCGACAGGTACGGGGTGGACGCCATCAGGTACTACCTTCTCCGGGAGATGGCCTTCGGCAGCGACGGCCTGTACTCCGAGGAAGCCCTGGTCAACCGGATCAACAAGGATCTGGCCAACGACCTGGGCAACCTGGTGAGCCGCACCCTGGGCATGGCCGACAAGTACTTCAAGGGCGAAATAGGCGGCCCCGGGCCGGCGGAGGGGCCCGACGCCGATCTAATCGCCCTGGCCGAGGAAACCCCCTCCGCGGTAGGGGACTTCATGGACAAGAGAGATCTTTCGGGCGCCCTGGCGGCCCTCTGGCGCCTGGTGTCCAGGGCCAACAAGTACGTGGACGAGACCTCGCCCTGGACGCTGGCCAGGGACCCGGGAGCCGGGCGGCGCCTGAACACAGTGATTTACAACCTGGCCGAGTCGGTGCGCTTTATTACCGTCATCGCCTCCCCCTTCATGCCCCTGATGGCGCCAAAGGTGTGGGCCATGCTGGGCATTGCCGACAGGCCGGACCTGTACACGTGGGGTTCCCTGACCTGGGGCCGGCTGCCGTCCGGGATTGTGGTCAGAAGGGGCGAACCGCTCTTCCCGAGAATCGATACTGAAGCCAGGTAGTGATGAAAGAGGGAGACAGGAGTCAGGAGACAGGAGAAGAACTGCATGAGACCATTTGTGGTTCTGAGGGTTTAACGCCCAGTGAACAAAGGTTTGGAGAATTTACTTAAGGAAGGAATGCAGGATGATACTGGTGGACACCCACGCCCACCTCGACGCCGGGGACTTTGACCGCGACCGGGAGGAGGTCGTCGGGAGGGCTGCCCGGGGCGGTGTGGCGGTCATCGTGAACGCCTCCTTCGACCTGGAGTCCTCTCACCGGTCGGCGGCCATGGCCGGCCGCTACGGGGGCCTGTACGCCCTGGTGGGGATACATCCCCATGATGCCGGCGAAGCCCCGCCGGGATACCTGGAAGAACTGCGGAGGCTGGCGTCGAATCCGGCGGTAGTTGCCCTGGGTGAAATGGGGCTGGACTATTACCGGGACCTGAGCCCCCGGCCGGTGCAGCAGAGGGTCTTCCGGGAACAGTTGGCCCTGGCCAGGGAACTGGACATGCCGGCGGTCATCCACGACCGGGACGCCCACGGCGACGTGATGAATATTCTCAGGCAGGACGGGGTGCCCAGGCGGGGAGGGATCATGCACTGCTTCAGCGGGAGCTGGGAAATGGCCCGGGAGTGCATGAAGAGGGGTTTCTACATTTCCATCGCCGGGCCGGTTACCTACCCCAACGCGGCAAGGCTCAAGGATATCGCCGCCAGGCTGCCGCTGGACCGGATCCTGGTGGAGACCGACTGCCCTTACCTGGCGCCGCAGGCGCACAGGGGAAAAAGGAACGAGCCGGCCTATGTGCGGTATGTGGCCGAAGAGATAGCCCGCCTCAGGGGTATGCACCCGGAGGAATTCGCCCAGGCCGCCTCTGCCAATGCCGCCAGGGTTTTCGGCATTCGCATCCCGGGCCTTTGACTTCCGGAAACGGACTGTAAAGCATTCCCGTAATGCTTGTGAGGGAGGTTGAATAGACAAAAAAATCCTGGTATAAAAGTAGTTGCCAAACAAACCTAAATACCAGGAGGTAAAAAACGTATGAAAAAAATTGTGGTTGGCCCCGAACACCTTGTAGT
>DYET01000200.1 GCA_020725625.1 Desulfovirgula sp. | reverse complement strand
TACCTACTAAATCTTGACGCAGACCTTGCCTTAGGCACACCTTGACAACGCCGGGGTTTCTGTTATAATTTATATTGCGCCGGGCAACCGGCGAAATACCCGTACAGGGGAGTAGCTCAATGGTAGAGCAACGGTCTCCAAAACCGTAGGCTGCGGGTTCGAGTCCTGTCTCCCCTGCCACGAAAACACAGGCCCCGGAAGGCGTCCGGGGTTTTTTGTTTTCATTGGTATGCATAGAAAAACAAATTTGGTTGCCACTTAGTTGCCAGTATAGTTATTTTTGTTTTTTGGTAGACTTTTACTTTAAATATCAAGCAGCCACTTAAGGTTGCTTTCTTGCATTAGGGTTATAACCCTCGATACCCAGGTGATTTTTAATTGCCGACTGTAACAATTGAGAAAAATTAATATTTTCCTTTTCGGCTAGGTCGTTAAGCCATTTGGGAATCGTGAGAGTCTTTTTTACGGCCTTGCTTTCTATAGATTCCCGGAAGGCGGGCATCCAGACTTCAATGAGGCCCACTACCTGGTTGGGTTTAGGATGTAGCTTTTCTACCGGTGTTGGTTCGGGAATTGGATCGCCGTCCTGCTCCATGCCCCAAAGGTGGAGACCCAGGGCTTCTTTGGCGTTTTTAAATGCTTCTTCAGAGTTATGGGCGCAGGGCAGGCAGCCGGGCAGGTCCGGAAATTCGATTGAAATTCCATCGTAGGCATAATCGAAGATTGCCGGAAAGATGTATTTATCTTTAGTCACATTAACCATCTCCTTAGTCTTTATCGGGATGAATCATTCGATTGTAATTCCCGCCTGTTTTAATATGCTCTTTACCGTTTTGATTGGTATGTCCTTTACCGGGTGTGTTACTGTGACTTTACCTTTTTTTGTGGGGTGTTTGAATTGGTGGTGGTCACCAACCGTTGCTACATGATACCAGCCGTCATCGGTTAATATTCTTAGTATTTCTCTTGATGAGTAACTTTTCAAAAACTCATCTCCTTATGTTAAAATATTAACACGTATAATTAATACGTGTCAATTATCCGGTACAGCTATCATCTAATTATTTTTTAGTGGACTTCTTCTAGGCGTTTGCTGACGTTTTTCAAGGGGACCCCTTCTTTGATTAGCAGTGTAGCGGACAGGTGCCGGAGTGAGTGAAATGGAACGTGGGGTAAACCGTTTTTCTTTAAAAACTTCTTAAACCAACTTCCTGGCCACCAGGGATAACCAGGGCTGGCCGTCCCAGGTTGTGAAAACCTGGTCACTGCCCTTCCAAAGATCTCCAAGTTTAATTTTATGCTCAAGCTGTTCTTTTCTGTATTTACGTAAGAGGGACATTGCGTTACTCGGCATGGAAATGGTGCGAACACTGGTTTTGTTTTTTGGGTTTTTATGAATATACCTTTTTGAGGTAGGTACTGGCTGGATTGAGTAATTGTTATGGTGTTGTTATCAAAGTCAATATGCTTCCATTCCAGGCCCATTATTTCGCCTTCACGAGCGCCGCTGGAAATAGTAAGATAGACAAGGGTTCTATGTTTAAAAGACTCGCCTTCAAGAGCTTCCAGTAAAGCTACAGCCTGTTCTTCATTGTAACAATGTCCCTGCCCATACTCAACTTTAGGGGGCTTTACTCTCCGGCAGGGGTTTTCTGGTATTACATCCCATTCAACGGCATCCTGAAGAATACCAGAAATACACATATAGTGATGCTTAAATGTCATATCTGAAATTTTACCCGGTTTGCCGTCGAACCTCGGTGATTCAGCAATGTCGTTAATCAGACGGTTAATGGTCATCGGTTTTATCTTATCCAAGCGCAAATGACCAATGGCCGGTAGTATCCGTTTTTCAAGCATTTCTTTATATCTGGCAAGAGTTTTAGGTGCCAGGTGTTTTTCTCCGTAATCTTGTATCCACAAATCGACGAATTCAGAAAAGGCATATTCCTTGCTTGCTGAACAGTATTTGCCTTTCTTGACTTCTTCTTCAAACAGGATTACAGCCTTACGGGCCTGTTTTTCGGTGCCTGTAAGTCTTGTGCGCCGTAACCTTTTTCCAGAAGAATCGAATCCGTCTGAAACGAAAAGGACCCATTTATAGTGATGCTATGAGATACCCCTTTAAAAGGTCTCCAAAACCATAGGCTGCGGGTTCGAGTCCTGTCTCCCCTGTGAATTCCGGCTGCTTTACTGGATACCACATCCCGTTCTGAGGATCTTCCCGCAGTGCGATTTGCACCTTGCGCAGCGTCGACCCGGAACTGCTGAGAAGCCTGAACATGGCTGAATCAGCGAACTTAGATAAAAAACTCTATTCTACAGGGTATCCGTCCTCAACCTGTTCCTTACAGCCGTAACATCACCGTCATATCCTTTCTGCATACTTGGCGGTTTACCCTTCCCGTCTCTCCCGGGCTGTTCGAAACATTCAGGGGCCTGCGGACAGTCATGTTATATGATTCACATTATCTATTCGACACATATTGAGTCTTTAATTCAAGATATCTTATGTTTTCCTGCATTTAAACACTTTTACAAGGCATATTTCCTCTTAATTTTTTAAATCATGCTTCCATTATATGGTTATCATGGCATTATATAACTTTATTACGTGAAAGATTTTACATATAATTTACCCAACTAAATTATCTTTCTACTTTCAAAAAAAGGAGGTTGACCCGTGATCACGAGAATCAGAACCCGCCTGCTGTTAATGTGTGCAGTCATACTGTTGTTTACTGCGGGCATAGGCATTTTTGCCCTTTATGAAATCCGGGAGGTAAACAGGGCATACCAGGACCTGGTCAATCACCGGGCCGAAATTGTCAACCGGTCCAGGATGATGGTGGTCAACTTTGAGTACAGCGCCCTCTACCTCAGGAGTTTTCTTCTCTGCAACTACGACGACTACCACAAAAAGTACGAGGACGCGCTGAACAAGGCCAGGAAGGACGCCCTGACTCTGAAGGACCTGGTCACCGAGGAAGAAGGAAAAAAGATGGTTGAGGGCATGATCAGGGATATCGACGGTTACCGGGCCTACTCCGAAGAGGTTATCGGCATTAAGCGAAAATCCCCCAACATACAGGACGTGATAGATTACACCCTCAACAAAAAGGGCACCGTAAACAGCATTATCCAGTCCGGCAACGCTCTGGCCGACTACGAACATCAAATGATGAAGGAAGACACGGCCAGGATTACCGCCAAGGTCGACACAATCATAACCACGGTGACAGCGGCGATAATCACCGCCATCCTGCTGGCCGTCCTACTGGCCCTTGTCCTGTCCAACAGGATCTCCCTGCCCCTGAGCAAGCTGGAGAAGGAATCGGAACGGATTGCCGGCGGTGACCTGACCGGGGACGAGGTGTCCGCTACAACCGACGACGAGGTCGGCCATCTTGCCAGGGCCTTCAACCACATGCGCAGGAGCCTCAAGGCGCTGGTGGAAGACGTTTCCTCGATGGCCAGGAAGCTTTCGTCCGCCGTCCAGAACCTTTCCGCGGCAGCCGGCGTGACCAGTAAAAACACGGAAGCAGCCGCCGCCACCGCCGGCCAGATGTACCTTGCCGTGGAACAGGTGGCCGGCAATGCCCAGGTGGTGGCCTCAGCCTCGAGGGAGGCCTCGGACCTGGCCGAAAAGGGGAACAGGGGCCTTGACCTGATAACCGTCCAGATGGACAGCCTGGGACGGATAACGGAAGAGGTGTCGGCGGTCATCGGCGGGTTGAAAAAATCCACCGGGGAAATAACCAGGATCGTGGACATAATCAAAAACATAGCCGACCAGACCAACCTTCTTGCCCTGAACGCGGCCATCGAGGCGGCCAGGGCCGGGGAGGCCGGCAGGGGGTTCGCGGTGGTGGCCGAAGAGGTGAGGAACCTCGCCGAGCAGTCGTCCAACTCGGCCAAGGAAATATACCGCCTGATCCAGGAGGTCCAGACCGAATCAGACAAGGCCGTCTCGGTGATGGACCGGAGCAGGCAGGAGTTCTCCGCCGGGCAGAAAGTGGTCAATGAAGTGGGCGACTACTTCCGGAACATAATAGTCAAGGTGCACGATCTCGGGGAACAGATTCAAGGTGTGGCCGCGGCCGCCCAGGAACTCTCGGCCAGCGTTCAGAACGTTGCCGAAATCACCAGGGAACAGTCGGCCTCCATCCAGCAGCTGTCGACCCTGGCCGATGAACTGGCGGTAATGGGGTCCTCTATGGAGGAGATGACCAGCAGGTTTAAATTCTAGATTTGCAACGACATTTTCCCGGGAACTGCCCGGGATTTTTTTCGCAGGAATGGAATCAGCCCGGCAATTTATGTTAATATCTAAAACGTAGGAACCTGATCCCGTTTACATTTTGAAAAAGCGGAAAGGTGAGCCTGCCTGGCAGGCTGCAGGAGAAGCCGGGCCTCGCCCGTTCCCGGACCAGCATGTTCTTTGCATAGTGAGCTGTTAAAAGGAGGGGTAAATATAATGAATCTGGAGTGCTTCCTTTACGAAGTCAAAGACTCGATCCTGGTGTTGACCATGAACAGGCCGGAGGTGCGCAACGCCTGGAACCGGAAAATGCACGAGGAATACCTGGAGGTGTTGAGGAAGGTCAACGAGGACGACTCCATCCGGGTGATGATCCTGACCGGGTCCCCGCCGGCCTTCAGTTCCGGAACCGACCTCAAGTCCTTCAGCGAGGGTGTGACCAGCTTCCAGTCCTCCCTGACCGAGGGAGGCGCGGGAGCCCAAATCACCCTCATGCGGGAATTCAAGAAACCCCTGATCGCCGCCATCAACGGGGCGGCGGTAGGCATGGGGATTACCATCACCCTGATGTGCGACATCCGCATCGCCGCCGAAAGCGCCACCATGTGCTTCCGCTTCACCCACCTCGGGGTGGTCCCGGAATTCGCCAGCCCCTACATGCTCCCAAGGATAGTGGGCCTCGGCCGGGCCATGGATCTCTGCCTGACCGCCCGCACCATCGGGGCCCAGGAAGCCCTCGGCATGGGCCTGGTGACCCGGGTGGTCCCCGATCACCAGCTGATGCCGGCAGCCATGGAAATTGCGCAAAATCTGGCCTCCAAAAAAGAGCATTCCATCCGCATGACCAGGGATATGATTTACCGCCACCTGGACACCGACTTTTACGAGGCGGTGCGGCGGGATTCCCAGTACTTCCTGGAGGCCGTCCTGCTGGCTTACGGCGAAAAATGACTCTCGTACCCCTGCCGGTTTAAAAACCGTACACTTCAGCCGCGAATTATCCGTCCAACATGCTGCGGAACCGCTGCCCCCGCCTGCGGTTCCGCAGCTTTTCCCCGCGCCGGTGCTTTTTAACCCGCTACGACCCCCCAGGCAGCCCCCGGTCGGCAAGCCTCATTTTGACCGTGGGAAAATAGTCCAGGTTGGTGTGGGGAATGAACTTGCTGCTGACGAACTTGTTCATGAACTCCTGGCTGGCGTTTAGTTCGAAGTAGGTGACGTTGCGGGCGATGTCCTCGGCCTCCCGGATGCACTTTCTCGACATGAGGGCCAGTCTGGCCCCCTCCCCCGAGCTGTTGCCCAGTTTTACCATCCTTTCCCTGGGCAGGTCCGGGTACAAGCCGAGGGTGACCGCGGACTCGATGTCCAGGTGGTGCCCGAAAGCCCCGGCGGCGTAAAACCTCTCAATTTCGCCCAGCCCGCAGCCCACGCTTTCCAGCAAAAGTTCCAGGGCTGCGTTTACCGCCCCCTTGGTGCGCATAAAATTGTTTATATCGGCCTGGCTGATTGCTATGTCCTTCCCGGTGCCGGACCGGCCGGCGGGAACCAGGACAAAACGATCGGTCCCTTCCCGGAACCTGCCGCTTCTGTCGACCAGGCCGGCCAGAAAGAGCCCGGCGATGCCGTCCACCAGGCCGGACCCGCAAATCCCGACCGGGGGACATCCGCCGATGGTGCCGTAATCTACCCGCCCGGTCCGGTGGTCGATTTCAACCCTGTATATCGCCCCCGGCTCAGCCCTCATGCCGCATGCCGCCACCCCGCCTTCCAGGGCCGGCCCGGCCGCCCCGGCACAGGCCACCATCCACTGGCTGTTGCCCAGCACGATTTCCCCGTTGGTACCTATATCCACCAGCAGTGCCAGTTCGTCCTTCCTGTGCATGCCGCTGGCCAGGACTCCGGCGATTACGTCACCACCAAGGTAACTGCCGACGCCGGGGAAAATGTAAACCGGCGCCTTCCTGTTGACCGACAGCCCCAGCTGACCCGCCTCGATAATTCCCGGGCTGTTTACCGCCGGAATGTAAGGGGCCGTGCAAATGTTGGCGGGATCCAGGCCGAGGAAGAGGTGGGTCATGGTGGTGTTGGCCCCCACCGAAACGGCTGTAATCTCTTCGGTGGCCAGGCCGCTGCTCCCGGCCAGGCCGAGGATCAATTCATTAAGCGTATCGACCGCCGCGTCTTTCAGCAGGTGCAGCCCTTCTCCGTTCCCGGCGCTGAATATTCTGCTCAGTATATCCTCGCCGAACCTGATCTGGCCGTTGTACCCGGCCTGCACGCCGGTCACGACTCCGCTGTTCATGTCCACCAGGTAGGCGACCACCGTCGTTGTCCCGATATCGACCGCCAGGCCGAAATTCCGGGCCGAAGTGTTACCTCCCTGCAGGTCGACAAGCTTCCACCCGCAGCCGAACCACCCGGCAACGGCGGTAACCCGCCAACCATACTTCCTCACGGCTCCCGGAATCTTTCTCATCATCTCCAGATCCACCCCAACCGGGCCGGAGACCCTGGCAAACTCCTGGCGGACCCTGTCGACATCGGCCCTGTTGTCGGTGAGTGCCGGTTCGGGGAGTTCCAGGTAGACTTTTTTCGTCAGCGGGTCCGGTTCCACATCAACCGCCCTTGTTTCCTGCAGGATTAGTCCGAGTCGGTCTGATCCCTTCATTTTCCACCTCGCCGGTTTGAAGTCTTCCAGGCATTAATCCCTGTCTACGGTAAACCAGAAGGCCGAACCGCCTCCCGGACGGCCTTCCACTCCGATTTCTCCCCCGTGCAGTTCGATAATCTGCCTGGCTATTGCCAGCCCCAGGCCGCTCCCGGAATGTCTTCCGGCCCTGTCGCCGCCGGCCCTGTAAAACCTTTCCCAGATGAGCTGGCGGTCTTCCGGGGACAGTCCGGGCCCCCGGTCCTTGACCAGGACCCTGATCCTGCCCCCGGCCTCCTCTCCCCTTATCTCCACTTCCTCGCTTTCCGGGCTGAACCTTACCGCGTTGTCGACCAGGTTGATAATCACCTGCTTCAGCCTGTCCGGGTCGCCCCTGGCCAGCAGCCTTTCCCCGGGCAGGTCGGTCCTGACCGCCACCTTCTTTTCGGCAACGGTTTCATTGAATTGGTCGGCCACCTGGCGGATTATTTCCGAAATGTCGGCCCGGTCGACGCGCATGCTGATCAGGCCCGATTCAAGCCTTCTCAGGTCCAGCAGGTCGTCCACCAGCCTCCGCAGCCGCACGGCCTCCTCGTATATGTTGTTCAGGTATTTTTCCCGCTGCCCCTCATCCCTCGCCAGGCCGTCCATGAGGGCCTCGGTGTAGCCCTGCATGATGGTCAGGGGAGTCCTGAGCTCGTGTGATATGCTGGCCACGAAACTCCTCCGGGCAGAGTCTATTTTTTCGATGGTTTCTATCTTCTCTCTGAGCTGCCTGGACAAGTCGTTTATGGAGGCGGCCAGCATGCCCAGCTCATCCTCCGAGCGGACCGGCACCTGCAGTCCGAAATCGCCTCCGGCCATGGCCCTGGCCAGCGAATTTATTTTTTGTATGGGGCGGGAAATGATCCGGGAAAGGAGAAAGGCCAGCAGGATCGACGCCGCAATCCCGAGGAGCAGCGAATAGATTACCGCCTCGTTGATTGCCCGCAGGTCGGCCTTGATGGGCGCCAGCGGAGTATAAACAAACACGGCCCCGGCAACCTCCCCGCCGTTTTGAAGGGGTACAGCCGCCAGGATGACTTCGTAGTCGAAGAACTGGCTGCTCCCCCTTTTGACCACCGTCTTCCCGCTTAAGACGGACTGCACGTCCTCCTTTTCGACGGGCAGGACCGGGCCGTGCATCCTCCACCCCATTCCCATGCCCCTTCTGCCCATGCCCCTCTGGGCGGACCAGCTGACGGTCCTGCCCGATGCATCTATAACCAGGACGCTGGCATCCAGTTCTCTGGCCAGAGAGTTCACCCTGCCGTCGATCTCCTCCTGGCCGGACATGGCACTGTATTCCCGCGCAAACCTCGACATTTTCTCCAGGATTCGATCCGACTGCTGCTTCAGATAGATTTTCTGGATCAGGCCCGACTGGAAAGCTGCAGACAGGCCCAGCACCAGGACCACCAGTACAAACATGGCCAGCCAGATCTTGAAAGCCAGTCCAAACCTTTTCAAGGCCTCACCTCTAACTTGTATCCCACTCCCCAGACGGTGGCAATCCACTGCGGATCCCCGTCCGTCCTGGCAATCTTCTCCCTCAGCCTGGTTACGTGGGTGTCCACCGTGCGGGCCTCGCCGAAAAAGTCGTATCCCCATACCTGGTGCAGAAGCTGTTCCCTGGTGAACACCCTGCCGGGGTGCCTGGCCAGGTGGAGGATCAGGTCGTACTCCTTCGGAGTCAGGGAGACCGGCCGGCCGTTTACGGTTACCTCCCTGGTATCCTCGTTGATCCTCAGTCCGCCGGCCTCGGTGACCGCCTTCGGCCTTCCGGCGGGATCTCCCTTCTTCGCCCTTCTCAGAACGGCCTTCACCCTGGCCACCAGCTCCCTGGGACTGAAAGGCTTGACCATGTAGTCGTCCGCCCCCAGCTCGAGTCCCAGGACCCGGTCGATTTCGTCTCCACGGGCGGTAAGCATGATTATCGGCACGTCTGAAACCTTTCTGATCTCCCTGCAAATTTCCAGGCCGTCCATGCCGGGCAGCATCAAATCAAGGATGACGGCGCCGAAGTCACAGCTCCTGAATTTCTCCAGGGCTTCATGTCCGTTTGCCGCCTCGTGCACGACGTATCCCTCTCTCTGCAGGTAGGCCCCCACAAGCTCCCTGATTTTGGCCTCGTCATCCACCACCAGCAGGCTGATCCGGCTCATCTTGATCTCCTAATCTTTTTTCTAAAACATAATAACATATTTCGTAAAAAAAAAGACGTCTGGGTCACGACGCCCGGTGTTTTTTTGATCCCGTGAATAAGCCCGTCAGCTTTATAATTGCCCTTATCAGCGGGCTTCTGATGGTGGCCTCCATTTTTTTCATCTGGCCCCGGGCCTGGCTGAGCTCCTGCTGCAGGAACCGCAGCGATCTTTTGGCCTCCTCGCCGCTTTCCAGGGCCTCTTTCAAGTCGTTGCTCAAAATGTTTATTTCTTCCCGGTACCTTTTTTCATCCAGCCGGTGGCTTTCAACTGCCTTATCCAGCTTCTGCTTCAATTCCACAATCTCGGTCTGCAACTCGGCGATTTTGGCGGCGTTCAATTCCTTGATCTCGGCCAGCCTGGCCTTGTTTTCCCGGTCTTTCTCCTTGTACTGCTGCAGTTTTGTAAAGAGGGCCTCAAGGCTGGCCTGGTTTTTATTCAAGGACTCCTTCATCCTGGCCTTTTCATCCTCTGCCTCCCTGGCCCTTTTGACCCACAGCCGGCACTGGTGCAGTATGCTGTTTGCCTTTGCCTCCAGCTTGGCCACGTGCTCCCTGTAGCGGTAGATTTCCTTTTTTCTAAGGGAGAGTAAAAGGTCCTTTTCGGCCATCTGGGTAATCAGGTACTCGTGCTGTCCGGCCTCCTCCATTTTCGCCGCCAGGGCCGCAGCGGTTTCCTTGTATGCGCTGTCGATCTCGCCGATCTGTCTTTCCAGCAGGTCGGCCTTCTGTTTCCAGCGCTGACGGTCCCGCCGCCACTTTTCCTTCATCTTGTTCAGGGATCCGATAAACCTTTTCATCAAGTCCTCATAGGCAACCTGCACCGATGGGTTGTATACCCAGATCCCGTCCCCTATTTCCTCAAAGAAGTTGAATTTTTTGTGTATGTCCTCCACGGCCTTTAGGGTCGTCGGCCTCCAGCTGTTTACTATTTCAAAGGCCTGCTGCCGCGACAGGCCTCCCGGGTGAACCTTGTGCGCCTTGATCACCAGCTGCTTCAGCGAGTACTGTCCCGCTTCCACCTCCCACTCGGTCAGCCCCCAATACCCGTTGTCGAGCTGTATAAACCTGCCGTCGGTAATCAGGCTGGCCTCACCCGAAACCAGCGGCCTGATCTTCTTTTTATTTTTACTGCCCGTGCCTGTTCTCAAGACCTCCCTGATGCTCATGGGCTGCTGGCGCCTCAGCAGGACGGAATAAAACTGGTCGTTTTCCCGGCTGCCTTCCAGGTTGAGACTCCAGAGTCCCTTTGGGTTATATGTAAAGCATGAATTCTGGCGCAGGCATAAGGAAACCTTTTCCTCCACCTGCTCCTCGGTATAGTCCCTCAGCATTTTCCTCTGCACGTGAGGTACGATTTCCGCCACGGAGAGCTCTTCAAAGAAAAAAAGCGTCTTCTTCAATACGTCGGTCAGTGAATGAAGTTTACCGCTCAACTACCCACACCGTCCTTTGCTGATCAGTTACCCTTTAAATTCCCCATATATTACCAAATCCCTTTAACCGGAAGGCAATAATTTGGTAAAATATTCCTACAATAAAATTACACTGATGACATCAATCCAAAATCATTATTGACAAACTGCCCTAACGGCTTTAATCAATCGAGTTATATCGATGTCTCCAGGGGGATGCTGCCCGGTCCACACCGGTGACCCGGACCCGGGCGGGCACCCCTGCCGGCTGCCGGGCGCAATCCGGTTTAAACCAATTTTCCGCCCGCATTCTATTGTGACGGCAGTGGTTGTGCTTTATAATACAAGTACAGGTAAAATGAGATTTCACGGGCCGGGCGGATCATTCGCCCCCGGACACGGCGGCGGGGTTCCGGGCAGAAAGGTGATTCAGTTGGGCGAGGTTCACGCCAAAACTTCCATCATGCTTGAATCCGACAAGGGACCGATAACCATCGAGGGGCCCGTTGCCGGGGAAAATCTGGCCAGCCTTGAAATTGACGAAAATTTGAACAATTTCCGCACAGCCATCAAGCAGAAACAGTGTCTCCGTGAAATTGCCGATTCACCGGACGGCTTGGTTTACATCGCCAGGAGCGGCAACCTGATAGTGGGATATATGACGTTTCACGACCCCGACCCCTGCACCCGCTGGGTTAATCATCCGCTGGTTCTGGAACTGGGCGCCGTAGAAGTGAGTACCTCTTGGAGAAGATACAGGATAGCCAAAAACCTGATCAATCTGGCTTTTACCAATCCCCTGATGCGAAAGCGCATCGTCATCAGCATGGAGTACAGCTGGCACTGGGACCTGGACGGAAGCGGGCTGAATATCTGGAGCTACCAGAAGATGCTGACCCGGCTGTTCGGGTCGGCCGGCCTCGTTATAGTGGGGACCAACGACCCCGAAATAATGGAACACCCGGCCAACGTGCTGATGGCCAGGATTGGAGAGGACGTGCCGCAGGAGTTCATTGAAATGTTTGACGTGATAAGGTATGATAAAGGCTAAAGTTTCGATGAAAAACCCCCTTCAGCGTCGACGTCCGAAGGGGGTCGAAATTTTTCATCGTTTTGTGGATTCTGCCGGCCGGAAGGCGGCTTTTTTATCCCGCCGCCTGTCGTCCTTGGGCGGCTATTTAAGGCTGTAGTTCGGCGCTTCCTTGGTAATGGTTACGTCGTGAGGGTGGCTTTCCCTCAACCCTGCCGGGGTAATTCTCATAAACCTGGTGCAGGTTTTTAATTCCTCTATATTCCTGGTTCCGCAGTACCCCATTCCGGCCCTAAGTCCCCCCATGAGCTGGTATACCGTCTCGGCCAGGGGGCCCCGGTAAGGCACCCTCCCCTCGACCCCTTCGGGCACAAGCTTTTTCTGGTCTTCCTGGAAGTACCTGTCCTTGCTCCCTTCCTTCATCGCCCCGAGAGAACCCATCCCGCGGTACACCTTGTAGCTCCTGCCCTGGTATATTTCGATGTCTCCCGGGCTTTCCTCGGTTCCGGCCAGGAGGCTGCCCACCATGACCACATCGGCCCCGGCGGCAATGGCCTTGGTGATGTCGCCCGAGTATTTTATACCGCCGTCGCCGATGATTGGAATACCATGTTTAGAAGCTTCTTCGGCACACTCGTAGATGGCCGTGATTTGCGGCACGCCGGCACCGGCAACCACCCTGGTGGTACAAATGGACCCCGGGCCGATGCCTACCTTGACACAGTCGGCCCCGGCCTTGACCAGGTCCCTGGTTCCCTCCGCCGTGGCCACATTGCCGGCAACCAGTTCCACATCGGGATATCTGGACTTGATCTCATACACCGTGTCAAGAACCCCCCTGCTTTGCCCGTGGGCGGTATCCACCACGATGACGTCCACGCTGGCAGCGACTAGGGCTTCAACCCTCTCCATGGTGTCGCTGCCGACCCCGACCGCGGCTGCCACCAGCAGCCGGCCCTTTTTATCTTTGGCCGAGTTCGGGTACTGCCTGGCTTTTTCAATATCCTTGATGGTAATCAGGCCCCGGAGGTTGAAATCGTCATCCACTATGGGAAGTTTTTCCACCTTGTAATTCTGAAGAATCTCCTTGGCCTGCTCCAAGGTGGTGCCCACCGGGGCGGTAACCAGGTTTTCCCTGGTCATGGCCGAACTTACCGGCTTGCTGAAATCCTTTTCAAACCGGAGATCCCGGTTAGTCAATATACCGACCAGTCTGCCGTTTTCGGTAATGGGCACGCCGGAAATCCGGTACCTCTCCATCAGGAGCAACGCCTCGCTGATGGGGCTGTCCGGCGATAGGTAAAATGGGTCAGTGATCACACCGTGCTCCGATCGCTTTACCCTGTCCACCTCCAGGGCTTGTTTTTCTATCGACATGTTCTTGTGAATAACCCCGATGCCGCCCTCCCTGGCTATGGCGACGGCCATCCTCGATTCGGTGACGGTATCCATACCGGCACTCATCAGAGGAATGTTCAGCCTTATTTTCCTGGTCAGCCAGGTGGATAGGTCCACGTCCCGGGGAAGTATCTCCGAGGCTGCAGGTACAAGCAGCACGTCATCAAATGTAAGGCCGATCTTGGCAAACCTTTCCGGAAACATGCTCCCAACCTCCAGTATAGCCCGTCAGCCTGCCGGCGGCCGGCCTGCAGGTCGGCGGCAGGCGGCCGAACCGGCTGCTTTTTGTATATTTGACTATTATAGCACAACGGCAGTCAAACAGGCCAGGAATTTTTCACCCGGCCTGCATTTCCATTACAAGGGCTTTTTAAAGTATAACCTCAGGCTCCTTTCCGCGAACAGCCGCCAGATCCGGCGCAAAATCCAATCCCGGTAAAACTTCCTGGCCCCGGGAAAAAAAGCGGTCAACCCAATTAGGCCGGTAATTATGCCGGGGATGATTAGGAGGATCCCTGCGCTGAAAATGAGGATACCGTCAAGTATTTTATCGCCCGGGATCCTGCCCCCGGCCAGATCTCTTTTTACCCCGGAAAGGACGGCGGCGCCCCGGGACCGGGTCAAGGCCGCTCCGGCCAGGCCAGGGATCAAAATCAGCGCCAGCGCCGGCCAAATACCAACCCTGTTTCCAATTTCTGCAATGATCAGTAGGTCCACAAGCACAACGGCGGCAAAAAGCGCCAGAAACCTCAACACGGCCTTAACACCCCCCGGGCCGGACCGGGCCGGAAGTTTTCGGGCATCAGTCCTGGCCCATGACTGACCCCAAGCCGCGGGTCATAAAGTGATCCCTCAAATGCTTAACTGCCTTCTCGGAAATGCCGAATTCGGCAGCCATTTCGGCATCCGGCCGGCTGTTTTTCAAGCCTTCGATAAAGCGGTCGAAATCCACGCCCAGCTCATCAGTTTTTTCCTTCAGGCTGGGCTCGGTGCTCCAGGGGACCCTGGATCTCAGGTGCTCTTCCAGCATCTCCGGAACCCTCCTGTCGGGAATTTTCGTGGCCTTATTTTAACCGCCACGATTTTCTTTTAACCGCCTACCCGGGTATGAAGGACTTTTTAAACTTGTCAAAAAATATAAATACAGAGATAAATCGCGAGGGAAGGAGTTTGCTGAAAATGGAATTTGCCTTGAGCACCGATCTGGAACTGCTTAAAAAGTCCGTCCGGGAGTTTGCCCAGCTTGAACTCGCGCCCAGGGTGGAGGAAATGGAGAAAACCGACCGGACGCCGATGGATCTGGTAAGAAAAATGGGCGGCCTGGGATTCCTGGGGGTTGCCGTCCCCAGGGATCTCGGCGGGGCCGGCATGGGTAACCTCGCCCGCATGCTGCTGGTGGAAGAATTGGCCAGGGTTTCGGCAGCAATAGCCATGTCCGTACAGTGCGCCCACTTCGGAATTGCCTCGGTCTGTGATGGGGGAAGCCCTGCCGTGAGGGATAAATACCTACCCCCTTTGATCAGCGGGGAGATGATCTGTGCGGTGGGGATAACCGAGTCCGCCGGCGGTTCGGACCCCACCGGGAACACCACCGAGGCCGTGGAGAACGGGGACCACTTCCTGCTGAGCGGCCGCAAGTGCTTTATTTCCAACTCGCATGTCAGCGAGATAGCCATGATCGTGGCCAAAACCAAGGATACCCCCCAGAAGGAATTTACCGCCTTCCTGGTCGACAGACAGTTCGGGGGATTCAAACCCGGGCGGCTGGAGAAAAAAATCGGCTTTCACGGCTGCACTACCGGGGAACTGATACTGGAAAGCTGCCGGGTACCCCGGGAATACATGCTGGGCAGGGAAGGCCAGGGCCTGCAGCTGGCCCTCAAGGGAATCACCGAGTTCGGGCGGACGGGAATCGCCGCCATGTCGCTGGGGCTTATCCAGGCGTCCCTGGACGCTGCCGTAAAATTCGCCAATGAAAGGGTCCTTTACGGGAAGCCGATCGGCGCCCTGCAGTCGATTCAGTTCAAAATCGCCGAGATACACGCCGACCTGGAGGCTTCCAGGCTTCTTGCCTACCGTGCGGCATGGCTTATCGACCGGGGCAGGCGGGCTGACGCCGAGGTGGCGGCGGCTAAGTTTTACTGTTCCGAGGCTGCCCTGCGGTGCACCCGGAAGGCCATGGAAATAATGGGTGCCTACGGGTGCATAAAGGAATTTCCGGTCGAAAGGTACTGCCGCGACGCCCAGCTTCTCGTGCCCGCCGACGGAACCAACGACATCATGAGGATCATCGCCGGCAGGGCGGCCATCTCGGCCGGCAAAACCGGTAGAAAATAAATCTTGGCCGGCCGCGCCTATTTTTCGTCTTGACGGATTTGAAGCGTCATAAATTACAATAATAAAGTTATCCCTTAATCAGAGGTGAGCCCGTTGCGCTGGGTGCTTGTCAAGAACCTGAAAAACCATACCGGGGAAGAGGTTGAAATCAGGGGTTGGCTGTATAACCAGCGGTCCTCCGGAAAGGTTAAATTCCTGATCGTGCGGGACGGGACGGGAACGGTCCAGTGTGTGCTGGTGAAGGACGAGGCCCCGGACCTTTTCAAGACGGCCGGCGAGATAACCCAGGAATCTTCACTGAAGCTGACCGGCTTGGTCAGGGAGGAGCCCCGTTCGCCCATAGGCGTGGAATTGTCGGTAAGAGGCATTGACCTTATTTCCAGGGCGGAACCCTACCCCATCACCCTGAAGGAACACGGCGTGGATTTCCTGGCCGAACGTAGGCACCTTTGGATACGGGGCCCCAGGCAGACGGCCATTCTCAGGATCCGGTCCACGGTGGAACAGGCCTGCCGCGACTTCCT
>DYET01000199.1 GCA_020725625.1 Desulfovirgula sp. | reverse complement strand
TTTTAGCCAATCATTGGAATCTTTAGATTTTCGACGCTTAAGAAACAATAAACCACATACAACACTTAACACGGTATCCTATTTTTGGCAGCTTGGCTGGCTTCGAAAGAAAAAAATGCTGTTACTTACCGGATTCAAGTTTAACTGACCTGTTAAATGGTCACACTTGCCGGTTAAAATTCATAATATATTGTGAACCATCGAAACTTGCCGCACGATAGATATGATCATGCCGAATCCGAAAAAGAGGAAAAAGAGTCCCCTTATACCCATTATTTCAAGGAGGGAACAAGAGTGAGCGTAACCACCGGTGTAGAGAAGAATTTCCCTTTACACACTAAAAGCGGATACAGGGAAATAATTACCAAGGCCGTCTGCGGATCGGCAAAAAAATTTTTCCGTTACAGCCAGCAGTTTGCCACCGTTGACGGGAGCGAGGCCAATCAAATCCTAGGCACGTCCATCACCCAGATGCGCCTGAAAGAGCCGGAAATCGAGACCGGCGGGGACAGAATAGGAGTCCGGGTCAACGGCATTTTTGAAGCACACATATGGTACGCTTACAACGGGGGCAGGTCGACCGATCTCCTGCGCCAGGCCATTCATTTCGAGGAGGTCATCCCGATCACGGAATACGAAGGCCAGATCCTCTCTATCACCGATGCCAAGGCCACCGTAATCAAGCCTCCCCAAACCCAGGACGCGGCCGTCACCAGGGAGGGGAAAATCAAGGTCGACTTTGAACTGGGAGTATACGTAGAGGTGATTGGTGAAACCAAGATCCTGGTCAAGGTGGTGTCTCCCGAAGAGGCGTACTAAAGCCGGAGAAGCTTTAAAAGCCGGTCAGGCCGGACGCTACACCGAACCAGAGTGGGTCTTTTTCCGGACCCTTTTTTTTGGCCGGGAGCCTACCCCTTGTAGAAAGCAATTTGGTGAGCCTTTTAGTAAAACCCTAAAGATGACGCCCATGCCGGGCGTGCACAAGGGAAACCCCCGGCCGGCTACCGGCCGGGGGTTTCATTTTCCCGTCAAAGGCTGCGGACCACGTTCAGGCAGCGGGGGCACAGGGAAGGGTGGTCCCGGTCCGCGCCGACTTCCTGGTGGTAGTTCCAGCAGCGTTCGCACTTGACTCCCGGCGCCCGGCGCACCACCACCGCAAAGCCGGGTGTTTCACCGGCCGACACCGCACCGGCCGGGGCCGGCCCACGGTTGACGATTACTCCCGAAACGATGAACAGGGCGGCCAGGTCCTCCTTCACGGGCTCCAGGAAATCGTAAACCTCGTCCGAAACGTACAGTTCGGTCAGAGCCTCCAGGGAATTTCCGATCAACCTGTCCTGCCTGGCCGCTTCCAGGGCCCTGGTCACCACCGCCCGCAGGTCCAGCAGGCGGTCCCATTTTTTTTCCAGGACCGGGTCGAGGTAATCAAGGTTGACCTCGGGCATGTCGCAAAGCTGCACGCTCACCGGCATGCCGCCGTTTTTGGGGACGTAGCGCCAGATCTCCTCGCTGGTAAAGGCCAGAATCGGAGCCAGCAGGCGCACCAGGGCGTACAGCACCTCGTGCAGCACGGTCTGGGCCGACCTCCTGGCCCTGGAAGCCGGGGCCGAGGTGTACAGCCGGTCCTTGATGATGTCCAGGTAAAGCGCGCTCATGTCCACGGTGCAGAAATTGTGGACGGAGTGATAAACCAAGTGGTACTCGTAGTCCCTGTACGCGGTCAGCACCCGTTCCACCAGCCTTTGCAGCCTGAGCAAGGCCCAGCGGTCGATTTCGGGCAGGTCCCGGTAGTCCACCCGGTGGGACACCGGGTCGTAGTCATACAGGTTCCCCACCAAGAACCGGCAGGTATTCCGGATCTTCCGGTAGGACTCGGTCATCTGCTTTAAAATGGACTGGGATACGGCCAGGTCCCCCCGGTAGTCGGCGCTGCTGACCCAGAGCCTGAGGATGTCGGCACCCATCTGGGCGATTACCTTCAGGGGATCCACCACGTTGCCCAGGGACTTGCTCATCTTCCGGCCCTGTTCATCAACCACGAAGCCGTGGGTGAGAACCGCCCTGTAGGGCGCCTCCCCGGTCACGGCCACCGAGGTGGAAATGGAGCTGTTGAACCATCCCCGGTGCTGGTCGCTTCCCTCCAGGTAGAGGTCGGCCGGCCACCTCAATTCGGGCCAAATTTCAGGCTGCCGCAATACCCCCAGGTGACTGGTCCCGCTGTCAAACCAGACATCCATGGTGTCGGTCTCTTTGGTAAAACGGCCGGACCCGCAGGCAGGGCACTCCAGGCCTGGGGGCACCAAGTCCCCGGCTTCCCGGGCGAACCAGACATCGGACCCGGATTCCCTGAACAGGCCCTGGAGGTGGGAGATGGTCTGGTCGTTGATTATTTCCTTGCCGCAGCCGGCGCAGTAGAAAATTGGGATGGGCACCCCCCAGACGCGCTGCCTTGAAATGCACCAGTCACCCCGGTTGGCCACCATGTTGTGAATGCGGTCCTCGCCCCAGGCGGGAATCCACCTGACCTTCCTGATGGCGTCCAGGGTGGCCTGGCGGAAGCCCTCGATGGAGGCGAACCATTGCTCGGTGGCCCTGAAGAAGACCGGCTTTTTGCAGCGCCAGCAGTGCGGGTACTGGTGCAGGACGGTGTCCCTGGCCAGCAGGTCTCCGCCGGCAGACAGCCTCTCGATGATCCCCTTGTTGGCCTCGTCGTAGTTCCGGCCGGCAAATTCCCCGGCCTCTTCGGTGAATATCCCCTTCCCGTCCAGCGGGGAAAGCACCGGCAGGTCGTACCGGCTGCCGACCACAAAATCCTCGTGGCCGTGGCCCGGAGCGGTGTGCACGCAGCCGGTTCCGGCCTCCAGGGTGACGTGGTCCCCCAGGATGACCAGGGACCGGCGGTCAATGAAGGGATGCCTGCAGACCACCCCTTCCAGGTCTTTCCCCTTGAACTCCCTTTCAACTTCCGGATCGGGCAGGCCGGCGGCCTCGGCAAACCGGCCCAGGAGGTCTCGGGCGACCACGTACCCGGCTTTGCCGAACCGAGCCAGGACGTAATCGAAATCCGGGTGCAGGCAGATGGCCACGTTGGCGATCAGGGTCCACGGGGTGGTGGTCCAGATTACCAGGTAGGTGTTTTTTTCCGGCAACCCCCCCCTGCCCTCGAGGACGGGAAAGCGCACGTGGATGGATGGGGACCGCTTTTCCCCGTAATCCACCTCGGCCTCGGCCAGGGCGGTCTCGCAGGTGGCGCACCAGTAAACCGGCTTGAGGCCCTTGTAGATATAGCCTCGCTTGGCCATCTCCCCGAAGGCTCCGATTTGGGCGGCCTCGAAGTGGGGCATCAGGGTTAGGTAAGGATGTTCCCAGTCGCCCCTGACCCCCAGGCGCTTGAACTCCTCCTTTTGGATCTCCACAAACTTGAGGGCGTATTCCTTGCACTTCCGGCGGAATTCCACCGGATGAACGGCGTGCCGGTTGATTCCCATCGCCTTGATGGCCTGCTGCTCGATGGGCAGGCCGTGGGTATCCCAGCCCGGAACGTAGGGTGAATCGTACCCGGCCATGGTGTGGTACTTGACCACGATATCCTTGAGCACCTTGTTCAGGGTGTGGCCCAGGTGGATGTGGCCGTTGGCGTAGGGCGGGCCGTCGTGCAGGATGAATTTCGGCTTGCCTTCGTTCTTCTCGGCCACCAACCGGTAAATGCCTATTTCATCCCAGAATTTTAAAATCTCCGGTTCCCTCTCTGGCAGGTTGGCCCGCATGGGGAAATCGGTTTTGGGCAAGTTGAGCGTCTTGCTGTAGTCCATGACAAAAAACCTCCTGTGCCTGGTCAAAAAATTAAACCCGCCCCGGCAAAGGGGCGGGTTTATTTCCCGCGGTACCACCCAATTTCGACGTAAAGAACGGGACAGGACGCCCCGCTTCATCCGTCATCTCCGGCGCTCCTTAACGCGGGCGGAACGGTCCCGCTTACTGGCAGGCGGGCCTGCGTTCGGCGGACGCCTCCCGGGTGATTTTCGGAAAAGGCCCCTGCCCGGATCGCACCGCCCCGGGCTCTCTTGGAAGGGTGTGGGTTTCCTACTCTTCCCGTTCAACGGCTTTGAATATACATTTTACAGCATAATATGTATTATATTAAAAACCGCCCCGGCCGTCAACACTGCCTTTCAGGCGTGTCTGCGTCAAGATTTAGTAGGTAGAACTCCCAGTATTTTTTCTATTGTATTTAGAGATAG
>DYET01000198.1 GCA_020725625.1 Desulfovirgula sp. | reverse complement strand
GCCCCTCCAGACACCTACTAAAAATATACACTGCCGGGCGGATGTGATACCGGGGCCGGTCGGGTACGCTTAAAATGCCGTTGCAAAGTTCACACGGCCCTTCTACCTTTCCTTCCACTTCGGGGCGGGATAAACCAGCTTGCTGGTGGCCATTTTTTCCGGGTAGACAACCTCCATCTTCCCTTTCCGCCACTGGACGGTGATCAGGTTGGTAAAGCCCTGGTACTTTATTTCCCTGCTAGGGCTGAACTTCAGGGTCTGTCCCAGGGGAGAGGCGTACTCAGTGGCGGCCAGGGCCTTTTTCACCGCTTCCTTGTCGGTGGATCCGGCCTTTTTGATGGCCTCGGCCACCGTCATGATGTTCGTGTAGGCCAGGGGCGCCCAGTAGCTGCGGGGAACTTCCCCGTACTTCTTCTTATAGGCCTCCACGAATTTCCTGGAATTCGGATCAGGCACGTCCGGGGTCCACAATACGATGGCGGTCACGTACTCGCTTTCCGGCAGTTTGTTGAAGCCCTCGGGCCAGCCGGGAACGTAGGCCAGGATGGTCCCGGGGTTGTAGTCAACCTCCTTGCACTGGGTGGTAATGGGTATGGCGTCCCCCGGGTAGCCGATCCAGACGAAGGCGTCGCTGGGCAGGCCCTTGAGCTTGGTCAGCATGGGCGTGAAGTCCGGCGAGCCGGATTTAAAGGGCTCGGAGGCCACGATTTCCATGCCGGCCGGGAGCATTCCCTTCATTATGTCGGCGCTGCTTTTCCCGAACAGCCCGTCTTCATACGCCACGGCAATCTTTTTAACCCCGGCGAACTTCAAAAAGTCCACCAGGGCCTGTACGTTGTGGTATTCCCAGGGGTGGTAGTGGAAAAACCAGTCGGTGCCGGCAAAGGCGTTCTCCACCTTGGAGGAAGCCGCCCCGGTCCAGGCCATGACGGGCTGGTACTTCTTGGCCGGCTCGGCCAGGGCATACCCCACCGTGCTGGAAACCTCGCCCATCAGGATGTTGATTTTTTCCCTGTTCACCAGCTTTTCCAGGGCCGCCACCGCCGCCGTGGGATCCTTGCTGTCCTCCACGGCCAGCTCCACCTTGCGGCCCAAAAGGCCCTGGGCATTAATTTCCTCGGCCGCCAGCATATAGGCGTTGCGCATTTCCTGGCCGGTGGCCGCCGACGGGCCGCTCAGGGGCACCATCACCCCGAGCTTGATGGGATCCTTCGCGGACTGGCCGCCGCACCCAGCCAGCAGCGTCATCACCAAAAGTACCGCCAGAAACACCGGAAAGACCTTCTTTTTCACTTGGTTTACCCCCTATCTGTTATTTAAATTTTTTCATTCTGTTATTTAAATTTTTTCATTTTTACGGAACGAATTTGGTCACCCGGTTTAACAGCGCGTCAGCGGTGTACACTTCGCCGTTGGCCCCGCAGGCTATGCCCTGGGGCGAGAAAAAGTTACCGGAAGTGCCGCTGAAGGTTCCCCATTTTTCTACGAAAGTCCCGTTGCTGGTAAATTTCTGCATTCTGTTGTTGGAAGAATCGCTGACATAGACATAGTTGTTGCTGTCTATGCTTATGCCAACGGGGAGGAAGAGATCGCCGTTCCCGTTCCCCCAGTTGTCAAGTGGATCTTCCGTGGGAACCCCGCCATTTGTGCCCCACTTGGTTATGAAAGTCCCGTTTTTGGTGAACTTCTGCACCCTGTTGTTGATCCTGTCGACCACGTAAATATTGTCGCTTGAGTCCCTGGCAATAAAGCAGGGCTGCCTGAACTGGCCGTCCGCCATTCCTTCCGATCCCCAGCTGGTTACAAAGTTGCCAAGGGCGTCAAATTTCACAACCCTGTTATGGCCGGTATCGGCCACGAAAAAGTATCCGTCGCTGGTGCTGCAGACGCCCATGGGCTGACTCAAATTAAAGTACCCGAAGTTGAACAACCACGTCCCGTCGGGGTTAAACACCTGGATCCGGTTGTTGCCGGTATCGGCTATGTAAATGTCGTCGTACCTGCTGTCATACCACACCTGTTTGGGGCAGGTGAATTGCCAGTAATAATATCCGTACGACCCGGGACCCCCGCCGCCGCTGTTGCCGCCCCACTTGGCCAGAAGTGTGCCGTTGCTGTTAAATTTCTGGATCCTGTGGTTAAAGCAGTCGGAAATATACACGTTGCCGCTGCTGTCCACCGCCGCCCCGACACACTCGGAAAAGACCCCGCCAGCCGTTCGCAGCGTGCCGATATAACTTGACACCGAGGCATACGTCCCGTAATCCCGGTACTTAATAAGTTGGCTGTTGCCTGTGTCGGAAACAATGAAATAGCCGTTGCCCAGGGGCAATACCTGGCACGGATAGAGAGGCTCCAGGCGGGAAATGCCCACGCTGGTCGAATACTGGTAAACATGGCTGCTGTTGTATTTTTTAATCTTGTGGTTATATGTGTCGGCTATGTAAACATCGCCATTGGTGTCGATATTGACGCCCCTGGGGTGATAGAAAACGTAGCTGCCGTCTCCCTGTGCCCCGGTTCCGATCTGCGTGATGTAATTGCCCTGGGTATCCAAAATTTGGACCCTGTTGTTGTAAGTATCACAGATATAGACCCGGTCACCCGATTGACTCTGCTTAACGGCAATTCCCTGGGGAAGGCGGAACTGGCCGTTGCCCGTTCCCCTGCCGCCATACTGGTACAGGTAATTGCCGTTCTCATCGAGCACCTCGATCCGGTCATTGAACTCGTCTACCACGTGGTACCTGTTCTGGCTGTCGATGCCGATTTCCCGGGGCAGGCCGAACTGCCCGTTGCCGGAACCGTATGAACCCCATGATCTGATGAAATTCCAGCTGGAATCAAATTTCTGTACCCGGTAATTGGCCGTGTCGGCCACCAGGATATTTCCCCTGTTGTCGATGGCCACCCCGAATGGGGTATTAAATTGCCCGTTGCCTGAACCCAGCGTGCCGAACTTCCTTAAGACACTTCCGTTCTGTTCCAGCTTGACGATCCTGTGGTTGCTCATGTCGGCTACATAGACTTTGCCTCCGGCATCCCTGGCAAGGGCGCACGGCGTGTTCAGGATAAGCCCTGTCCCCTCGCTGGCGGCGCCCCAAATCTGCGCCACCGTGTACGCCTGCGCAATTTGCGCGAAAAGCAGCGACATCGCGATGACAAGGACGGAAGCCGCAAACAATTTCTTTCCTGTCGGGCCCTTTTTCTTTATTAAACCGGACATTTAACTTGCCCTCCATGTCCATGTATTGCACTAAAGGCCCCGGCTATTGTTTGGTTCCCGAAAAATCACGTTTTTAGGGAAACCTGCCTCAGGTCTTTTTTCAGCACCTTGCCCACCGCGCTCTTGGGAAGGGCGTCGATAATTTCCACGTACTTGGGCACCTTGTAGCGCCCCAGCCTTTCCCCGGCAAATTTGACAATGTCGGCCGGATCCGGACTCTGGCCCGGCCGGGGAACCACGAAGGCCCTGCCCACCTCCCCCCAGGTCGGGTCCGGCACCCCGACGACGGCCACCTCGGCCACCTGGGGATGGGCCGCGATGACCTTTTCCACCTCCACCGGGAATACGTTCTCCCCGCCGCTTATAAACATGTCCTTCTTCCGGTCTACGATGTAAAAGAACCCTTCCTCGTCCCGCACGGCCATGTCCCCGGTGTGCACCCAGCCGTCCACCAGGGTGGCGGCAGTGGCTTCCGGGTTGTCCCAGTAACCCGAAAAAACAACCGGACCGCCCAGCAGGAGTTCCCCCATCTGCCCCGGGGTTGCCTCCGCTCCGCCCTCGTCCGCCACCCGGGCCCGGCAGTACAGGAAGGGCACGCCCACCGAATTCCACTTTTCCTTTAGCTGGTCCATGCTTAACCTCTGGAAGGGCATAAAGAGGTTGTTAGGGCCGCCCTCGGTGATGCCGTAACCCTGCATGAAGGGAATGTTTCTCTCCCAGTACGGCTCCATTACGCTGCGGGGGCAGGGCGCAGCCCCGGACATCATGAATTTCAGCGATGTCAAATCCGCCCGCCGGAAGTATTCGGCCTGGCTCATCATCATGAACATGGTTGCGGCGGCAAAGAAGAGGGAGCAGCGGTATTGGTCTATGATCTTCAGGGTCATTTCAGGGTCGAACTTCCTGCTGATGATCAGCGTTCCCCCGGCAAACAGCGTGGGCAGGGTTACTATATTCCAGCCCCCGGTGTGAAACAGGGGAAGCACGTGGAAGATGGTGTCGGCGGGCCCCAGGTTCCACGACAGGACCTCGCTGACCATGTTCCAGTATACCGCGCGGTGGGAGATAACAGCCCCCTTGGGCAGGCCGGTGGTGCCCCCGGTGAAAAGGATCAGGTGCGGGTCCTCGATATCCAGGGGCGCCCGGGTGGGATCGGCGTCGCTGCCGTCCCGCAGAACGGCGGAGTAGTCGGTAACCCCGCCGGGGACCGTCCGGCCCCAGCCGATGGCGTTTGCAACCCCGGACGCGACGATGATCCGCCGGGCCCTTTCCTCAAAGAAATCCTCGCAGGCCAGGACGGCAACCCCGGTCATTTTAACCAGGTCGATGATCTCTTCGTCCGCCAGCCGGAAGTTCAGGGGCACCAGAACCAGTCCCAGTTTCTGGGTGGCAAAGAAGAAGTCAAAGTACTCCGTGCAGTTGCGGGACAGGACGACCACCCGGTCTCCCTTCCCCAGGCCCAGCCCGTCCCGCAGGTAGTTGGCCAGCCTGTTGGCCCTGGCATTCAGCTCCCGCCAGGTGTACCGCCTGCCGGTATCGGCGTCCGCAAGAGCCTCGCGGCCGGGGTTCAAGGCAGCCATGCGGCCCGCCAGGTCAATAATCCATCCCCAGTCCTTCATATCACGTCACCCCTTCTCTACAGACCAAGATAGGCCTTCCGTATTTTGTCGTCGGCCAGCAGTTCCGCGCTTGTGCCCCGGTGAACTATCCGGCCGTTTTCCATCACATACCCCCTTTCGGAAAACTCCAGGCTTTTCCAGACGTTCTGTTCCACCAGCAGCAGGGTGATGCCCTGCTTTTTTATCTCTCCCAGGGCGTCGAATACCGCTTTCACCATGATGGGGGCCAGGCCCAGGCAGGGCTCGTCGACCAGCAGGATTCTGGGCTTGGCCATCAGGGCCCTGGCGATGGCCAGCATCTGCTGCTCCCCCCCGCTCAGGGTTCCTGCCTTCTGGCCCATCCTCTCGCCCAGCCGGGGAAAAAGGTCGATCACCCAGGCCATGGTCCTGTCCTTTACCTGCCAGGCCCTGGGCAGGTAAGCCGCCCCCGATTCAATGTTTTCCCTTACGGTCAGCTGGGGAAAAAGAAACCTGCCCTGGGGAACGTGGGACAGACCCATGCGTACTATTTCGGCCGGATCCCGGCCGGTTATGTCCTCGCCGAACAGGGCAACCCTCCCTCCGGAGGGGCGCATCAGCCCGGAAATCGTCCGCATCAGGGAGGTCTTTCCAGCCGCGTTGGCCCCGACCAGGGCTACCGCCTCCCCTTCCTCCAGGCGCATGGACACGTCCCAGAGTACCTGGACGGTTCCGTAGTGCAGGTTGACACCCTCAATGTCCAGAATGGTCAACGGTATCCCCCTCCCCTTCTTCACCCAGGTAGGCGGCGATTACCAGGGGGTCGGACACAACTTCCCCGTAAGTTCCCTCGGCCAGCGTCTCCCCCTGGTGCATCACCACCACCCGGTCTGAAAGGTCCCTTACGGTTCGCATCACGTGCTCGATGATCAGGACGGCGGTGCCGGAATCCCGCACCTTCTTGATGATATTGACCACCTCGGCGGATTCCACGGGGGTCAGCCCCTCCATCATTTCATCCAGGAGCAGGAGTTCCGGGGAGGTGGCCAGGGCCCTGGCCAGTTCCATTTTCTTCAGCCCGGCAGCGGTGAGTTCCCCCGGCATGCTGTGGCGCCTGTCCCCCAGCCCCACCATCTCGCAAGCTTCCCATGCGATATCCTCGGGCCTTTTGCCGGATTGCCCGCCGCCGAATATGGCCCCCACCATTACATTATGAAGCACGCTGATATTTTCAAAGGGCTGGATAATCTGGAAAGTCCGCCCTATTCCCATGCGGCAGCGAACATGGGGCGCCATTCGGGTGATATCAACCCCTTTGAACCGGATAGTTCCGGCATCCGGGTAATAGAGGCCGGATATAAGGTTGAAGGTGGTGGTCTTGCCGGCCCCGTTGGGCCCAATAAGTCCTACAATCTCACCCTGTTCAATCCGAAGCCCCTGCCCTCTTACGGCCACCAACCCACCGAAGGATTTGGTCAGCCCTTCCGCTTCCAGCAGCACGCCTTATCACCCCCAGAAGACCGTTCGGCATGAAAAGTATCACCAGGGCCAGGATCAGCCCGTAGATCACCGTATAGCCATAAACTATGGCGGACTTGAGGTATTCCTCCAGAATTTTCAGGACCACCGCGCCTATAACCGGGCCGGCGGTGGAGTATATCCCCCCGAAGACAGACATCACCAGCGCGGAAACCGATGTGTTCAGGCTGAATGCCTCGTAGGGAATTATATAGGTGACGTAGTGAATGTAAAAGGCGCCCACCAGGCTGGGAAAAACAGAGCTGATGACAAAGGCCGCCAGTTTTGTTTTAACCGTGTCTATTCCAAGCACCTCGGCCACCGCCTGCCTGGCCCGGATAGCCTGAAAGGCCAGGCCCCACCTGGATTTTTGCAGCCCCAGGGAAACCACCAGGCAGAGGACGAAGATGGCCGCCACCAGGTAGTAAGCCGCCAACCGGTTGCCCCCGAAGATGGCCGGCAGGGTGACTCCCACCGCCCCGCCGGTGAACTTTGCCTGAAGGGCGACGGTGCGGAGAACTTCGGCAAAGGCCAGGGTAGCGATGGCAAAATACATGCCGTGCAACCTCAGGGTGATTATCCCCAGTCCCAGGGCGGCCGCCCCCCCGACCAGCCCGGCTGCCAAAAAACTCACCCACCAGCTTGCTCCCAGCAGATTGCAGGCAAGGGCCGAGGCATAAGCCCCCAGCCCGAAAAAACCCGCGTGGGCCAGGGAAAGCTGGCCGGTGCGGACCAGCAGGTCCCAGCTCAGGGCCATCACGGCCGACATCAGGATCAGGATTATAATATGCAGCAGGTACGGGTCCACCGCCAGGGGAACCAGCGCCAGGAACCCTGCGGCCAGCACCCCGAAAACATGGCCGGGCCTCACTGGGCGAACCATTGACCCACCCCCCGGGAGCGGAAAACCAAAACCGCCAGGATAAGAATAAAAAATACCCCTTCGGACCACCCCGAACCCTGGGGAACGAAGGTGCCCACCACGGACTCGGCCACACCCAGGAGCAGGCTGGCCCAGATTACGCCCCCGACATTGCCCAGCCCGGCCATAACCACGATGCAGAAGGCCTTCAGGGTGAATTCAAGACCCACGGCGGGCTGGGCATAAAGCACCATGCTCAGCATAACCCCGGCCATCCCGGCCAGGGCCGCCGACAGGCCGAAGGTATACAGGTAAACCTTCTGGACCCTTATTCCCACCAGGCCAGCCCCGTCCCTGCTCTGGCTGACCGCCTGCATGGCCTTGCCCGCCCTGGTCCTGGTCAGCACCATGTAAAGGGCTACGATCAGCAGAAAGGCTATGGCGAAAGTAATAAACCTGCCCATTCCGGCATTGACGCCTCCCAGGTGGAGGGTAAGGGAACGGTAGGCGCAGTTGATGGCCCGGGGGTCGCCGGTCCAGAGGATAAGGGCCATGTTCTGGATAAAAACCGATATGCCGAAGGTGAGCAGCATCTGGTTTATCTCCGGGGCGCCCAGCACATGCCTGATGGTGCAGCGGTAAACGACCGCACCCAGGGCGAAAAGGGCCGCCGCGGCCAAAGGCAGGCTCAACAAAGGGTCGACGCCAAAAAATACAAACAGGAATACACCGAGATAAGCCCCCAGCATTAGAAACTCGCCGTGGGCAAAGTTGACTATTTTCAGCACGCCCACCGACAGCGCCAGGCCGACTGAGGTCAGGACGTAAAGTCCCGACCTCAGTATTCCGTTAACCAGTGCCTGAAAAAACACTTCCACGGCTGCACCGCCTCCCTTCCCTCAAGTTTGTCTTCCGATTTTTCACGCGTCTCAGGGCTGTTCCCCCCAAAGAAGCGCCGTGGCCCCCCAGGTATAACCGGTTCCGGCCCCCGCCACCACCACCAGTTCGCCTTTTCCAATTTTTCCGCTACGGGTGGCTTCATCCAGGATAATCAACTGGTCCCCCGCCTGAACATGCCCGTAGTTCTCAAGGTAAAAGGTATTCTCCATGGACAGGTTGAATTCTTTTAGGATGGCCTCATAAAAGGACCGCTTCATGTGGGTAATGCCGATAAACCTGATATCTTTTTCTTCAAAACCGCTGCACACCACCGCCTGGCTGATTACCCGGCGGAAATTGGCCAGCGACACTTGATCAAGCTTTTTTTTCATGTTTTCCGGGTCCGGCACCTCGAAAAACCTGTCCTGCGGACTGATTTCCCCGTCCCTGCTGCGGATTTTCGATCCGCCTTCACTCAGAAACACATCAAGGCTGAAGTCCCCGTCCGTAATTAAAGCTGATGAAAGAATCCGGTTTTTCCGGCATCCTTTTCTGATTACGGCGGCGGCTCCGCCGTCGCTGAAATTGAACAGAAACCGCATCCTGTGATCCTTATAGTTCAACAGCTCCGATTCCTTGCTGCCCATCACCACCAGCACGGTGTTAAGTTCAGGGTCGCCCAGGAGCATTTCCCTGGCCAGTTTAAGCACCAGCGCCCCGCTGGCGCAAAGGGCCATCACCTCAAAGGCAAAAGCCTTTTTGATCCCGAGCCTTTGCTGGATGTGGGCGCCCACCGGCCAGACATTGTAATCCTTGTATTCACTGCCGAAGTAAATCAGAGCGTCGATTTCGGAAGGTTCGACATTTCTCATGGCCATTTCGGCTGCGGCCACCGCCATGTCCGAAACATGCTGATCCTTTCCGGCTTTCGGTTTCCTGAGAATTCCGAATTTCTCCCTGATCACCTGTTCCGGAATACCCGAAAGTTCCGCTATTTCCCCGCTGTCGATAAAAGTATCGGGGATATATACACCTATACTTTCCACACCTACTGATACGTTGTTTACCAACATAACACCCCCATCCTGTGACCTGAATCAGGTATTATATATTATTCTATTGCCAATGTTATAATCCTTCTGTTTTATAAAAATTTTATAAAATTTTTCAATAAAAGCATTCCATGCAGAAACAACCTGCCCGCACCTGTTTTGCTGTCTGCCCCCTCCTTGTAATCTAGCAGGTTCCGGAGGGGAAAAAAGAAATGAGACCTCCCAGAGGTTGCTTCATAAGAAGAAGCAGCCAACTCCCGCCCAAGAAGTGAGGTCTCATGATGAGCAATTCGGCAACCGGCGATGGCGGTCCTTCCCTCAGTGAAGGGAATTTTTGAAGCATTGAGGTCCGTAAAGGAACAGGAAGAAATGAAGGATCAAATACAGCGGTTAGTCCAGAAGTGAGCTTTTCAAAGTATGGCTCCAAAACTTTTAGGATGGATCGATCCGGTCGGATGTTGGATCAGACGGACCAGGAAAGAGCGGCACCAAGTGGTTTGACTGTAAGCGTCTCCTGGAACTCCATAATCCCACGGTTGGCGATGTTCAGTTCCCCGTCGAAGCGGTAGGCCCTGGGGTCGGACTCCGACCCGTACTCAGCGATGGTGGAAAAGTCGACGCTGCCGGTAAGGTCGGCTATATCCTGTGATTTCGGGTCCGAGGGGGTGAATGTGCCTATCCCGACCCGGTTCTCCTCGGAGAAAAAAATCCTCTCCACCATGATGTTTTCAATTTTCCCCCTGTATTCCTGTTCCAGCATGACCCGGCACGAAGGGCACAGATCCCCCTCGATGTATACTCCGTACTCCTTCTCGAACTCGGGCCTCAGCTCCTTTGGAATCAGGTGCAGGGGCTCTTCGTGCATGGGGCAGCCTTTGATGCCGTATACCGCTCCCAAGTCCGTCCGGCTGAACCTTTCCAGCCCCCTTTTAAGCATGGCCACCAGCGTGGACTTGCCGCCGCTGACCGGTCCCATCAGCAGGAGTATGCGCTTGCGCACGTCCAGCCTGCGGGCCGCCGGGTGGAAATACTCCTCCACCAGCTTTTCCAAAGTGCTGTCAATGCCGAATATTTCCGACAGGAAGAATTTGTACTTTTTTCCCTCAGGAGCTTCCTCTATCCCGGCGGATTTGATCATCTCATATATTCGGGAATGGGCCAGCTGGCACACGTAGGGGCGCTGCTTTACAATTTCAAGGTAGTCGCTGAAACTCCCTTCCCAGGCCAGTTGCTTTTCAACAGATCGGTGTTCTTCCAGCTTCTTCCAGAAATCCATAACATATACTCCCTCCTTTGTTTATATTTCCCAGCTAAAATAGTGACACCTTATCTATCATACAAGAGTATTACAATATATGATATGCCGCACTGCCCGGAAGAAGTATCAATTGGCCCCCCGAAAAGATGAAAAAGTCGTCAATATTTTACAATTGACAGCATGCTTTTCGAGGGCCTGTCAGTCCTTTGTCAAGTCTGTTTTTCGGAGTCCATCAAAATCAGAGCGAAAAAGAATACTGTGGCTATCACAGATAGTTTGGCTGTAAAACGCGCCCATAATATCACATTTGGGCTTGTTTTTTCATAATATGCATTATGTTCTACCGATATCAATCAATGGAGGTTATTAATGGTGGAAGCGGCAGTGCAAAACAGTCCCTGCGGACATATCCAGGACAACACCGGCGTGAAGGAAACGGAAACACGCACAGACACCCGGATAGAAGCTTCCGTGGGCAGTCTGAAGACCATAGTGTTATGGATATACAACATCAACCAGAACGGATCGGCGAATACTTTCCACGAGGATATGAGCCAGTACTTCACAAAGAGCCCGGACGGTAACGTGCTGTTGAGGGACATGACTCCCGACGTGTTGGCGGAATTCCTGGCGAGCATTACCACAGCCAAGGAAATTAAGTTGCCAGACCTGGGGGTACGCCTGGTCCTGCTTATATACAACTGCAACCAGAACGGCGTCAGCAACGCCGCCAGGGTGGCCTATGCTGCGGATTCCTAAAGCAAGTCAATAAATTATCTAATATTTATAGTAACATAACCATACATTCGTGATCGGTTAAGGTTCTATACCATTTTATCCCAGTCATATGTTACCAGGGATACCAAGTAACAACATGGCTAATAATACCATTTCTGGAAATCGAATTGCCTCCGACTAAACAGGCTCATATGCTGTCCAGGGGT
>DYET01000197.1 GCA_020725625.1 Desulfovirgula sp. | reverse complement strand
CCGCCTGAAAAGGCGGGCCGGGCCGGCGGTGGAGGTGCCCGACGAGGAATTGTTTTTTAAAATCGTCAGGGGAGCCTTTGGCCAGAGGAGAAAAACGGTTTTAAACGCCCTTGGTGCGGTCCTTGCTTATATTCCGCGGGAGGAACTGAGAAAACTAATAACGTCTGCCGGAATCGATCCCGGGCGCCGGGGGGAGACCCTGGGGCTGGGGGAATTCGCCGCCGTGGCCGGAAAAATTTACGGTTTTGCCCCCCGGCGATCCTGACCCGCGCAAAAAACGTACCCGCGATCCGGCGGCCTGCGGGTCTTGTCCGGACAGTCTCCGGCTCCCAGGGAGAAGGTGGTGTTTTAACGCATGATTTATTTTATCAGTCCTACCAGGGGAAGGCTTACCTTCGAAGAGATGATGGGCGACATAGCGGGTTACATCACCGGGCTGCCCACCTCTTCCTACAAGGTAATCATCGGGTCGGACTCCCAGGTCAAGTCGGATATGTGCTTCATCACCGCCGTCGTGGTTCACCGCCAGGGGAAGGGAGCCCGGTACTACTACCGCAAGAAAATCCAGAGAAAGATAAAGAGCCTGCGCCAGAAAATCTTTTATGAAACCGCCCTCAGCCTGGAGGTGGGCAGCATGGTGGCCAATTACCTGGCCGAGAGCGGCCTGGATGACCTGGAGGTGGAGATTCACATCGATATCGGGAGGCAGGGGGAAACCAGGGATTTAATCCGGGAAGTGGTAGGTATGGTTACCGGCAGCGGTTTCCAGGCCAAAATCAAGCCCGATGCCTACGCCGCCTCCACCGTGGCGGACAAGCACACGAAATAAAAGAACCGGCTCTATGATCATCGCTGTTGATACGGCGCCGGCCGGTTGGCGGGCCGCGATTTTTCCATCGTCCCCCGGGACGTGTAACATGCCGGTGGGGCTTTCCATAATATGAAAAAAAGAAAAGGAGGGATGTGTTCTTGGGAAAACTCAAGGAAGGTGACGTAGTGGCCAGGAGTTCCTACTGTTGCGATATATACTTTAAGGTGGTCAGTCTCTTCAGCGGCACGGACGGCAGGGAGTACGCCCGCCTGAAGGGGCTTGACCTGAGGCTGGAAGCCACGGCCCCGGCAGATGACTTGGTCAGGATTGACCCCCTCGCGGTTTCCCAGTACTGGCACCATTGCCAGCTGAAAAACATGGAAAAGATGAAGGACGTTTTCAGGCGCAGGGAGGACGACCGCCGGCGCACCCTGAGCCGGGCGATCAGGGAAAACCCCGATGAAATCCAGAGCTTTGACCTGCCGGGGACTTTGGTGCATATCGACGGGGACAGGGAATACCTGGACCTGTGCCTGGCCAGCTACAAGCAGCTGGGTATAGAATGCCACGGATACCATATCGACGAGGAAAAACAGGCTGAAAAGGTGTTCAACATCCTGTCCGAACACCGGCCCGACATGCTGGTGCTGACCGGTCATGACGGCCTGGTCAAGGGGGCCAAGGAGGAGGATTGCCGGGACATAAAAAAGTACCATAACTCACAGCATTTTGTTAATGCTGTGAGATCCGCCAGGCAGTACGAGAAAAGCCGGGACGACCTGGTTATTTTTGCCGGGGCCTGCCAGTCCCACTACGAGGCGCTTTTGGCCGCCGGGGCCAACTTCGCCAGTTCGCCCAAAAGGGTTCTCATTCACGCCTACGATCCCGTATTTGTGATGGAAAAGGTGGCCTATACCTCCATATATGACCCTATTGCCCTGAAGGACGTGATCGCCGGCACCATTACCGGATTTGACGGAATAGGGGGCGTTGAAGCGCCCGGAGTGCAACCCGGGGGCCTGCCGCCGCTCCCTGCCTGGGAGGGTGCCGCGGGTTAAGGGCCGTTGTGCTGATGAATTTTGTCGGCATCCACAATGGCCATGGTGCAGCGCGAGATACAGACCAGCTTCTCCTCTTCGTCCGTGATTTTTATTTCCCAGACCATGGTGGTGCGCCCCTTATACAGGGGGACCGCCCTTGCTCTTACCGTGCCGGAACTTTTGGGGCGCAAGTGATTTGCATTGATTTCCAGGCCGACGGGCAGCTGCCTGCCCGGGTCGAGATTTAAAAAAGTCCCGGTGGAGGCGGCGGTTTCAGCCAGCACCACCGAGGCGCCGCCGTGCAGCAGGCCCAGGGGCTGCCGGGTCCGGGAATCCACGGGCATGGTCATTACCACCAGGTCCGGGGCCAGGTGTTCGGCCTCTATTCCCAGCAGCCCTACTATGCTGGCGTTGAAGACACTCTGGAAGTCCGGGCCGTTGACCATCAAACAAACTCCTTCACAGGTTCCTCGCCCCTGATCAATTCGGCGCAAGGGGGTGGTTTTCCTGCCCGGACGGCGCTTTTTCCGCTTTTTTCCGTATGAAAGGGCTGATTCCGGGAAACAATAGGGTATAACGAATATTAAACAGGAGGAAAACATGCGGGGAAAGGTAAAATGGTTCAACCCCGGCAAGGGTTACGGATTTATCGAGTCGGACGACGGAAACGATATTTTTGTTCACTACTCGGCCATTGCCGGGGAAGGGTTCAAGACCCTTGACGAGGGACAAAAGGTTGAATTTGAAGTGGTCCCTGGGAAGAAGGGCCTGCAGGCCGAAAATGTGCAGAAGATAATGTAGTTCAACCAGGTCGGCAAAAACTGTCAGGAGCAAGGGGAAGGGGTTTTTCCCGCCCCCGGGCTCCTGATTTTTTGTGCGGGAGGGAGAGATCGGAAGTAAAAATACAAAATCCGGAGAGAAAGCACATATATGGTAAAATATGGCATTTGCCTTCCTGTGCTATGATTATTTCATGAAACTGAGGGGGTAAAGTGCCCAATCGACGACTGCAAGCCTGGAGGTGGTTTTGTGACCAGGAAAATAACTATGGCTTCAGCCGCACTGGCGGTTTTCCTGGCGGGGTCTTATGCCGAGGGGCGGTATCACATAACTCCTGCGGTGACTGCCGCTTTCCGGACCGCAAAGGCGATGGCGGGCGACCTGTATGCCGGGGTTCTGGCCCGGATTCCGGGCGAAATCGAGACTACTTCGGCGTTTTTCGCCCTGGCCGGGGTTCTGGCCCTGCTTTCCTTTAAGTTTCTGGCCAGGGCCCGGAAGATGTAAATGTCGGTTCTTCCCGGCCCGTTTCCGGTGGCCCGGCCCAACCGACCACTGGGGGACGATGACTTGAAAAATTCTCTGTCCGGTAATATATTTATCGCTAATATATTTATCGCTGTGGGCAGATGACATTTCAAGTCCCCGGGGGGATTGGCGTGCTTGACAATCAGCTATATATATTTATGACCGTGGCCGACAAGAAGAACTTTTCCCGGGCCGGAGAATTTCTGAACATGACCCAGCCGGCCATAAGCCAGCATATTCACGCCCTGGAGGATTATTACGGGGTAAAGCTGTTCGAGCGTTCCAGCAAAAAGGTTGAGCTTACCCAGGCCGGGACCATTCTGTACAATTATGCCCGGAACATCCTTGACCTCCACCAGATAGCCAAGCGGGCTGTGGCCGACCTGGTGGACACCGTGACCGGGAAGCTCACCATCGGGGCCAGCCTGACCATCGGTGAGTACGTGCTGCCGCGCCTCCTGGCCACCTTTACCAGGAAGTACCCGGATGTCGAGTTTTCGGTCTGGATCGGCAATACCGAAATGATCCACGAGCGCACCAGGGAAGGGACCATCGACATAGGGCTGGTGGAGGGCGTGATTGAGGACGCCCATATGAATATAAAACCGTTTTTAAGGGACGAGATGGTTCTGGTGGCGCCGGTCCTCCACCCCCTGGCGGCAAAAACCGGTGTTTCCAGGGAAGACCTGAAGGATCACGTGTTTGTAATCAGGGAGGAGGGATCCGGCACCAGGCTGGCGGCCGAGGATTTTTTCCAGAAGGCCGGCTTCAGGCCGGAAAAAATCATCACCTTGGGCAGCACCCAGGCCATCAAGGAGGCCGTGGAGGCCGGGCTGGGCATAACCATTCTGTCCAAGTGGTGTATACGCAAGGAGATCCAGTTAGGCACCCTCAAGCTGATCAGGATTAAGGGACTGGACCTCCCCAGGTGGTTTTTCCTGGTTCAGCTTAAGGACAAATTCCAGTCCAGGGCCAGTGATGAGTTTGTGAAGTTCATAAGCAGCGAGGACCTGCTGCCTAAGATCCTGGGCAGCAGGTAGGGCGGCGAAAGGCCCGGCGCTTTTCGCCCCAGTTGGTGGCAAATATAGACAGCGGTCCGGCACCGGCCGGCCGTTCTTTTTTTCGGCCGGAAAAATATATTTAAAAGGCGGGGGATGGAGGTACAGCACAAGCCCCGCATTTAACCTCCCGGCCCGGATTCCCGGTTGTCAGGGTACTGCCCCTGCCGGCGGTCGGGGACCGGTTCCTCCTTCCGGGAAGTCCCGGCGGAGTCCCGCTTTTGCCCCGGTTCGCCGGGGAAAAGAAACCTGTACAGGGCCTCTTCGATGCGGGTTTCCCTGTTTTCACCCGCCGCGAAAAACTTCATGACGATCACGCATTACTCCTCCTGGATAGAGTTTATGCGCCGGTGTTTGAACTTATTATCGGGGGGTATTGCCTTTGAAAGTGGCGGTGTACTGCCGGGTGTCCACCGAGGACCAGGCGGATTCCAGGACTATCGACAACCAGGTGGATTTTGCGCGCAGGTACTGCGGGCTGCACGGCCTGGAGATTTACGACTTTTACCTTGACGAGGGGGTCAGCGGGACTGTGCCTGTGGAAAACAGGCCGGCCGGGTCCAGGCTGCTGGCCGACGCCCTGCAGGGGCGTTTCGGCGCTGTCTGCGTGTACCGGCTGGACCGGCTGGCCAGGACGGCCCTGGAAATCCTCCGGACTAACCAGAGGCTGGGCGAAGCCAAGGTGGTCCTGATCAGCATGGGCGAAAACTTCGACACCTCCACCCCCAGCGGAAAATTTTTCATGACCACCCTTGGGGGTATCGCGGAAATAGAAAGGGAAACCATAGCCGAGAGGATGCGCCTGGGCAAGGACAGGGCCCTGCGGGAGGGGCGCTGGCCCGGGGGGCCGCCTCCGTACGGCTACGCCCTGGCCCAAAGGAGGCTGGTGGTTGACGGCGGCGAGGCCCGGGTCGTCAGGGAGATTTTCAGGCTCTACACCGAAGGGAGGATGAGCACCGGCGCCATCGCCGATTACCTCAACGCAGCCGGCGTTCCCGCCCCCGGTTCAGCCGCCGGCAAGGGGCGGGCCGGAAAAGGCAGGTGGCACGGCGGCAGGGTGTGGAATATCCTGTCCAATCCGGTCTACCGGGGGGTGTTCCTCTACCGCAGGCAGGGAGGCAAGGGCCCGGTGGAGCTCAAGTGCCCTCCGGTGGTTTCCGAATGGGTGTGGGAGGCGGCCCGGGAAGCGCGCCTGAAAAATTACCGGGACGCCCGGCGGAATGCAAAGAGGGAGTACCTGTTAAAAGGACTAATCAGGTGCGGTCTGTGCGGCCGGACATACTGCGGGGACGGGTCGGGCAACAGGGACAGGCATTTTTACTACCGGTGCGCCGGGAGCACCTCGGCCCGGGGGGATTCCCTGCCGTGCCGGTCAAAATCGGTTCGGGCCGACATACTGGAAAGCATTGTCTGGAACGACGTCTGCGAATTTGTCCTTCAAGCCCGACGCAACCTGGACCGCATATCCCGGAGGTTCGCTCCGGGAACCAGCGGAATCCCGGCAGACCGCGGGGAGCTGGCGGCCATAGATGCCGCCGTGGAGGCCCGGAAAAGGGAGCGAAAGGGGCTGATCGGTCTCTTCAGGCGGCAGATCATTACCGAGGAGGAATTGAAGGGGGAGCTGTCCGTGATTTGCCGCGAGCTGGAGGCCTTGCAGAAGCGCAGGGAGGTGGTGGACGGCCGGGCATCCAGGCCCGAAGGCGGGGCGGATGTATGGCAGCGGCTGCTCCTGAGGCTCGCGTCGGCCGGGTGTCCCGACAAGAGAGAACTGATCAGGGGGCTGGTGGAAAGCATAACCGTGGACATGGCGGAGAAGGAGGGAAAGACTGTCCCCCGGGTGACCATTTCATATCTCTTTGAGGGGCCGGCGGGTTGCGCTCCGGTTGTTGAAACCCGCGGGAAATACAGACTTGGAGTACCCAGGTCGCTGTACTGAAATGTTCAGCCGCATGGACGCGGATAACGCGGCGAAAGCCGGCGGCTTGCTTGCGGCGTAAAAAACGTCCCGGTTTCGTCCAGGGAACCCTTTCTTAACGCTCTGAATAAAATGGCATCAGGCGCAGTGAGGAGGGGTTTTTTTATGGACAGTTGCTTGCGTGCCCTGAAACGGTCGCGGCATTTTTTCATGAACAAAAAAAATGTCGTCGGCGTCGGGGTGGGTATGAAGCAGGTGGGGCTCGAGCGGACGAACCAGCCTTCGATCATCGTTTTTGTGGAAAAGAAAGTGAGGGCGGAAAACCTCCCCAGAAGCCAGATTATTCCTGCCAGGGTAAACGGGGTTTATACCGATGTGGTTGAAATCGGAAAGGTCAGGCTGCTTGACCTGAGGACCGGGAGGGGCCGTCCGGCCCGCCCGGGCATGAGCCTGGGCCATTATAAAATTACCGCCGGGACCTTCGGGGCCGTGGTCAGGGACCAGAGAACCGGGGAACCGTTAATACTGAGCAACAACCACATTCTGGCCAATACCACCGACGGCAGGGACGGCAGGGCCTTTCCGGGAGACCCCGTTCTTCAGCCGGGAGCGTATGACGGAGGCACCAGCCAGGATAAAATCGCCGAACTCCTGAGGTACGTTCCGATTATGCGCAAGACGAAGGAAGCGGACTGCCCGGTGGCGGTGGGGGCGGCCCGCCTGGGCAGCGGGCTGGTGCATTTAGTCAGGCCCAATTACGACCTGAGGTTTATAAGGCACTACCGGGGGACCAACATCATCGACGCGGCGGTGGCCAGGCCTGTGTCGCCGGACGTTATAGACCCCGACATTCTTGAAATCGGCCCCCCCCAGGGAACGGCGGCGGCGGAGGTGGGCCAGTGGGTGACCAAAAGCGGCCGCAGCAGCGGGGTTACCAGGGGACAGGTAACCGCCATCGACGTTTCACTCCAGGTTGAGCTTAACGATTCCGAAGTGGGGATGTTTTCCGATCAGGTTGTGACTGAAATGCCCTCCAGGGGCGGCGACAGCGGATCCCTGGTCCTGGACGAAAAAAAGAGGGCGGTGGGCCTGTTGTTCGCAGGTTCCGAAAAGCACACCATACTCAATCACATCAGCAATGTCCTGACAAGTCTGGGCGTGGTGCTGTGAAGTTCCAGGCGCCGGCTTCCGGCCGGGCCGCCCCGGAATTGCACCGGGCCTTACGTCCGGCGGTGCCGGCTGCCGGCTGTTTTGGGAGGGGTCTTTATTGGTTGAGGATCAACAGGAGCCGGGAACAAGAGAAATTACCATGACTCTTCTGGGGGAAGATATTCCAGCCATAGGCCCCAGGCTTAAAACCAGGAACGAGGCCGTGTCGGTGGTAAAAAGGCACCTCAGCGCCATCGAGGGCCTGGTGAAAGGAAGTGACCGTCCTTACAAGGCGATGTTTCTGCGGCAGCCCGACGGAAGGTATGTGCTGTTGATCAAGGGATCCGGGAAAACCCTCGAAATTTTGCGCGGCCTCGACGAGTTGACGGTGAAAAGGTTTCAGAGGTCCTTCAAAAACCGGTTCTTTATTATAACCGGCTTTTTTGAGGAAGAAGGTCGGCTGGAGTGCCTGGCCCTGACCGAGGGTATGGGAGCCGTGCTTTACGTTCCCCGGTAAGGCGGTTCTTCCTCCGGTCCGGGCCGAAAGCCGGGAAAGAACGCACGGATGACCGTCAAATGGTTGATTATCCCATCTGTGCGAAATTTTGAGTTAATCCCGCCCTGTACAAGAATTATATGGAACAATTGGTTGGACCGCTCGGCAGGCGAAAAATTTGGCTGTTGTGGCACTCTTTCCTTTTTTGGTAAAGTAGGTTTGCACATATTTCCTTTTTGTACAGGCTCTGGCTGAACAGTGGCGGCCTGCAAAAGAAGGGAAAAAGTTGTTGCTGCTTTTGCCGAATCCCATTAATACCAGAAAATGGGTACGGAGGAACCGTTTTTCGGGGTGAATCCCTTCCCGGGACCGGTCCAGCCGGGGCGTCCCCGGTTTTGTTCCGGAACGTCATGAAAAAGCTTTCCGCTCCTTGGGAAGGGTAGGTTTTATCTTTTTGCCGAACCCGTCAGCTAACTCCGGAGGCACCAAAAAAGAAAGGAGCGTCTTATGATCAGCAAAAAGTCTCTGGTTACCGGTTTCCTTGCGGTCGTACTCACCTTGTGTCTCGCCGCGGCAGCCTTCGCCGCGCCGGAAGTGCCGTTCCAGCAGGACTCCCCGGTACCGGGAGCAGCCCCCCAGGCCGAACAAATCGCCGGCCTGGCCTTCGTTGTTGAAGAGGCCGGGGAGATCTCCCCGGAAGGGGGATGGGATTGCCTTGCTAATAATCTTGCTAATAATAAAGACAAAAATGATGAACAAAAAGTTCCCGGATCAGGTCAAACCGTCTCGTTTATTCCGGCCGTAATCGGACAGGCCTCCTCCGGCGAATCCCCGGAATGGGCCTTATCTGTTGCCGCCGGGGAATACCCGGTGCTGGGGGTGGAGGGCGCCTCTCCTTCGGCGGAGGAACTGCAAATGTTGAATCTGATCAACCAGGAAAGGGCTGCGGCCGGCGCCTTGCAGCTGAAGACGGATCCCTCGAATTACGACCGGGCCGGCATCGGCATTGTTGTCTCCGGGGGGTACAGGTACTGTGTCCAGCTTTTTACCGGGGGCCAGCGGAAGACAGTGCCGACCACAGATAATCCGGGCGGATCCGGTAATCAGCCCCAGAAACCTTCCCAGCCCGGCCAGGCGGAGTTGCCGGGCCTGTCCCCCGATGAGGCCCTGATGGTCCAGTTGATTAACCGGGAACGGGCCAATGCCGGCCTGCCCGGGCTGGTTCCCGACGACCTGCTGTTCAAGGTGGCCAGGTTGAAGGCAAAGGACTTTGTAGAGAACAATTATTTCTCCCATACCTCGTCCACTTACGGGACGCTCCGGAACATGCTGAACAGTTTCGGGGTAAAGTACACCTATGCCGGTGAAAACCTTGCCCTCTCCAGTTCCGCCTCCAGGGCCCATAACGCCCTGATGGGGTCCCCAGGCAACAAGGCCAACATTCTGGGGTCCGAATACCAGCGGGTGGGTATAGGCGTTGCGGTTCAGGGGAGTTCCAAGTACTTCGTCCAGATATACACGGGCGGGTCGGCCAGCAAGCCTTCCTACGGCGGCCAGCCGCAGCCTCCGGCCGGCGACCCGGCGAAACCCCCGGCTACCGGCACCAACCCCGGCCAGTCCGACCCCGGCGCTTCCGGCCTGACGGCCGACGAGACAAGGATGCTGAACCTGGTCAACGCCGAGCGGGCCAAATACGGGCTGGCGCCGCTCAAGGCCAACCTCAAGCTGACCGGTGTGGCCAGGCTGAAGGCGAAGGACATGATTGACAAAAACTATTTCAGCCATACTTCGCCTACTTACGGCAGCCCCTTCGACATGATGAGGCAATTCGGAATCACCTACCGGACCGCCGGTGAGAACCTGGCCGGCGCCCCGGCGGTAGACACGGCGCACACCAATTTGATGAATTCACCGGGCCACCGCGCCAATATTCTGAACGGCAGCTTCAAGGAAGTAGGCATAGGAATCTTGAACGGCAGCCGTTACGGCAAGATATTTGTGCAGATGTTCATCGGCTGACGGCGGGAAAAGCAGGGGGGCTCGAGCATGCCCCCCTGTTAGTCAAACATTGCTTTTTAGCACCCAACATGGGTGTTTTTTTTATTTATGGAAATAACTTGTTTTTTCTTGGAAAAGTGGCGTTATCTTTATGAAGGTGCATAAATATATATAAGTGTGCGGATTAAATCCAAAAATAATTACCTGCTTTAACCATTTAATAGGGGAGGTGTCTTTTTGTTTTTATAAACGGCCTGTCAGCCGGTTTTGCACATTTCAGGGAGCACTTCATATATATATATAGAACGGCTATGTATAAATCAGCCTTGAAAGGAGGAAGAAACGCATGGATGGAAACGTAGCACCGGGTACAGAAAGGCTTCGGGTCAACCAGGTAATCAGCGAAAAAACCGTCCAGACGGTTGTACGGGGCATTGTCACTGTGCCGGACCCTAAGCCAGACGTGGAAAAAGTCCTGTCTGTCGACAAGTCGGTCAGGGTTAGAAGTGTACAAATTTTACCGGACAAGGTTATCGTGGAAGGAACCCTCATCCTGCAAATAGTCTATGTCGCCTTTAAGCCGGCTCAGTCGGTTCACCACATGCACGGATCCATAAACTTTACCACCTTTGTGGATGTTCCCGGCGCGCTTCCGGGAATGGACGTCAATGTCGATGTCACGGTGGAGGATGTGAAAGTAACCCGGCGTACGGGACGGCCCGAGGAATTCGACGTGGCTGCGGTGTTGGAGGTAACGGCCAAGGTGACTGAGGTCATGGACATTGACGCGGTTCTCCAGTGCCCGCCCGGTTGCATTTGTGAAACCCAGCAAATCACCGTAGACAACGTGGTAGGTGCCGGCAGAAGGCAGGTGGTGATCAGCGAAGAATTCGACGTACCCGACGAAAAGCCGGCGGTTGAAAAAATCCTGGACACCGACGTCAAGGTGGAGGTCACCGAGACCACGGTCCTCAAGAATAAGGTCATCTTCGACGGCATAGCCACCGTAACGGTGATTTATGTAGGAATGCTCCCCGATCAGCCGGTACATAGCCTGCATCGGACTTTCAGATTCAGTGACTTTGTGGAAGTGCCAGGGGCAATGGAAGGAATGGGCGTAAAGTTCGACCTCAGGGTCGAGGACGCCCATGTCGATGTTGTAAAAACACCCGAGTGCATTCGCCTGCTGGTGGACATCATCCTCAAGGTGACGGCCAGCGTGGTTGAGCCGCGCCAGGTGGAAATCATTGAGGAAATCAGGGATTGCCCCAACGTCATGCCGACCTTCAGCCTGCTGAAGATTGACAGCTTGGTCGGACAGGAACAGGCCCAGGTGATCCTGAGAGATGTTTTTGAACCCCCCGGGCCCAAACCCGATGTGGAAAAAATTCTTGAAACGAAGGTTGACAAGGTCACCGTTTCCGAGAAAAGGATTATCGCCGAAAAAGTTATCGTCAGCGGTTTCGTAGACATCCAGGTGGTTTACGTGGCCCTCGAACCGGACCAGTCGGTACACGCCGTGCACAGGCGCCTCCCCTTCCGCACCTTTGTGGAGGTCATGGGGGCCAGGACGGGGGATGAAGTTGAGGTAAGGGCCAATGTGGAGTTTATAACCGCCACTGTAGGCAAAGACGGAAGAGTTACGGTGGAACTGATTCTCAAGGTCACGGCCAGGGTCACCAGGACGGTACAGAAGAACGTGCTGACAGCGGTTACACCGGTGGTCGTGCCCCCGCCGGTGCCGTGCCCGCCCGGGGAGACGTTTGAGTACATCGTGCAGCCGGGCGAAACCCTCTTTACCATCGGCAGGAAGTTCGGCGTTTCACTGAACCAAATGAAGGCCGCCAATCCCCAACTTCCGGACCCCGACAGGATAAGACCGGGAATGGTGGTAAACGTTCCCTGTGTACCCAAAGGGTAAAAAAACTCTATTTGAGGAGGTTACAGCATGCCGATTGAATTCATGTTTACAACACCGGAAACATTGAGATGCATGAAAATTAAGGTTCCGGTGGTAATCGCCGAAACGGAAGCCCAGGTAGTGGTGGATACCACCCTGCACCTGCCCGAACTGGCCAAAAAAATAGACCACATCGATGTGTCGGTGCGGAACCTGGAAGCCGACCCCGTTTTTGTCCACGAGAACGAATCGACATGGAACATGAGCATCAAGAAAAAGTGGCCCCACTTTTTCGACCAGCATCTGCCCGCCGGCAGGGCCTTCGTCAAAAAGATAATCGTGCACGGGGTTCTGCATAAGCAAATCTTTTTCGTGGGGCAGGACGACATCGTCAAGCACGTGGGCGAGGATGTACCTTTCACCAGGACAATTGATCTCAGGGAACCGGAGCCGGTAATCGACGTGGATGAAGTAGAAATCCAGTTCCCCAGCGCCAGGGCCGATATAACCTGGGATCTGGTGCGTCCCAGCAGGCTGCAGCAGACCGGAGTGGTTATCGTCAGGCTGAAAGTGGCCGAACAGCGCCAAGTCTTCGTAGTGGTCTGCCCGGCGCCGGAAAAGTGCCCGAAAGATGTGAACATTTTGCGGGACCCCAGCTTCGAGCACTGGGTGGGCAACACCCCGCTTCTCTGGGGCGCTACCAACGTTTTCCGGGCTGCAGGCAGGACCGGCGAATTCGGGGCCGGCCTGGGCCTCGACCCTACCCTGCCGGCGGCGGTCTTCCAGACCACCAACAGAATTGTGCCGGGCTTCATGTACCGTCTCTGCTTTTGGGCCCAGAGGCTGCAAATCCTGCCCCCGAACTGCGAATTTACCCTGGAGGCCCAAGTCTCGTTCTTCAACGCCCGGGGGGATCTCATCGATACCCAGTCCCAGTCCTGGTCCGACGAGCAGGTTCCTACCACCTTCAGGCAGTTCTGCCTCAACGTGGGGCCGGTGGCCGAGGATGCGGCCTTCGCCCTGGTGCGCATAGCCATGCAGGTACCCACAGGCGTGCAGCCTCCCAACAATTGCCAGGTGGCCGTTGACGACGTTTCCCTGGTCTGCGTTGCGGGCTTTTGATGATTAGCAATCCCCTTGAAAAAGCTGTTTCCCGTGAAACAGCTTTTTTTACGGTAAGGCTTGTAAGAAAGGCTGAAAGCATTCTGGGTTTTTGAATTCTGGATTTACGGATTCTACCGCCCGGAGGGGCGGCTTTTTTATGGTCCCGGCAGGCTTGGCCGTTGTGGCACAGCCTGCGCCGGCGGCATATTATTTAGAGATAGGAGGGCTGTAAGTGGCGGAAGAAGGTGTAAAGCGCCCCGGTATCGAGGAGATCCTGTTCGAATTGCTGGAAAACTACGGCGCCAAGGGTATGGACCAGGGGAGCCTGCTGGTCCTGCTCAGTCTGGTCAACCTGATGGGGATCATCAATATCATCAATTACAGGATCGGGCCTGACAAAAGGGCGGGAGCCGAAACACCGGGCTTACGCCCCGGGGCGGACGGGGCAGGTGCCCGGGATGCGGCGGCGCGCGGAAAGGGGGAGACCTTAGACCCGCTGCCCTTGCTGTCCATGCTGGGCGGAAAAGGCGGAAGCCCTGCCGGGCCTGGCCAACTAGCCAGCCTGCTGGGAGGCCTTATGGGATCCACCGGGGGGACTTCCCGTGGGCAGGCCCCCGGGGAGTCTAAAGGACCGGCCCCGTCCCCGGACCAGGGTGCGGGAGAGGCCGGTGCCGGGGAGGCCGGCAAGACCGGCGGCCGGCCGTAAACCGCCGCCTTGTGGAAATCCGCCTTAAAGGAGTCATTCCTGGTCCTGGTCTGCAGGGGCCGCCTTATACGTCCCGGCGAAGGGCGGGGATCCGGCCCTGTTCCCCTATCATAAGAGAGGTTTGACTGTTCCATCTTATGAAGGGATGGTAAAATTTGTTACCAAGGAGGCGTTTTGATGACCAGCACGGCGCCGGGTGGTGCCCACCTGGAAAATGTCATGTACCGGCTGGTGGATTACTTGTCGGGGGAAAAAGCCGACCACCACGACACCATGCTTATGATCAGCCTGGTGAACCTTTTGGGCATAATCAGTGTTATGAACAAGCAGTGGGCCCCCGGTTTGGCGACACCCAGGCCGGCGGGAGAGGACCCGCTGATTGCTGCCCTCCTGAAAATGCTGGAAGGCCAGCACGGGGAACGGGGAGGGCCGCCGGCACTGGACCCCGCGCTGCTGTTCGGCCTCCTGGGGCCTCAGGCCCAAAAGCCGGAAAACGCCCTCCTGCTGGCGCTGCTGAATAAAATGATGCAGCCGCGGCCCCAAAACCCCCCCTTTGCGGAAAGGAAAAGGCAGGACACCGGGGAAGGCACCGGCGGCCCTGATAATCCTTCCGCAGGCGGCCGGGCTGATCAGGGGAGAACCGGGAGCGTGTTGAACTGGGGCCGGCGCCTCGGCTGACGCTGTGCCGGAAACCCTCCGTCCGGCCCGCGGCCCGATCGAGGCGCCTGCCCCTGCGGATCCGGCGGTGGGCCCCGCCGGATCCGCAAACTGCTTTTCTTTTAATGTATATTAAGATGCTGCATCGACAAAAAATACCCCCAGATGCAAGGGGGTGATTTTATGGAAAACACTGCCAGGGATATTCTCCCCACGTGTGACCCGGCGGCTTAAAACTGGTGAAAGGGGATTTAAATGGGTGCAAGGCTGTTTGCCCTCTTGATCGCCGGTCTTTCCGGAATGACCATGGCCCTCCAGGGGACCCTCAATACCTCCCTGAGCAAGGTGGTCGGGCTGATGGAAGCCACCTTCGTGGTTCACCTGGTGGGCCTCGCGTTCGTGTCCCTGTTGCTGTTCATTTTCAAAACGGGCGATTTAAAGCTGCATCTGTTCGGCCAGGTGCCCCTGTACAGCTACCTGGGGGGGATTCTGGGGGTAATGATTATCTACATGGTAATAAAAAGCATTCCCAAGGTGGGCGTCGCCCCGGCCACCACCGCCATTATCCTGGGGCAGGTGTTTACCGCCGGCCTGATTGACCACCTGGGCCTGTTCGGCATGGAAAAGATGCCCTTTAACTGGTACCGGGTCGGGGGTACGCTGCTCATGGCGGGTGGCGCCTGGCTTCTCCTGCGCAGGTAGCCCCGAACCGCAAGCTCGTTGGGTTTTAAGAGGTTTAGTGCTTCCCCGCATTCCTCCTGCGCCGCGTTACGGGATGGCCAGTAACTGCCCCGGGACCAGAACGTCCGGGTTGGGGATGTTGTTGATCTTGACGATGGCATCGATTGTTACCCCGTACATCCGGGAAATTTTCCACAGGGTGTCGCCCGGCCTGACCACGTGCTTTCTATCCCCTCCCGGCCCCTGCGGGGGGTTGTCCTTGCCGTCGGTGATAGTTACCGGGGTTCCGATATTGACCCTGGGAAAGAGTTCCTCTACGTCGCTGTTGTACATCCTGATGCAGCCGTTGGAAATGAATTTACCGATGGAAGAAGGGTTGTTGGTGCCGTGGATGCCGTAATTCCCGCCCGGGATATCAAGCCCCATCCACCGCGTCCCGAGGATTCCGCCGGGTTTGACAATCTTGTTGATGACCTTGAAAATACCCAGAGGGGTAGGGGTTGAGTGCTTTCCCACGGCAACCGGGTACGTCTTGATCTTTTGGTCCCCGGCGTAGTAGTTGAGCCTGCGGGCCGACCTGATTATTTCCACCCTCGATCCGGTTTCGATTCCGCGCAGTTCCAGGGTCAAAACATGATCACTCCGATCTGCTGATTTTTAAAACAATAGTATTAACCTGTACCGCGGGTGGTGATTGAAAAGCCCCGGGCAGTAAAAAAATATGTTTACGGCAATTAGCCTTGACATGCCCCGGAGGTTATAAAAAAATAAAAAGGGATATTTTAATTTATACTGGTATTATTATCTATTAAATCGAAGCTGCCGGAGATATAAATAATTATGAAGATAGAAGCCCGGGCAAAAATAAACTTGTCCCTGGACGTGCTGGGGACTAGGCCCGACGGGTACCATGAAATCCTCTCGGTCATGCAGCCCCTCGAGCTGCACGACATCCTGGTAGTGCGGGCCCTGGAGAAGGAGATCCGGGTGGAAAGCGATCACCCGGAAGTTCCGGAGGGCCCCGGCAACATTGTTTACCGGGCCGCCATGGCCGTCCGCAGGGAGTACGGCCGTGGCGGGGGAGCAGGAATTTTCATCCATAAAAAAATCCCGGTGGCGGCAGGCCTGGCCGGGGGTTCGGCCGACGCCGCGGCTGCCCTCGGGGCGTTAAACCGGCTGTGGGGGTTGGGCGCCGCCTTGGAGGATTTGATCAGGCTTGGAGAAACCATCGGATCCGACGTTCCTTTTTGCCTGCTGGGGAGAACGGCCCTGGTCGGGGGAAAAGGCGAGGTTCTGACACCCCTGCCCCCCTTTTCAGGCTTCGGGGTGGTGCTGGTCAAACCCCCGTTCGGTGTCTCCACCGCCGAGATATACAGCCTTTATGACAGCTTTCCGGCCGGTCCCGGGCCGGATACCGGTGCGGTGGTCAGGGCGCTGGAAAAGAGGGACTTAAACACCCTGGCGGCTTTGATGGGCAATGTGCTGGAAAAGGTCACCGCCTCCCTGCACCCCGAGATAACGGAGATAAAGAGATCGCTGATGGCGGCCGGGGCGGCGGGCGCCCTGATGAGCGGCAGCGGGCCGACGGTCTTCGGGCTGTGCGCCAGCCCCGCCGATGCCCGGATGGTGGCTTCACGGCTGAAACTGCCGGGCTGCCGGGTAATAGTCACGTCCACCCTGTAAAAGAATACCGGCCCCGGGAAAGGCCGGGGCTGCACGTTGAAACAAGTTTCTTGCAGTGCCATGTGGAAAAGATTACAATTAGAGTGGAGTATGGTGGTAGGAGGAGTCAATCATGGGCGAGGCCAGGCTGGTTCCAATCAGGCTTGACAACTACAAGCCCCTGCGCGAATTGGTGTTTGAGTCACTAAGGGAAGCCATCATTCAGGGCCGGTTAAAACCCGGGGAACGTTTGATGGAAATGCAGCTGGCCGACGAAATGGGCGTGAGCAGGACGCCTGTCAGGGAGGCCATCAGAAAACTCGAACTGGAAGGATTCGTGGTCATGATCCCCCGCAAGGGTGCTTATGTGGCCGGAATATCTGTGAAGGACATCGTTGACATCTTTGAAGTCAGGGCTTCCCTGGAGGCGCTGGCCGCCGGGCTGGCTGCCGAAAGGATAACGGACGAGGAACTGGAGGAACTGGAAAGGTCTCTGGTGCAGATTTCTGAAGTCAACGAAAAACAAGATATTGACGCCATCGTGGAGACCGATGTCTGCTTTCACGACCTGATTTACAAGGCCTGCAGGAATGAGCGACTGGTGCAGATCATCACTCACTTGAAGGAGCAGATTCAGCGTTTCCGGACCACTTCCCTGTCGCAGCCGGGCCGGTCCAGGGACGCCCTCAGCGAGCACCGGGCCATTGTTGAGGCCATCAGCGAACGCAATGTCGAGATGGCTCAGTCTCTTGCCCGGGAACACATAGAAAACGCCGAGCAAAGTCTGTTAAACGCCATGCGGGAGGCTAAGTGACGGATGGTGGACGCTGTGGTTCTGGCCGGAAGCAGGAATGACGGCCCGCTGAAACAGTGCAGTTCGGTACCGTATGAGGCAATGATCACCATCGGCCGCAAGGCCATGATTGAATACGTGATCGACGCTTTGAGGAGTTCGGTGCGGATTGACAGGATCGTGGTGGTAGGCCCCCCTGATCTGCCGTATTTCTGCAGCCGGAAAGACATCAGGGTGGTCCCGGCGGAGGGAAACCTAATGGAAAATCTTGCCAGGGGGGTGGAAAACCTTCCCGGGGCGGAAAGGGTTCTCCTGGCTACCTGCGACATACCGCTGATTACCACCCGGGCCATAGAAGACTTTCTGGACAGGTGCGGGGACAGGTCTGCGGACATCTATTACCCGGTGGTGCCCCGGGAAGTGGTCGAGACAAGCTTTAACCGGACCAGGCGGACATACGTCACCTTCAAAGAGGGGGACTTCACCGGGGGAAACCTTTTTCTTGTGGCGCCCGGCGCGGTGCATCGCTGCATGAGCAAAGGGCAGCAGCTGGTCGACGCCCGGAAGAGCCCCATCCGGCTGAGCAGGTTAATGGGCATACCCTTTCTGATCAAGTTCATGCTGCGCATGGTCACACTCAAGGAAGCCGAAAGAAAAGCCTCCGACCTGCTGGGGGTCCGGGGGGCAGTGGTGGTGACCATGTACCCCGAGGTAGGGGTGGACGTGGATAAGCCAAGTGACCTCGAGCTTGTCAGCAAGGTTCTGGAGACGGCCTGAAGGTCCCGTTTGACGGGCCCGGCGGCTGAATTCCGGGGGGAAAGGGCCTTGTCGCAAATCACGGTTGATCGGGTAAAGGAAGCCCGAAAATTGATGGAGGACGTTATTCACCTGACTCCGCTGCACTATTCCCGCTTTTTTAGCAGTCTCACCGGCGCCGACCTCTACCTCAAGCTTGAGAACATGCAGAAAACGGGATCGTTTAAAATCAGGGGGGCCTACAACAAGGTCAATGCCCTGACGCCGGAGGAGAGGGCCAGAGGGGTGGTTTCGGCCTCGGCCGGGAACCACGCCCAGGGAGTGGCCTGCGCCGCTGCCAGAGCCGGCCTGAAGGCCACCGTTGTAATGCCCGAGGCGTCCCCCATAACCAAAATCATGGCCACCAGGGGCTACGGGGCAGAGGTCGTCCTCTGGGGCAAGGACTATCACCAGGCCTTTGAAAAGGCTGTGGAAATCAGCGAGAAAACCGGCGCGGCTTACGTGCACAGTTTCGACGACGCCGACGTAATAGCCGGCCAGGGTACTGTGGGCCTTGAAATACTGGACCAGCTCCCCGAGGTTGATGCCGTTGTTGTCCCGGCGGGGGGCGGGGGACTTTTGGGCGGGGTGGCTTTTGTCCTGAAATCCCTTAAGCCAAGGATCCGGGTTTACGGGGTGCAGACGGCCGCCTCCCCGGCCGTCTACCTCAGCTGGAAGGCCGGCCGGGTCAGGGAAACACCCCTTGCCGGGAGCGTTGCTGAAGGTATAAATGTGCGCCGTCCCGGGCGCATTACCCTGGATCTGATCAAAAAATACGTGGACGATGTGGTCCTGGTTGACGATGAGGAGATATCCCAGACCATACTGATGCTGCTGGAAAGGGCAAAGACGGTGGTCGAGGGGGCCGGGGCCGCCGGCCTGGCGGCGGTGCTGCACGGCCGGCTGGATCTCCGTGGGCTTAACGCGGTGGTCGTAATCAGCGGCGGAAATATCGATGTCAACGTGCTTTCCACCATTATTGAAAGAGGGCTGATTAAGTCGGGCAGGCGCCTGAGGATCAAAACCGTCCTCTCGGACAGGCCGGGCAGCCTCAGGAAGATAGTTTCGCTGGTTTCAGACCAGCAGGTAAACATTATTTCCATCGTTCACGACCGGTCAAGCCCCAGGGTTCCCCTGAAGGAGGCCGAGGTGGAGTTTTTGCTTGAGACAATGAACTGGGATCATGTAGAAAAAGTCACCAGCGAGCTTAAAAAGTCCGGGTATATCCTGGAAATTTTGTAGGGGGAACAAATGGCCGGCGCCGAAATTGAAGCGGCCCGCCCTTTTTAAGGGCAGCCGCTTTTATTTTTTATTTATTTAGGAATAATTTTTATATGGAACTGGAAAAATGAAGGAATTTTTTTATCAATGGAGAATTCAATCAGAATCATTAAGTAAAACCCAAAAACAGGAAGGTGGTGAGGGGCTGTGGTCGTAACTGACGTAAGGGTGCGTAAAATTCTGACGGAAGGTAAGATGAAAGCGATCGTTTCGGTTACACTGGATGACATGTTTGTGATACATGACGTCAAGGTGGTGGAAGGTCAAAACGGCTTGTTTGTCGCCATGCCCAGCAGGAAAACTCCCGATGGCGAATTCAGGGATATAGCCCACCCCATCACGTCTTCTGCCCGGGAAGTGATCCAGACAGCCGTGTTACAGGCTTACGAAGCCGCGCTGTAAGTTCGAAATTCCAAGGCAGTGGTTGTCGCGCGGATCGACTGGCGGGGTTCCCCGGCGGAGACTAAAAATACTTAATATTCAGAAATAGCAGGAACATAAGGGAGCCTAGGCTCTCTTTTTGTGTGAAAACTCAAAAAATAATCCAAGATAGAGGGAAACCCCCGTTTATGTTGAATACATAAAAATATTTTCAGGCCGTGGAAAATGCAGAGTTAAAAGGAATTGGGAAAAGGGGATTCGATAAGCATAGAATAAAATAGGATTTTTAAACTCTAGCTTTTCGATTCCCCAATAAGAAAGGTAGGGCTGGGTAATGAGCCTGGCAGCCGTGATCCTTGCAGCGGGAAAAGGAACCAGAATGAAGTCGGATTTGCCGAAGGTCCTGCATAAAATATGCGGACTGCCGATGGTCTGCCATGTGCTGAAGGCGGCCAGGGAAGCCGGATCTGACAGGGTTATACTGGTGGCGGGCTTTGGCGGAGACCTGGTGGAACAGGAAACAAGGGGACGGGCGGAGGTTGTTTTTCAGCACGAACAACTGGGCACGGCCCATGCCCTGCAGCAGGCGGCCCCGATCCTGCAGGACTTTGCGGGGGACATTCTGGTACTGTGCGGGGATACTCCGCTGGTTACGGCGGACACCCTGAAAAGAGTCGTTTCAGCCCACAGGGAAAGCGGTGCCCAGGCTACCGTCCTGACCGCCGTCCTTGACAGCCCGGCCGGATACGGAAGGGTGATCAGGGACAATCGGGGAAGGGTGCACAGGATCGTCGAGGAAAAGGATGCTGCGCCGGAAGACCTGGCAGTCGGGGAAATAAACACCGGCATATACTGTTTCAAGTCCCGGGGGCTTTTCGAAACCCTGGGTCTGGTCAGGCCGGACAACGTCCAGGGGGAGTACTACCTGCCGGACGTAATCGGACGCTACGTAGGTGAAGACAGGGTGGTGACCGCCGTCCAGGTGGCCGACCCCGTGGAGATCATGGGTATCAACGACCGCTGCCAGATGGCCCTTGCCCGGGCTGCCCTGGCCGCCAGAATCAACCGGCAGTTGATGCTTTCCGGCGTGACCATCACGGACCCCTCGGCGGTGTACATAGATGTCGGCGTAACCATCGGCCGGGACACCGTCATTTACCCAGGTACCATTATCGAGGGCGACACCGTGATCGGGCGGGGATGCTCCATCGGACCCTTTACCCAGCTTGTATCCGCCCGTCTCGGCGACAATGTCGCGGTCAGGCAGTCGGTGATAGAGGACAGCGACATCGGCAGCAACTGTGTAATCGGGCCCTATTCCTACATCAGGCCCGGGTGCGTGCTGGACGGACAGGTAAAGGTGGGTGATTTCGTAGAGTTGAAAAAGGTTAAAATAGGGTACGGCACAAAAGTGCCCCACCTCAGCTACGTAGGGGACGCAGTCCTGGGGCGGGACGTCAACGTGGGGGCCGGAACGATAACCTGCAACTATGACGGCAAAAAAAAATGGACCACCATTATCGAGGACAACGCCTTCATAGGCAGCAACGCAAACCTGGTGGCCCCGGTGCGGGTGGGGGCCGGAGCGGTGGTGGGAGCCGGCTCCACCATCACCAAGGACGTGCCGGACGGTGCCCTGGGAGTGGCTAGGGACAAACAGAAGAACATCCCCGGCTGGTCCGGCAGAAAAGGCCGGAAGGGCGAATAGTGCAAAGTAAGGTTGAGAGGAATTTGCCGGAAAAAGACTACGAGGACATGCCTCTTTGGCCTTTCACCTCCCACATCATATACGGAGGTATATTTAAATGACTTCCCGCAGAAGGCTAAAAATTTTTACCGGAAACGCCAATCCCCGGCTGGCCGAGGAGATAGCCCTGTACCTCGGAGTATCGCTGGGAGCGGCCCAGGTCGGGCACTTCAGCGACGGGGAAATCCAGGTAAAAATCAACGAGAGCGTAAGAGGGGCCGACGTCTTTATCATTCAGCCCACCTCTTCCCCGGTCAACGAGCACATCATGGAACTGTTGATTATGGTGGACGCGGTACGCAGGGCGTCGGCCCGCAGGATCACGGCGGTGCTTCCCTATTACGGCTATGCCCGCCAGGACCGCAAGACCAGGGCCCGGGACCCGATTACCGCCAAGCTGATAGCCAACCTCCTCTTTGCCAGCGGTGCCAGAAGAGTGATTACCATGGACCTTCACGCGGGACAAATCCAGGGATTTTTCGACATTCCCGTCGACCACCTGCCCGGCGTGCCCATTCTGGCCCAGTATTTCCTGCAGCAAAAGCTCAGTGACCTGATCGTGGTTTCGCCGGACCTCGGCGGCGTGACCAGGGCCAGGGACCTGGCCGAGCGCATAGGGGCCCCCATCGCCATTATCGACAAGCGCCGGCCGGAGCCGAACGTGGCCGAAATCATGAATATAATAGGGGATGTGCACGACCGAAATGTGATTATGATTGACGACATAATAGACACGGCGGGGACCATTGTCCAGGGAGCCAAGGCCCTCAAGGACTGGGGAGCGAGAGATATTTACATCTGCTGTACCCACCCGGTATTGAGCGGGCCCGCCATCCAGCGGCTGGAGGAGGCGCCCGTCAAGGAAGTCCTGGTTACTAACACCATCCTGGTCCCTCCGGAAAAGATCATACCCAAGATGAAAGTTCTTTCGGTCGCCCCGCTGCTGGGGGAAGCCATTATCAGGATCCACGAGGACCTGAGTGTGAGCAAGCTTTTTGATTCGTAAAAGCCGCCCTGGGGGCGGCAAAATCCGGAATTTTTTTAAACCGCCAGCTGACCGGCATTTCACTTCTCCCTCGGAATTCGGTCGTCTGCCGCGCTTTCCGGCGGCTGAAAGGAAGCCGGGGATTCCGTTGTTTTAGGCCCCTCCTCCTCTTTATGCCGGCCGCAGCTGCAGGTGTCCTCCCTGGCCGCAGGGTCCCCGGTTGCCGAGTTTCCATTTGTCTTTTTGCTGCTTCTGAGTTTTTCTATTGACTGACTGAGGGACTGGTTGAGGTTGCGGCCCCACCCCCTGGTTTTCTGCAGGGTGCTTTCCAGCAGCTGGCCGGTGTTTTCACTCAAGTTGCGGAGGGTTTCCATCAGCCCGCCGTCCATCTTGACCATGGTGTCCAGGGATGAGTCGCTGCAGACTATTACCGCCGATCCCAGGGTGCGGACATAATCTATGTCCAGAAAAGCGCTCCCCTTCATCAGGTTGCTAACTGTTCCCCCGGAGAACTCAAGGCCTACGATGTCACCCGTCTGCAGGTCGACGTAGTACTCGTCGACCACGCCGAGAACGGTGCCGTTTTCGGTGACCAGGCGGGACCCGACAACATTTACCCTCTCCTTGATCAGCTTTAATATTTCCGGCATGCTGACCCCCTTTTCGGCCCTGGACACGCGGTCGATGGTCACCGCATCGTCACCGATGTTGTGCACTTTGCTGAAGGGTATGAATTTTTGCTCCCTGAACCAGCCTTTTTGCTCTATAATCAGGGCGGCCACATTTTTAAAGGCGGGGTTGACCACCAGCCCTCTGATCGAACCCACCTGCTGGCCCTCTTCCAGGCTTATCACGGGCATACCCAAAAATTGCTTGCTTTTGCGCAATTTTGACCCCCCTTCATTATCGATTAATCTAAAGGAGTTTTCACATCGGCTGCTGGGTTCCGGTTCCACGGTCCCCGCCGGTGGCGGCCGATTGCCATTTATAAATATTGCTATGCTTCCGTCCGGTTTGATATGACAAATTAAGGGAAATACTAAAAAATAAAATTGCCGTGCACGGTATGATCAAAGAGGGGTGTGAAGATGCCCGAGTACAGTATTGAAGCCTCTGTCCGGGGGAACATGAGCAGGAGTTACCGCAAGGAGCTTTTCCGCAAGGGCCTGATACCGGCCGTGGTTTACGGGAAAACCTTAAAAAGCCTGTCCCTGGAGGTGCCGGAAAAGGAAGTGAAGGGCGCCCTCCAGGCGGGCCGGAACACCATCATCAACCTCAAGGTTTCCGGCAACGGCGGACCTTATAAGGTGATGGTCAGGGACCTGCAGCTGGATCCTATAAACAAGACGATTATCCACGCGGACTTTCAGCAAATTTCACTGCGGGACAAGATTCGGACCTCGGTTCCAATCCATATTTCCGGCCGGGTTTCCGGGGGCCTTGCCCGGATTGTCCTGCGAAATCTGGAGATTTCCTGCTTGCCGGCCAGGATTCCCGACCGGGTTACCGTGGATGTCACCGGGATGGAGCCCGGGGACAGCATAACGGTTTCCGACCTGGATCTGCCCAAGGGGGTTAATGTCCTGGACGACCCGGGGGCCACGGTGGTTACGGTGACTGCCCCGGCGGAGGAGACTGGGGATTCTGAAGGCGGGGAAACTCCCGGGAATGATGACGAGAAAGAAAAGGTCCCCTGAACAGGACGGCTTGACCTCCGTCACCCATGGAAGGTTTTTGGCCTGGAGGGAATATTCACCAACCCGGCGCCCCCTGCATATTCTGTAGCACAAAAAATTTAAAAGGGGGCAGCATTATGTTTGATCAAGAAGATAAAAAAGTAGATGCCAAAGTGGAGGGTGTTGACGTTTCCGGATACGTGACGCCGGAATTTGGGGGGATGTCGCCCTACCCGCCGGGGTATTGTCCGCCAGCGCCCAGTCCCACCTCGCCGGATCCCGGTGAAATAAACTTTGCCAGGGCGATAAGGATGCTGAAGAACCAGCAGGTGACGGTCTATATCATGGGTATGAGCCCGGTGGCCCCGGTGCCGGTGGTGCCCGCCGGCGGCGGTGCCGTTGTCCCGGGTTCGGGGCCCTTCGGAATCACCGGGATGATTCACATGGTGGGGGAGGATTACCTGGTCCTTCACGTGATGTTGGACACCATGCGGGTGGTTTACATCCCCTTCTCTGCAGTGTCGGCGGTTGTTCCCGGAGGACCCCTGATTCCCGGCATGGAGCCCAATGTAACAACCACTTTGCCCGGGACGCTGTAATGCAGGAACCCCCGCTTGAGGCGGGGTTTTTTAAACCCCTTCCGGCCCGGCCTGCAGCCGCTTGAATACGGGGCGGTTCCGGGTTAAAATGTTCATCATGGAGGGGTTGATGATGTATCTGGTGGTGGGGCTGGGAAACCCGGGCCCGGATTATGCCGGGACCAGGCACAACATGGGGTTCCGGCTGGTGGACGGGCTGGCCGAAAGGCTCGGGGCGGCGGTGTCCAGACCCCTTTTCAAGTCCCTGACCGGGCGGGTGTCGGTATCAGGAAAGACCGTCATACTGGCCAAGCCCCAGACCTATATGAACCTCAGCGGGAACTCGGTGGCCGCCCTGGTGAACTGGTTTAAAATCCCCCCGGCCGGCCTGCTGGTGGTTTATGACGACATCGACCTTCCAGCGGGGAAAATAAGGCTTAAGCCCCGGGGGGGGCACGGCGGCCACCGGGGCATGGAGTCCATCATAGAAAAGCTGGGCAGCGGCGATTTCGCCCGCCTGCGCATAGGGATCGGCAGGCCTGCGGACCCGGATCGCGATGTGGCCGAATGGGTGCTGGGCAGGCTCACCCCGGAGGAGGAAGAGATTGCCGGGCGCACCCTGGAAAGGGCTGCAGACGCCGTCATAGCCCTTATCGGAGAGGGAATTGAGGCGGCCATGAACAGGTTTAACCGGGACGTGGTATAGAAGCGCCTTGTTTAAGTTAAAGATATGCATATGAAGAGGAATACAGAATCCAGAAACAATAACCGAATATTTTTGACGCAATTCGGAGGATGCAGCCGCAGCTTAAGTGTGCATGGACGCACGT